>NZ_JBKCLH010000111.1:0-22894 GCF_046300915.1 Roseateles sp. | reverse complement strand
GCCCTGGGACCGGGACCCGATTGACGCCAAGCTGCTGTCCGATGTGCTCGAGGGGCGCGGCCAGATCATCGACAGCGAAACCCAGTCCAGCGGCTTTCCGCGCCACGCGCCGCGCAGCCGCGCCTTCGATGCGGCGGCCTGGGACTTGCGGGACATGAGTCCGAAGGCCGGCTGGACATCCTTGCATCGAGACCCCAAGCCATGAGCCCAGCGATCTCGCGCCCCGGCTACCGGGTTCGCCCCGCGCAAGATCCCGGGAACGACACCCGCGACCAAGCGGCACGCCGTGGACGAGGGCTGGGTGCGTGCTTCTCGACGCGCCGCTGCCAGCCCCTTGACTGAACGCTCTGCGTCGGCCTGGGACCCTCGCAACGCCGAGTCCATGACCACGATCACGGATCTGCTGTCGCCGGCGCAGCTGGCGGGATATGCCGCCTTCTTGCTGGGCCTGCTGTGCTTCGCGCAGACCGATGACCGGCGCTTCAAGCTTTTCATGGCCCTGGAGTGCCTGGCCTATGCCCTGCACTTCGCCATGCTGGGACACCCGAGCGCGGCTGCCAGCAGCCTGATCTCCCTGGCACGCTCCATGGCCGCGATACGCTGGCGCCGCCCGGCGGTCGGCGTCTTCTTCATCGCCCTGAGCCTCGGGATGGGCTACGCGCTGTTCAGTGGCTGGCTGTCCCTGCTGCCCATCCTGGCCTCCTGCATCGGCACGTTTTCCCTTTTCTTCCTGCACGGCCTGGCCATGCGCGCGCTGATGCTGGTGGGCACCGCCCTCTGGCTGGTGAACAATGTCTGCGTCGGCTCGGTGGGGGGCGTGCTGCTGGAAGCCTGCCTGCTCAGCATGAATCTGTGGACCATCTCGCGTTTGTGGCGCCGGCGGCCAGGCTGAGCAGGCACATCCTCAGGGCGTTCGCACCCGAGGAATCCACTGATCACGATTTGGTCATGGACCGATCATGACGGGCCGAAGCCCACGGCCGAGACTGCGCACCTCTGCAAAAAAACGGTGCACCAGCCTCCTCGGTCATCATGGGATTCAAGAAACGTATCTGGGCCTTGCCTGCCACGGCGGCCGCGATTTTTACCATCAGCGTGGGCATCATCCTCACGGTGGCCAGCCATACCACCGAGGACATCGAGGGTCTGGGAAGCGCCGCCTACCCCTACCTCGCGGGGATCACCCGAGCGCAGTCGCTGGTTGAGCCCATGTCCACGGCATTCCAGGCGGCTGTCAGCGAGTCCGAACCGCGCAGGCTGGAGGACGCCGAGCGACTGCGATCGAACATCGAGCAGCAGCTGCGCGCCATCGGCAGCATTCCGGGGCACGCCGAGATCGACGAAGAACTTGGCGCCCTGCTGGACAGCTATGCCAGCCATGCCCGCGAGACCGCCCTGATCCTTCTGGGCACAGGCACCGGCGAAGCGGCCAGCGCCGTACCGCGCATGCAGGAAAGCCTCAAGGCCTTGCAGGCCAGGCTGGACGCCGAAGTGACCCAAGCGCAGGCGGGCTTTGATGCGGTGCTCGACAGCAGTCGCAACGGCGTGC
Organism: Roseateles sp.; assembly: GCF_046300915.1. Taxonomy (GTDB): domain Bacteria; phylum Pseudomonadota; class Gammaproteobacteria; order Burkholderiales; family Burkholderiaceae_C; genus Kinneretia. Next base: position 21,345 of record NZ_JBKCLH010000111.1, on the reverse strand, counting down.
GCGACATCACCAAGGTCACCCTCATCAGTGCCCTGATCGTGCTCTCAGCCCTGGTCGTGGCCTCGTGGCGCATCATTGCCGGGGTCTGGGCGCAGCTGGGCGCCGAGCCCGAGATGGTGCGCGATCTGATGCAGGAGATCGCCGCAGGTGATCTGTCCCGGGAAATTGACGCGGACCCCCGCGGCAACAGCCTGCTGTCCGCGGCCGCTGGCATGTCGGGCGGCCTGCGAGACCTGATCGAGCAGCTCAGCGCCGGGGCGAACGAGATCGCGCATGCCGCCAGTGAAATCGCAGCCGGCAATCTGGATCTGTCGGCACGCACCGAGCGGCAGGCCGGAGCCGTCGAGGTCACGACCCAGTCGATGCAGCAGCTCACCAGCTCGGTCCAGGACAACGCCAGTCACGCCAAACGTGCCGCCGAGACAGCGGCGCAGGCCTGCGTGGATGCCGAGGCTGGCGGACAGGCCGTTGCGGCCGCCATCAGCTCCATGGACATGATCAGCGAGTCGTCGCAGCGCATCAGCGAAATCACGGCCCTTATCGACGGCATCGCGTTCCAAACCAATATCCTGGCGCTCAATGCCGCCATTGAGGCCGCCCGGGCGGGCGAGAACGGCCGAGGCTTTGCCGTTGTCGCGGGCGAGGTGCGGCGCCTGGCACGCAGTGCCGCAGACTCGGCCAAGGAGATTGCCGCCTTGATCGAGGCCTCCGCTCAGCAGGTGGCTCAGGGCACCGCCAGGGTGCAGTCTGCCGGCTCCGCGATGCAGAGTGCACTGCACTCCGTCACGGCCACCGCGACCTTCATCCGTGAGATCGCCATGTCCAGCGAGGATCAGGCCCTGCGGATTGCCGAAGCCGGCCACGCCGTCTCCGGCATCGACGACAGCACCCGGCAGAACAGCGCCTTGGTCGAGCAGGCGGCTGCCGCTGCCGCCAGTCTGGAAGAACAGACGCTGCGCCTGTCTGGGCTCGCGCAGCGCTTCAGAACCGCGCGCAGCTGAGGCTGCATTTATGTCCCGGGGGCGCTAGCCCCCGCGCAGCGCCCAGGCGGCGCTGCGTGCGCCGAATCCCCACTCTCCGAGCTCCCCAGCTCAACGCGAGGCCGAATCTTTGGACGGTCGGTTCGCTGTCGCGTTCATCCTCCCCTGACCCGAACAGAAGACTTATGAAAAGCACTTCACTCCGCTACAGCGTGCTCGGCTTGGCCGTGGCACTGACCTGCGCCACAGCGGCACACGCTGAGATCTCCAATGAGAGCAAGACCTTGGTGCTGTCGGGATTCGGCACCCTCTCGGCAGTCCAGACCAACAACGAGAACATCGAGTTCCGCTCCGACAATCGTCTGCCCAGCGGCACGGCGTCCAGCCACGAGTTCGACAACGACAGCAAGCTCGGCGTTCAGCTGAGCTACCGGCCCACGGACAAGCTGCAAGCCGTGGTGCAGCTGCTCTCGCGCCGCAACGAGGACAACAGCTTCAAGCCCTCGGTGGACTGGGCCTACATCGCCTACAAGCCGATCTCCTCGCTGTCTCTGCGTGCCGGTCGCTTCGTGGCGCCGGTGCTGATGGCCTCTGACTACCGCAATGTGGGCTACGCCAATATCTGGGTGCGTCCCCCCACGGATGTCTACAACTCCGCGACCATCAACAACGTGGACGGTATCGATGCCATCTACCGCGGCAAGCTCGGCTCGGTGTCCTATTCGCTGCAGGCCTACTACGGCGGCTATGACCTGAAGTTTGCAGGCGGTTCCGGCATCAAGTTCAACCACATGGCCGGCCTGAACCTCAGCGCCGAGACGGGCAGCTGGACCTTCCGCGTCAGCCATATGGACGCCAGCCACACCAACTACCAAGCGGATGGTCAGGCGGCGCCCAGCACCCTGTTCGCCGTCTCGCAGCCGCAAACCGGTCGGGGCTTCCGCCTCAATCCGGCTGCCGCCAGCTGCGCCAGCTTCAGCGCCAACATCGGCTGCAGCCAGCTCTTCACCAACTTCGACTCGGTGTTCAACGCCCTGCGCCGTGACAAGAAGCCCTTCAACATCACGGATCTCGGCCTGGTCTATGACAACGGGAATGTGGTGGTCCAGGCGGAGTACATGACGCGCAAGTCGGACTCCCAGCTGTCCAACTCCTCGGCCTATTACCTCACGGCCGGCTACCGCTTTGACCGTGTGCTGCCCTATGTCAGCTACTCCGCAAGCAAGACCGACACCCGTCGCTACATCCTGAGCGCTGCGCCGCAGTATCAGAGCCTGGTGGAGCAGCGTTTCACCCAGGGAGCCCCCTACGCGCAGACCTCCAACACCGACAACCGCACCCTGTCCATGGGCCTGCGCGTGGACGTGGCGCCCTCGCTGGCTCTGAAGTTCCAGCTTGACCAGTACAAGCCCCGCACCAACAGCTATGGCGCCACCGATGCGCAGACCATGAGCCGTGTCGGTGCCCTGGCCGGTGCCGCCCAGATGTCGGATTCGGTGGGCACGGTGCGCCTGGCGACCGTCGCGCTGGACTTCGTGTTCTGAGGAGGCCGAGATGAAGCACTTGAAGACGAGCGCCCGCAGCTTGTTCGCCGCTTGCGCCCTGGTCGGCCTGCATGCCGGTGCCTTTGCTGCCGAATGGGTGCTGGTGGCCAGCGCCAAGAGCAGCGTGCGCAACCTGGACATGGCGACCGCCGAAAGCCTCTACATGGGCAAGACCTCCGAGCTTCCCGGCGTGGGTGCCATTGCGGTTCATGACCTGCCCGAGGGCAATGCCGTGCGCGACGCCTTCTACCAGGAGACGAGCAACAAGAACGCCAGCGCCATCAAGGCCTACTGGTCGCGGATGATCTTCACCGGCAAGGGACAACCTCCGAAAGTGGTTGAGAGCAGCGCAGCCTTGAAGAAGGCGCTGGCTGCCAATCCCTCCGCCATTGGCTATCTGGAGAAGTCGGCCGTCGACGCCTCCCTCAAGGTCTTGCTGGCGCCCTGATCGGGTGAGTTCAAAGCCACTGTGGTTCGGCCCCGTCCGGGGCTGAGCCCAGCCTGCCAGCGAGGCCTGGGCGATGTCCTGGCGTGAGAGAGAAATGCTGACTGTCGAAAACTCGTTCAAGGCTGCTGCACCAGCCGCAGGCAAGCGCGCCTCGGGCGAAACGGGCGCGCCGCGCGTGCTGAACTGCACGACAGCGCTGTCGCGGGAGTTGGCAGGCTTGGTCTTCGCGCTCAGCAGCATGCTGATCGTGCTGGCCGCCGTCCAATTTCTGGCTCTTCGCTCCAGCGCCATTGACGATCTGGGCGCCTGCGCCGATCTGCTCGCACGCAATGCCAGTGCCGCGCTCATCTTCGACAGTGCTGACGACGCCCAGGCCTTGCTCGATGCCCTGACCCAGGCCAGCACCATCTCGGCCGTCCAGCTCTACACGCTTGACGGCCGTCTCATAGCCAGCCGACAAGCCCAGTCTCGCGTTTGGGGGCATGGCTTGGTGCCGCTGGAGGTTTCGCGAGACGTTTATGCCGCCGGCGCTGTGGTGGGCTATCTAAAGCTGCAGGCCTCGTCCAGCCGCATCTTGCTCTGGACATTGGTTTTTCTTGGCGTGGGCGCTGTGGCGGTCATCGGTGCATGGCTGGTGTCTTGTTTGAGCGCCCGACGTGCCGCGACGGCCGCACTCATGGCCCAGCAAAGCCTGTCATGGATGTCCAGGCATGATCCCCTGACCGGATGCGCCAACCGGGAGGAGTTGCGCGCGCAACTTCAAAACCGTCTGCAGAATCCGCAGGCCAGGCCAGCCTTGTTCCTGATCGACATCGACGATTTCGGTCTCATCAATGCCGCCTATGGCACACAGCAGGGTGATGCCGTCCTGCGTGTTCTGGCTCAACGGCTGCAGGTCTTGGTGAGACCTGCGGACTGTCTGGCCCGCATCAGTGCCGACGAGTTCGCCATCCTGCTGGGTGAGGGGCGGGACGAGCAGCTGCATGGATTTGCCAAGCAGGTGCAGGCACTTGCCGCGGAGCCCATACTCATCGGCAACGCCATCGTGCGCGTCTCAGTCTGTGTGGGCATGGCCTTGCTACCGGCAGATGGCAGCAGTGTGGCGGCTGCCTTGGGTGCCGCCAGCGCCGGGCTGGCAGCAGCTCGTGTGGCCGGGCAGGGGCGGATTGCGCGCTACCAAGCGGCACAGGAGCGTCTGCTGCGCGAGCGCGCACGACTCACCGATGCCTTGAGGCAGGCTCTGAAGCGTCACGAGCTCAGCCTGCACTATCAGCCCATCTACGCCATCCGCGACGGGCGAATGTGCTATGCCGAGGCTCTGGTGCGCTGGACCTCGCCGCAGCATGGCCCGGTGTCGCCGGAGACCTTTGTGCCTCTGGCCGAAAGTGCGGGGTTTGCGGAGGAGTTGGGGCTGCACATCCTGGAAGCGCTGCAGCGTGATCGTGCCGACTGGCTGGGAGCCGGCGTGCTTGCGCCTCCGGTGGCGGTCAATCTGAGCGCTCTGCAGTTTGTCCGCGAGGGGGCCAAGTCTGCATTTCTCGATCATCTGGAGATGCTGGGTCTGTCGCCCGATGTCTTGCAGATCGAGCTGACCGAACGCGCGGCCTTTGAGGAGGTCGATGCGGCGAACTCCATCTTGAACAGCCTGAGGCAGCGGGGCTATGAGCTGGCCCTGGATGACTTTGGGACGGGCTACAGCTCACTGAGCTATTTGCACCGCATCCGTTGCAGCAAGATCAAGATCGACCGTAGCTTTGTCAGAAACATGGACCAGAACGAGGGGGCGCGCAAGCTGGTCCAAGCCATTGTGGATGTGGCGCATGCCTTTGGCATCGAGACGGTGGCCGAGGGCGTGGAAACCGAGCGCGAACTGGCCGCTTTGCGCAAGCTGGGCTGCGACTTCGCCCAGGGCTACCTCTTGGGCAAGCCGGTTCCGGCCGAGCGCTTCCTGCACGTCATCACGGCGGAAGTCGGGAGGGTGGCCGCCTGACCCGGACCATGAACCGAACACGAGGGAAACACGGAAGGAGGCAAGAAGCAGCAAGCCCATCAGTCAGCGTCAGTCGCACATCCACAACTCAAACAATAGAAATCCAATCCATGAAGAATCTCTCAATCAGCCGCGCAGCAGCTCTGGCGGTCGTTTCAGTCACCCTGAGCCTGGGCGCCCAGGCGCAGGCGCGTGGCAGCAAGCAGGAGGCCGTTGTGCTGGCCGATGCAGCGGCCAACCATGTGAAACAGGTGGGCACGGACCGTGCCTTCAAGGACTTCACCCATGACAAGACCAAGTGGGTCAGGAAGGACCTCTACGTGGCCGTTACCGATCTCGAGGGCAAGGTGCTGGCCCACGGCGGCAATGAAAGGCTCATCGGCAAACACATGATGGCGGTGCGCGACGCGACGGGGTTTGCCTTCATGGCGCGAATGATCGAGGTGGCCAAATCACCGCAGGCCCAGGGCTGGGTGGACTACGAGTGGGCCAATCCGCAGACCAAGCGCATCGAGGGCAAGTCCAGCCTGGTGCGCTTGTTGCCGGACGGACAGTCCGTGATGAGCGTCGGCTACTACCGCTGATCGTGCACAGCCCATGACACGGAACGGGGCGACGCGCCAGGCCGTGTCATGACAAACGCGCCCCTCTGAGCCGGCGTCAGTCACATGCGGCGTTGAGCAGAAGTGTGAGGGGGGGCGGCGCTTGGCTGAACAGCTCGGGCGACTGCAGGTAGGCGTGCAGCGTCGGGGCATTCCTTTGCAGGGCCGGCAAGCGCGCCACGAGATCATCCATGGCGATCCGCCACGTCGGTTCGGGCGCCCGGCCCCGCTTTCTGGCCGCAAAGACCAGCTGCAGCAAGGCCGTTGGTGCATGCTCGGCGCTCATCGCGCTCACCCTGGACATCAGCAGATCCAGCTCCGTCCCCAGGCCGTCTTCCATCAGCAGCCAGCCCAGGTCCACAGCCAGGTCCTGCCCCGGCGCACCCTCGCTGGACTCGGTCAGCCACATTGCCCGCAACACCGAGAGCGCCTGGGTCCTCAGCCCCTGGCTCAGCATCACAGCCGCCTCGCATCGGGCGCGTCTGGCCGGGTTGCTGTCGTCATGAAGCACCTCAAGCAGGGCTTGCGCCTTGCCGGGCTCGCCGCGCGCCAGATACCAGTTGCACAGCAAGGAGGCGCTGTTCCAGCGCGAGAACCAGCGGCTGCGGCGAGCGATGTCGAGCATGGCCGCCAGCTTGACGATCGCGGGGGCGTGTTGGCCCGTGCGCCACAGCAGCTGGGCCTTGGCCCGTTCCAGGCTCTCGCGCGAGTTCTGCGGCATGTCCTCGCCGACCTCGCTCTCAAATCGTGCAACAAGCTGAGCCGCCGCGCTCAGGCGCCCCGACTCGATCAGGGCGAACATGCTTTGCAGCTGGCTGGTGATGTAGCGCACGCGCGATCCCAGGGCCCGGGCCAGCGTGGCAGCCCGGCTCAATGACTCCAGGGCCGCCTCGTACTGTCGCGATCCGGTCTGAATGGTTCCCAATGACACATAGGCTTGCAGCTCCACGCGCAGCAGGTCGCGGGCCCGGGCCTCCCGCGCGACGCTACGCAGGCTTTCCTGAGCGCGAGCCAGCTGCTGTGTGGCCATCAGGGCATGGGCATGCAGGCAGCGCGCGATGAGCTCCCAGTAGATGTCCCCTGTCGCCTGCGCTGCGGAAATCGCACGCTCGGCAGTCTTGGCCGCCTCCTCGCCCTGCCCCTTGAATCTGTACTGCTCGCCGCGCCCCACCAGCACATTGGGTAGCGTGGTGATGCTGGCCTTGCCTTGCAGAACCAGTTCGAGCGCCTGCTGGTTGTAGCGCTCGGCTTCGTCCATCTGCCCCGATATCACGGCGCTGCGCCCCAGCTCCGCTAGCAGCTCGGCTTGCAGATCAGCCTGCTCAAGCGTCCCGGCCTCCGCCAGTGCCGCTCGCGCAATCGCAACCGATTCCTGCATACGCGCCAGGTCCCGCAGCAGGCGGGCTTGAACCAGTCTGAGCCTGAGGTCGGGCCGGATTCGAGGCAGGGACGACTCCAGCAAGGCGAGCGCTCTTTCCGACTCGCCTCGGGCCGCGAGGTCAAGAATGCGCGCGTTCTGCTCATCCCAGAACGATTCCTCTTGCGGTGATGGCGTGCTGCCGCAGGCGGACTCGACCTCGTTGACCAGCTTCTGGGCCAGCGTCAGCAGATCAAGGCCTTCGAAGCTCCGAGACAGGCCCAGTTCGGCTTCGCTGCCGAGCAGGAAGTGCAGGGACAGCACACCGTCGCTGCGCCGGGAAACCCGACCGACCAGGGCCAGCCGGCAGTTGAGCTGGCGGCAGGCCAGGGCAACATCCTGCTCGCTCCAGGCCGAGCGCCGTGTCCAGGCATCCACGGCCTCGCTGCGCACCAAGCGCAGCTCGGCACGTGTTTGGAGTTGATGGTGGACGAGGCTGGGCAGGCCCAGCTCAACCCAGGAGAGGCCGGGATCGGAGGTCTCGTTGAAGAAGGGCAGCACGGCCAGGTCGAGCTTGGGCTCGGCCCCTGCCGACGATGCTGGCGCCGCGGCCCCCATCGATGGATCTTGCTGCTTGCGGGTGTCGGTGAGTTGCAGTGACAGGTCGGTGTCCACCGCGGCATCCAGGCGGTAGCCGTGACCGCGCACGGTGATGATGAACTGCGGCTTGTCCGCGCTGTCCTTGATGGCGCGCCGGGCCTTCATGACGGCGCGAGCCAGCACCGAATCCGTCACAAAACTTGAGCGCCACACGGCGCTCAGCAATTCGTCCTTGGTGACCGTACGTCCCGCATGGCGCGCGAGATAGCACAGCAGGTCAAAGATCAGCGGTTGTACCTCGACGACCTGCCCGCACACGCGCAACTCGTGCCTATGGGTGTCAAGCACGCAGTCATGGAATTGATAGCGTGTCATGCGGGCATGAACCTGAGCTTCTGGCCCGCAATTCTAGGTGGGGCAACCGCTTGAGCCCTGCGCGCGCGCCAGGGCACCCAGGGGCGCGGCGTCGCCTATTTCATCAGCCCAGGCAGCCACAGCGAGAAGGCCGGCACATAAGTCACCAGCATCAGCGTGACGATCAGTGCGCCATAGAAGGGCCAGATCGAGCGCATCACCTCGCCGACCGAGATCTGCCCGATGGCACAGCCGACGAACTGCGTGGTGCCTACCGGCGGGGTGTTGAGCCCCAGCGAGCAGTTGAGCAGCATGACGATGCCGAACTGCGTCGGATCCATGCCGAACTTCTGGCAGATCGGCAGGAAGATGGGCGTGCAGATCAAGATGGTGGCCGCCATGTCCAGAAAAGTGCCCAGCACAAAGAGCAGCAGATTGACCATCAGGAAGATCATCCAAGGCTCGTTGCTCACCCACTGCATCAGCTCGCCGGTCTTCTGCGGCACCTCGTACAGCGCCATGAAGTAGCCGAATGCCGAGGAGATGCCGATGAGGAACAGCACCACGCCGGTGGTCTTGCAAGCCTTGGCGCAGGCCTTGAGAAAGTTCTCCCAGCTCAGCGAGCGGTAGGCCAGCACCGTGATGGCCAGCGCCCAGAACACCGCTGTCGCCGCCGACTCAGTGGCGGTGAAGACGCCGCTGAGGATGCCCACCAGGATGATCACCACCACCAGCAGGCCGGGCAGTGCGGCGCCGAAGGCTCTGAGCACCGCAGGCCAGCCCGGAAATGCGCCATGCGTCGGATAACCCCGTTTGACGGCGACGCCGTAGGCGGCGACCAGATTGCACACCGTCAGCAACAGCGCCGGAATCAAGGCTGCCAAGATCAGGCTGAACACGCTGACCGAGGCAATGCCTGCCGCCGCGAGCGTGAAGATGATCAGGTTGTGCGAGGTCGGCATCAGCGCGCCCACCAAGGCGGCATGGGTGGTGACGTTGACCGCGTAGTCGGCGTGGTAGCCCTCCTTCTTCATCATCGGGATCATCACCGAGCCCATGGCCGAGACATCGGCCAGCGGCGAGCCGGCCACGCCGCCAAACAGCGTGCAGCCCACCACATTGCTCATGCCCAGCCCCCCCCGCACATGGCCGACCAGGCTGTTGGCGAAGCGGATGATGCGCTCGGCAATGCCGCCGTACAGCATCAACTCACCGGCGAACACGAAGAAGGGGATGGCCAGGAAGCTGAAGACCTGCATGCCACCGACCATCTTCTGAAACACCACGGCCACCGGCAGGCCGGCGGCGATGATAGTGGCCACCGAGGCCAGGCCGATGGCAAAAGCCACCGGCACGCCAAGAATCAGCAGCAGCGCGAAGCTGAAGCCAAGAATCGTCAGTTCCATGCGGGCTCCACGTGTTGGCCGCGCAGCAATGCGACGACATGTTCGATCGAGAACAGCACGATCAGCGCACCCGCGATCACCAGCGGCAGATAGTCCATGCCTTCGGGCACGCCTAGCATGGGCTTCTTCTCGCCCCACTTCAGCGTGGTCCAAAGCCAGCCCGCCTTCAGCATCAGTCCGCCGAACAGCGCCACCAGCAGGTGGATCAGGATCTCCAGCTTGCGGCGCAGGCGCTCGGGCAGCAGTACCAGCAGGGACTCCAGTCCGATATGACCGGCATCCCGCACGCCCACCGCCACACCCAGCGCGGTGACGTACAGCACCAGCAGCATGGCCAGCGCTTCGGCCCAGGTGGGCGTGTCGTTGAACAGATAGCGGCCGATCACCTGATACTGCACGCACAGCACCACGGCCAGCAGGCCCGCCACGGCCACCATCAGCGCCAGCTTGGAGAGGCTGGCGCAGAGGCGGGTGAACAGGGTTGCGGACGAGGAGGCTGGTGCTGCTGCCTTGTTCAGAACCGAGGTGCTCACTTCGTGTCCTGGACGGCCTTGACCAGGCGTTGCAGATCGGGCGTGGTCATGAACTTGGCATAGACCGGCGCCATCACGGCCTGGAACGATGCCTTGTCGACCTCAATGATCTCGGCGCCCGTCGCCTTGACCAGGGCCAGGGACTTGGCCTCCTGTTCATCCCACTTCTTGCGCTGGAAGGCAACCGACTCCCTGGCCGCTGCGCGGATCATGTCCTGCTCGGCCTTGCTGAGCTTGTCGAACACCAGCTTGCTCATCAGCAGCATGTCCGGCGCCATCGAGTGTTCGGTCCTGGAGAGGAACTTGACCGCCTCGAAATGCTTGAAGCCCTCGTAGGAAGGCACATTGTTCTCGGCTGCATCGATCAGCCCGGTCTTCAGCCCGGTGTAGACCTCGCCGATCGGCATCGGCGTCGCATTCGCACCCATGGCGCCGATCAGCGAGACCCAGAGATCGGACTGCTGCACACGAATCTTTAGGCCCTTGGCATCGGCCACGGTCTTGACGGGCTTGCGGCCGTAGATCGAGCGCGCACCGCTGTCGTAGAAGGCCAGGCCGATGAAGCCCTGGGGCTCACAGCTCTTCAGGATCTCTTCGCCTGCCGGCCCGTCCAGGCTCTTGCGCATATGCTCCACCGAGCGGAACAGAAAGGGCATGGTGGGCACTTGCGTCTTGGGGCAGATGGCGTTCATCGGGCTGATGTTCACCCGCGTCATCTCCAGCGCGCCGATCTTGACCTGGTCGATGGTTTCCTTCTCGCTGCCCAAGGCCCCCTTGTTGAAAACCTTGGTCCTGAACTTGCCACCGCTTTTTGCGCTCAGCAGCTCGCCCATATGACGCACTGCGGCCACGGTGGGGTAATCATCGCTGTTGTGCACATCTGCAGAGCGCAGCTCCAGCGCGCTGGCAAGGCTGCACCAACCCCCCAGAGCCAACACACCAAAGCCGGCCATCAGTCGTGAACGTACTTGCATCAAAGTCTCCTCGTTGTAGAAGTGATCACTCTTTGGCCGCATGGAGCGGCGCAGACACCCCGGCGCCATGCCAGGCGGCCGGTTGGGAAAACTCACCCAAGGACAGAAAGCTGCCGCCTTGAAGGCAAGCCATCGGCGTGTCTTCGGGAGGGGCCAGGTCTTGCACGATGGGCTGCCAGGGATCCGCGCTGTCCTGGGGCTCGTAGCCCAAGGTCTGCCAGCCGCTCTCACTCCACCACCGCCAGGCATTGCCTGACACGCCATAGACCGTGAGGCAGCCCACGCAGGGCGCACGCAGACACGCCAGGACCAGACGTACAAAGTCGACATAGCTCAGCCAAGTGGAGAGGGCTCGACGGTCCTGCGGCACCTCGGTCACCGTCCCCAGGCGCAGGTTGACCGTTTCAATGCCGCAACGATCCCAGTACAGCTGCGCCATATGTTCGCCAAACAGCTTGCTGACACCATAGAAGCCATCCGGGCGAGGCTTGTGGATGCAGGGGTCCAGACGCTCACCCTGGCGGTAGCAGCCCGTCACATGGTTTGAACTCGCGAGCACCACCCGGCGGGTCCCCGCCAGTCGCGCCGCTTCATAGAGGTGGTACACGCCCCGCACATTGGCTTCGAGGATCGGCTCGAACGGCCCCTCCCCCGCCACGCCCCCCAGATGCACCACGGCAGAAACGTCCCGTAGCAGCGTCTGCATCGCGACGCCATCAGACAAGTCGCAGCGAATGAACTGCTCATGCCGGTCCAGCGCCCCTGGCAAGGCCCGCTGGTCACTCAGGCGGATGCCGGAGAAGCCCTCTTCTGGACACAAGGATCCAAGCGATCCCCGCAGGACCTGCGCCAACTGGCCTGCGGCTCCCGTCAGCAACAAGCGGCCCGGGGGCATCGAGGGGTGTGAGCTTCTCATGGCGATGCTCAGATCAGGGTGAGTACCGTTTCAAAATCAAGCATTGTTCGATGAGAATATCGAAACCATGTTTCATTTTAATAGGGGCTTTCATGGGGGCGGGTCACCAAAAAGTTGTCATGCTGGGCGAGTGCATGCTCGAGTTGCAGGGCGAACCCTTCGGACAGTTCAGCCAGGCCTATGGCGGCGACACGTTCAACACCGCCATCTACCTGGCGCGCTGCATGCAGACCCACGCCGCGACGGTGAGCTATGCAACAGCGCTAGGCTGCGACCCCTTGAGCGACGGCTTGCTACAGCGTTGGGCCCAGCAAGGCCTGTCGCTGGAACTGGTGCGCCAGATTCCGGGCAAGCTGCCGGGCCTGTACATGATTGAGCTGGATGAAAAGGGGGAACGCAGCTTTCACTTCTGGCGCGACAGCAGCGCGGCACGCCGCTATTTCGATGTGCCGCAGACGCCTCTGGAAGCGCGATGCCACGAGTTCGATCTGCTCTATCTCAGCGGCATCAGCCTCGCCATACTGTCGGCCGCGGCGCGTGAGCGCGTCTTCGCGCTAATGGCCCAGATGCGCGCCTTGGGCGCACAAGTCGTCTTCGACAACAACTACCGCCCCGCCCTCTGGGCCGACCCCTTGAGCGCCTACGCCAGTTTCGCCCGAGCCTACGAGTTGGCGAGCATGGCCCTGATCACCCTCGACGACCATCAGCAGATGCTGGGTGTCCATGATGCAGAGGCCGCGATTGCACATGCCCAGAAGCTGCCGACACCGGAGCTCGTGATCAAGCGTGGCGAGGCGGCGACCTTGGTACGCCAGACGCCCGATGCCTCATGGCAGTCGGTCCCGACGGTGGCGGTGCCACGCGTCGTGGACACAACGGCAGCGGGCGACTCCTTCGGGGCCGGCTACATCAGCCGCCGGCTCAGGGGGGAATCTGCGCCAGAAGCCGCGGCGTTCGGCAATCGACTGGCGGCCCGAGTCATCCAGCACCGCGGCGCCATCATCGAGAAGGCCGATATGCAGGATCTGCTGCCCTGACCCGCTGCTGAGCTTGCGCCGCCCGGCGGCCCGGCCACCCAAGCAGCCCAAAGCTCAGACCGGTCAGGCAATAAATAGACCACTCAGTTCACAAACACTACTTCATAGTTTATAAACACGGGCATTCACCGCTACCGGCTGTGTCCCAGTCTTTGAACCATGAGCCCATCCCTGTTCCGCTCCGCTTTCGCGGGCGTCGCCCTTCTCAGCAGTGTGGCAGCCCAGGCCCAGGTGGGAGATTTCTTCCGCAATGTGCTGCCACCAGGCGTGGAGCAAGGCGGGGTGGCGGGCGCGGTCGTGCTCCACGCCCCACGCTACGCCGGCTCCGATCAGGAACGCTTGCGGGTGCTACCCAGCGTGGACTACCAATGGCGCGAGGGCTGGTTTGCTGGTGTGGTCAATGGTCTGGGCTACCGGGTAACCGGCGGCAATGGTCAGGTTTACGGCCTTCGGCTGAGCATGGACTTCGGCCGCGAGGAAGACGATAGCAGCGCGCTGCGCGGCATGGGTGACCTCAAACCTCGGCTGCTGGCAGGCGCCTTCTACAACCAGGAACTGGGCGGCGGATTCAATCTCAGCTCCTCCCTGCGCACCGGGCGCGGCACCCTGCTGGACCTGGGTGTGAGCTGGGGTCACGCCCTGAGGCCCGATCTGCGTGTGGCCGCTGGCGTGGCCATGAGCTGGGCCGACGCGCGCCACACCCAAAGCGTTTTCGGCGTCAACGCCGCCCAGTCCCAGGCCAGCGGCTACCCAATGTTCAGCCCCGGCGCCGGCTTGCGCGATGTGCGGGCATCTGCTTCTGTGATCTACCGCCCGCTGCGCGACTGGTCGCTGACGGCAACACTGGGCCAGGGCAGCCTGCGAGGGGATGTCCGACGCAGCCCATTGGTCCGAGACGCGAGTCCACAAACCCTGATCTTGACCCTGGGCTACCATTTCTGAGAGCCGCGCAATCGCCCCGACGCGTGGGCTTGGGCAGGTGCCAGTTCTGCGGGTTGATGCCGCTTCACAAGGCGTCTTGTCATGGCATGCTGTCAGCATGTGCCGCATGAACATGCTTCGCCGATTTCTGGCTCTCACTGGTTTGCTGGGCCCGTGGCTGATGACAGGCGCGCTGGCGCAGCCCCAGGTCCTGCAGGCCTTCACCGAGGAATGGGCGCCCTACAACTACTCCGAGGGCGACAAGCTGCGCGGCATCGCCACCGATACGCTCCGGGCTCTGTGTGCGGAGACGGGACTGCGCTGTGTGATGGAGTCCGTGCCCTGGGCTCGGGCCTACCGCAGCGCGCAGATGCACCCCAATGTGATGGTCTTCACCACCGCCCGGGTGGCTGAGCGTGAGCAGGAGTTTCTCTGGGTCGGCCCGCTGCTGCCCCGGGTGACCTGGGTCTACGGGCGGCGTGGCGCCAAGCGCCTGCACGACGCCCAACAACTCGCGCAGCTGCGCTACGCCGTGGTGCGTGGCGAAGCGGCCGCCAAGGATTTGCAGGCCGCGGGCGTGCCAGCCAACGCCTTGCTGGAGCAGTCCAACAACACCTCGGCCCTGCGCAGCCTGCTGGCCGGACATGCCGAGGCCTTGGTAGATACGGAAGTCGGCATGGCCTGGAATATGCGCCAGCTGGGTGCGGACATGTCCGAGGTGCAGCCGCTGTGGCGGCTCAGCGATCGGGGCGCCTACTACTTTGCGCTGAACAAGCAGTCCGACCCTGGACTGGCCGAGAAGCTGCAAGCAGCGCTGGACAAGCTCAGGCGCCAGGGCACGCTGGACGAAATCCGTCGGAGCTACCTCCATGCACCGACAGGCGAGGCCCGATGAGCGGGGCCCGTTCCGCCTTGTTTGAGCCGGAGTTCGTGCAGGCCTTGTGCGAACTGTTCGAAACGCGCATCTGCTTCAACCAGGTCCTGGGCCTGAGGGTGGACAGCCTGGAGGCGGACACAGTGCAAGCCCATGTGCTCATGCGCCCGGAACTCATCGGCCACTACCAGCATCATCGCCTGCATGGCGGGGTGATCAGCGCCACGCTGGACGCCATGGGCGGTCTGGCCGTCATGGCCGCCATCGGGGCACGCCATATGGACGAGGCGCCGGACACCCGGCTTGCACGCTTCAGCAAGCTGGGCACCATCGATCTGCGGGTGGACTATCTGAGACCCGCCACCGGGCCGCGATTCACCGCGACCGCCCAGGTGCTGCGCCTGGGCAGCCGCGTAGCCAGCACCCGCATGGAGTTTCTGGACCACAGCGGGCAGCTGCTCAGCGTGGGCGCCGCGGCCTACATCGTCTCCTGAGCTCCTGAGAGCGCGCGGCTGCACCCGGCTCAGGCAGGCGCCGCACCGGCGCGCCGCTCATGCTCACGGGTCTGGTAGTAGCGACGCTTGTGTTCATACATCAGGGTGTCGGCGCGGTGCAAGCTCGCTTCCAGCCGCTCACCCGGTCGCCAGACCGCCAGTCCCAGCGACAGATCCAGCGGCTCGCCGCCATGGAACTGGTTGTTGAGTTCCAGCAGTTCCCGCAGCTGTTGCAGCAGCTGCTCGCCGGCCTGCTCGTCCGCGCCCGGCATCAGCAGCACGAACTCGTCGCCCCCGATGCGTGAGGCCGTCATCGGCGCCTCCACCGCTTTGGCCAGCACCTCGCCCGCACGCCGCAGCAGGGCATCACCCGCCGCATGGCCACAGGCGTCATTGACGGCCTTGAGCCCGTTGACATCCACCACCAGCACCGCCACCGGTCCCAGGCCACGCCGCTCCAGGCGATTGAGCTCATCATTGAAGAAGCTGCGATTTCGCAGCTTGGTCAGGGCGTCGTGCTTGCCCAGAAATTCAAGATAGGCCTCGGCCTTCTTGCGGGCACTGATGTCGGTCAGCGCCACCTGCACCAGGGACCAATCCTGCTCATGCCCCGGCAGGACGGAGAACTGCAGATGCACATGCAGCATCTCGCCATCGCGGCTGTAGTTCACCGTCTCGCGCTGCTGCAGGAGCTGACCATTCCAGAGCTCGATCAGCTGCTCGGTAAAGGGGCGGCGCATCTCGTCGCGGAAGATCAGCGGCAGGGCCTCGATCAGGGCCGCCTTGTCGGGCACGCGGAACATGCGCAGGGTCTGCCGGTTCACGTCCAGCACGCGGATCTGCGCCATGCAGCGCTCCACGAAGTCCGGATGCACATCGGTAAAGGTCCGGAAGTCCGTGATGCCCTGCTCACGCACCTCGTCCAGCAAACGCTTGACGCCGCTGAAGTCCTCCACCCACAGCGAAACCGGCGAGTGCTCGAACAAACCCTGGGCATAGCGCTCGCTGCCGAGCAGGGCCCGTCGAGCCGACTCGCGCTCGCTCACGTCCTCGAGTGACAGCAGCACGCGGCTCCAGTCCTGTTCATGCCCGGGCAGCACACGCACATGAAGCAGCACATCGAGTCGGCGCCCATCCAGGGTGTAGTTCACCGTCTGACTCCGGTACTCCAGCGTACCGTTCCACAGGCGCACCATGTCCTCGGCATGGTGCACCAGCATCTCGTCGCGAAAGATCTGCGGCAATCCTTGCAGCAAGGCCTGCAGATCCTGGGCGCCGAACATCTGCAGGGTCTGGCGGTTGACCTGCAGCACCCGCAGGGCCGCGCTGCACTGCCGCAGGCGCTCGGGGTCGGCTGCCAGATGTGCGCGCAAATCACTCACGCCTTGCTCACGCCAGCGCTGAAACAGCTGCCACAGGGCGCTGAAGTCTTCCAGCCACAAGGACACCGGTGCCAGCTCGAAGAGCTGGGCCCAGTCTTGTTCTGCTGTCATGTCGGCCATGCTCGCATCCCTCTCCATGCCCTCGTCATGCCGGCCCCTGCCTCGGATGCCCGGCGCATTCTTGTGCAGTCTCGCACAGCCTGGAGGCGGCCCATGCGGGATAGCCCCCTGCATCGCCCCCATTGGCGCGATGAGCGTCTGCGCGAGGAGCAGCGCTGCATCCTGCAGTCTGATGCTCGGGCGGGTACCGATGCTCTCGGAGCGCGCCGACGAAGCCGAACCCCTGCTGCGCGGAGGCTGGAGCTGGCTGCCACCCTGGGCAGTCACTGCTACGGATGCGGCGGGCGACTGGCTATGTGCAGGCCATGTTCAAGCCATCTGCGGCCGCTCTGGTCGACAATAGCGGCATGCCGTTCCGCTCCCTTTCCCTGCCCGATACCCGCCTGCCCGGCCGGCTCTGGCTGCAGTCCATGCCCGGCCGCTTGGAGAGCTGGGGCGCTTTCCTGGACGAAGCGCGACTGCGCCAGCTCAGCCTGCTGGTCTGCCTGAATCCGCTGGAAGAAGTCGCCCAGCTCTCGCCCGCTTATCACAAGGCCATCACGGAGGGGCGCCTGCCCTTTCGTTGGCTGCACCTGCCCATGCGGGATTTCGGCCTGGGCAGCGATCCGCTGGCCTTTCGCACGGGTGTGGAGCAGATTGCCCATGGCCTGCGCCTGGGCGACAAGGTCCTGCTGCACTGCGCGGCCGGCATCGGGCGTACCGGCACGGTGGCGGCCTGCGTGCTCAAGAGTCTGGGACAAGACAGCGAGTTGGCGCTGCGCGAGGTGCGCGCCGCCGGGTCCAATCCGCAGTCGGCCCTGCAGTCGGGCTGGATCGACCAGTTCTGATGCAGCTGCTGCATGTGGACGCCGGGCTGGCCGTGGTCAACAAGCCCAGTGGCCTGCTCTCCGTGCCCGGTCGCCAGGAAAGCGACTGCGCCTGGGCCCGTCTGCGCGAGATCTTGCCCGACGCCCTGGTGGTACACCGCCTGGACATGGCCACCTCGGGCCTGCTGCTCTTTGCACGCGGTCCCGAGATGCAGCGCACCCTGAGCCTGGACTTCGCCGAGCGCCGGGTTGAGAAGCGCTATGTGGCCCGGGTCCAGGGCCGGCTCGACGGCCCCCGGGACGACTGGGCCGAGATTGAGCTGCCCCTGATCGCCGACTGGCCCAACCGTCCACGCCAGAAGGTGGACCATGCCCAGGGCAAACCCTCGCGCACGCGCTGGCGGGTGCTGGACCACGAGGGTGACAGCACCCGACTGGAGCTGGAGCCCGTGACCGGCCGCTCCCACCAGCTGCGCGTGCATCTGCAGGCCCTGGGCCACCCCATCCTGGGCGACAGCCTCTACGGTGGCGCCCCCGCGCCGCGCCTGATGCTGCATGCCTGCGCTCTGACCCTGCCCACGCATGGCCTGGCTCTGCACTGCCCCGCCGATTTCTGAATCTCGTCGCCCTCACGAACGCCCCGCCCTCCCCCAAGGACAGATATGAACACCCCAGCCAGCATCCAGCTCTTCATCATCACCGGCTCATCCCGAGGCATGGGCGAGGCCATGGCACGCCAGCTGCTGGGACCGCAACACCAAGTCATCGGGATCGCGCGCGCCGAGAGCGCGGCCCTGGCCCAGGCGGCCACACCCGGCGGCCTGGAGCAATGGCGCTGCGACCTGAGCGATCCGCTGCCTGCGGCCGAGCGCCTTCAGTCCTGGCTCACGGCCCAGGACACCAAGCGCTTCAAGGCCGTCACCCTGATCAACAATGCCGGTGTCGTGACGGAGCCGGGGCCGGTGGACAGCGTCTCCTTGGCCGAGCTCTCACGGGCGCTGCGCGTCGGTCTGGAAGCCAGCTTGCTGTTGTCCAGCGCCTTTCTGAGCGCCACCCGCGACTGGGCCATGCCGCGCAAGATCCTCAATATTTCCTCCGGCCTGGGGCGCCGCGCCATGGCCGGCAGCGCGCCCTACTGTGCGGCCAAGGCCGGCATGGACAACCTCTCCCGGGCCATGGCCCTGGACGAGGCCGAGCGCACCAACGGCGCCCGCATCGTCTCGCTGGCCCCGGGCATCATCGACACGGACATGCAACTGCAACTGCGCAGCGGTGACCCCAGCCGCTTCCCCGAGCAGGCCCGCTTTGCCGGCTTCAAGCGAGAGGGCCAGCTCGACAGCCCGGAACAGGCCGCCGCCAAGGTGCTGCGCTACCTGGCTCGCGCCGACTTCGGCAGCACCGTGCTGGCCGATGTCCGCGACGCCTGACAGGTCCTAGCCTGCAGGCTCTTGAAGCTGGCGCCGGCGCCCCAACATCCCCAAACGGCTTAAGGGCTTAAGTGACCGTTAAGCTGCGAGCCACACGTACAACAGCAAGGAGCAACGCACGTGAAGAATCTCTCCCTCGGTCTGCTGGCCGCCACGGTCAGCCTCAGCCTGATCGCCGGCGACGTGCAGGCCAAGCGCCTGAGCGGCGGCGGCATGAAGCGAGATGTTCCCGCTCAGTCTGCCCCGTCTCAGCCGGGCAAGCCCGCGACACCCGCGCCTTCCAATGCTCCGGCACAGAACAGCGCGGCGCCGCAACAGGCTGCCGCCCCCGGCGCGACGGCCGCTGCCGCCGGTACCGCCGCAGCCGCAGCGCCCAAGCGCAGCTGGATGGGCCCCGTAGCCGGTCTGGCCGCTGGTCTGGGCCTGGCCGCTCTGGCCAGCCACTTCGGCTTTGGCGAGGCACTGGCCAACATCATGACCATGGTCCTGCTGGGCCTGGTGCTGATGCTGGTGATCGGCTTCGTGATGCGCCGCTTTGCCGCCAAGAAAATGGCAGCTCAGGGCGCCATGCAGTTCGCGGGTGCCGGTGCCCCCTTCCCCGGACAGAACCCGCCCCCGGTGCAGCAGCCCCAGTCGGCATGGCAGCCCCAGAGCAGCGGTGCCGCACCCGTGGCTGCCGCCACGCCGCCAGCCGTGCCAGCCGGCTTCGATGCTGCGGGCTTTGAGCAGATCGCCAAGCAGGTCTTCATCCGCATGCAGGCCGCCAACGACGCGGGCGACCAGAACGATCTGCGCCGCTTCACCACGCCGCAGATGTACGCCTCTATCCAAAGCGAGCTGCTGGAGCGCAAGGGCGCGGTCCAGCGTACCGATGTGCTGCAGTTGGATGCTCAGGTGCTGGAGAGCGTGGAAGAGCATGGCGAGCAGATCGTCAGCGTGCGCTTCTGGGGCCTGATCCGCGAGCAGAGCGAAGCCGCCGCACAGAACTTCGATGAAGTCTGGCATCTGGTTCGTCCGCTGGACGGCAGCCGCGAGTGGGCCATTGCCGGCATTCAGGCCATGGCCTGAATTGAGATTCACTGAGGGGGGTGAAGCCAAGTCACCCTCTCCACCTCGGGTCAGAGTGGGCAAACTGCCCCCTCTGGCCCGAATCGTTTTGACGTACGCACATCGCCTTGACGTCAGCGCGCTGCAAGTCGCAGCCCGGCCGAGCGCGTCGCTATCCAGCCCGATCTGAACGCTACCAAGTGAAGTTTATGAGGGCTGCCGCCAAGGCTGCATGAACCGGGAGCGGCTAGCGCGCTCGCGGCTCAACGCGGCTGCTGCTGGGTTGTGCAGTGAATGCCACCACCTCCGGCTGCTATCGCGTCAATATTGAGCTGCACCACCTCTCGCCCGTGAAACAGCTCTCGCAGCAGGCTGCGGGCATTGCCGTCAGCGCGGGCGTCACCAAACTGTGGCGCAATCACCGCACCGTTGCAGACATAGAAGTTGATGTAGCCGGCCGCGAACTCCGGCGTCTCCAGCTCGCGTCGTACCTGCTCCGGGCCCTTCATCACCTCGACCCGCAGGCGCCGACCGCGCGCATCGGTGGCGCGGCGCAGAATTTCCAGATGACGCCGGGTCACGGCATAGTCGTAAGAGGCGGGATCCTCCTCCAGACCGGCCACCACCACGCCCGGCGCAGCGAAGCGCGCGTAGAAATCGGTGTGGCCATCGGTAATGTCCCGCCCGGCGATGCCCGGCAGCCAGATGATTTTCTGCAGGCCCAGCAGGCGGCGCAGCTCGGCCTCGCAGGCCGCCTTGGACACGCCGGGATTGCGGTTGGCATTCAGCACGCAGCTCTCGGTGATGAGGGCCGTGCCCTGACCGTCCACCTCGATGCCTCCGCCTTCCAGCACCAGCTCGGTCGACAGACCCTGCGCGCCGGCACGCTCGGCCACGAAAGACGCCACCTCGGCATCACGTGCATAGGCCTGCTTCTCGCCCCAGCCATTGAAGTTGAAGTCAACGCCGCCCAGGCGTCCGGCCGGGTTCTTTACAAACACCGGCCCGGTGTCGCGCATCCAGAGATCGTCCACCGGCAAGACCTCCAGCCGCACCTTGCCGCCGCACAAGCGTTCTGCCAGCTCGTACTCCTCCTCGCGCACCAGCATATGCACCGGCTCGAAGGCGGCGATGGCGCGAGCGATGCCGGCCAGCTGCTCGCGCACCGGCCGCAGCAGCCGCTTGCCCCAGACCCGTTCATTGGCGCCGAAGGCCATCCAGGTAGCGCGGTGCGGCTCGCCCTCGTCGGGCATGCGCCAGCCTTCATCGGCCGCAAGCGTCAAGGGCGTCAGACCGCTCATCAAAAGGCCACCCAGCAGGCGGCGGCGGGACAGGGCGTTGGTCAGCATGGGGGTCTCCGAGCTTCGCTGCATTAGGCCGGTTCCTGCTGCGTCGTGCAATGAATGCCGCCACCGCCAGCGGCGATCGCGTCGATGTTCAGCTGCACGATGCGATGCGTCGGCAGATGCGCGGCCAGCGCGTCGCGCGCCGCGCGGTCGGCCGCGGCGTCGCCGAACTCGGGCAGGAACAGGG
>NZ_JBKCLH010000110.1:0-39197 GCF_046300915.1 Roseateles sp. | reverse complement strand
ACTCGTGGGCGTCGACTGCGCGGGTGACGATCTCCCGGGCGATGCGCACCAGCTGTTCCTGGTTCTCGATCAGGCGCAGCCGGATCTGCTGCTGGGCGATCTCGGTGTCGCGCTTGACGGCTTCGGCCTCGCGCTCAATCTCCTCGTTACGCAGATACCAGAAGGCCAGGATGATGGCCGCCAGGAAGAGCAGCACCGAGATCAGCGGACCCAGGGTGGCGAAGCGGTCCTGACGCGCCGGCGACTGGCGCCGCCACCAGGCGGTCGCCAGGCGCTGCAGGGGCAGCAGGGCACGCCGCGTGAAGTTCTTGAGTTCGAAGCGGGAGAGCATGGTGCGCGGATTATCAAGGCCAGCCGCTGCGGCATTCCTCACGAGAAAACCGATTAAATCTCACAATATGAAACGTGCTCGCGCTATTTGGAAAAATGCGCCATGCTGTGCGACACTCCCGCCGAAGTTTTGGCATCAGCCTCTAAATTCGGGCCCAACCACGTGTGTGCCGTGCCCTGATCCATAGACAACAGGAGACAAGCATGTCTGCTCAGCCGCAGTCTTTCCCCGGTGCAGCCCATGACACCGACGCCCTCGAAACCAAGGAATGGCTGGACGCGCTGTCGGCCGTGATCGGCGAGGAGGGTGGTGAGCGTGCCCACTTCCTGCTGAACCAGCTGATCGACCATGCGCGCCAGGCTGGCATCGACGTGCCCTTCTCGGCCACCACGGCTTATGTGAACACCATTCCGGCCGACCAGGAAGCCAAGTGCCCGGGCAATATCGAGATCGAAAAGCGTCTGCGCGCCTACATGCGCTGGAACGCGATGGCGATGGTGGTGCGAGCCAATCGCCTGAACCCGGCCGACGGCGGTGATCTGGGCGGCCATATCGGCTCCTTTGCCTCCCTGGCCTCGATGCTGGGTGCCGGCTTCAACCACTTCTGGCACGCCGAGAGCGAGAACCATGGCGGCGACCTGCTCTATATCCAGGGCCACAGCTCCCCCGGCATCTACGCCCGCGCCTTCCTGGAAGGCCGCCTGAACGAGGAACAGCTGGACAGCTTCCGCCAGGAAGTGGACGGACGGGGCCTGTCCAGCTACCCGCACCCCAAGCTGATGCCGGAGTTCTGGCAGTTCCCGACCGTCTCGATGGGTCTGGGCCCCTTGATGGCCATCTACCAGGCCCGATTCCTGAAGTACCTGCACGCCCGCGGCATTGCCGACACTGCCAACCGCAAGGTCTGGGCTTTCATGGGCGACGGCGAGATGGACGAGCCGGAATCCCTGGGCGCCATCGGCCTGGCCGCGCGCGAGGGTCTGGACAACCTAGTCTTCGTCATCAACTGCAATCTGCAGCGCCTGGACGGCCCGGTGCGCGGCAACGGCAAGATCATCCAGGAGCTGGAAGGCGAGTTCCGTGGCAGCGGCTGGAACGTCATCAAGCTGATCTGGGGCAAGGGCTGGGACGAGCTGCTGGCGCGCGACAAGAGCGGCAAGCTCAAGCAACTCATGATGGAAACCGTGGACGGCGACTATCAGGCCATGAAGGCCAATGACGGCGCCTATGTCCGCAAGCATTTCTTCGGCAAGTACCCCGAGACCGCCAAGCTCGTGGAGCATATGAGCGACGAAGAGATCTTCGAGTTGCGTCGCGGTGGTCATCAGCCCGAGAAGGTGTTTGCCGCCTTCCACAAGGCCCACCACAACACCACGGGGCAGCCGACCCTGCTGTTGGTCAAGACCGTCAAGGGCTATGGCATGGGCAAGGCCGGCGAGGGCAAGAACACCGTCCACCAGACCAAGAAGCTGACGGACGATGACATCAAGTACATCCGCGACCGTTTCGGCATCCCCATCCCCGACAGCGAGCTGCCCAAGCTGCCTTACTACAAGCCGGCCGACGACACGCCGGAGATGCGCTATCTGCACGAGCGCCGCCAGGCCCTGGGCGGCTACCTGCCCAAGCGCCGCGTCAAGGCCGACGAGAGCTTCACCGTGCCCTCGCTGGAGACCTTCAAGGCCGTGCTGGAGCCCACTGCCGAAGGCCGTGAGATCTCCACCACCCAGGCCTATGTGCGCTTCCTGACCCAGCTGCTGCGCGACCAGGCCCTGGGCCCGCGCGTGGTGCCCATCCTGGTGGACGAGGCCCGCACCTTCGGCATGGAAGGCCTGTTCCGCCAGATCGGCATCTACAACCCCAAGGGTCAGCTCTACACCCCGGTCGACAAGGACCAGGTGATGTACTACCGCGAGGACAAGGCCGGCCAGATCCTGCAGGAAGGCATCAACGAGGCCGGCGGCATGGCCAGCTGGATCGCTGCGGCAACGTCGTATTCGACGAACAACCGCGTGATGATCCCGTTCTACGTCTACTACTCGATGTTCGGCTTCCAGCGCATCGGTGATCTGGCCTGGGCCGCCGGCGATATGCAGGCGCGTGGCTTCCTGCTGGGCGGCACCTCGGGCCGCACCACGCTGAATGGCGAAGGCCTGCAGCACGAGGATGGCCACAGCCACATCCTGGCCGGCACCATCCCCAACTGCATCTCCTACGACCCGACCTTCGCGCACGAAGTGGCCGTGATCATGCACAACGGCCTCAAGCGCATGGTGGAGAACCAGGAGAACGTGTTCTTCTACCTGACCCTGCTCAACGAGAACTACGCCATGCCGGGCCTGAAGGCCGGCACCGAGGCCGAGATCCTCAAGGGCATGTACCTGCTGGACGGCGCCGACGCAAAGGCCAAGCTCAGCGTCAACCTGCTGGGCTCGGGCACCATCCTGCGCGAGTCCATCGCCGCCAAGGAACTGCTCAAGGCCGACTGGGGCGTGGACGCCCACATCTGGTCCTGCCCCAGCTTCAACGAGCTGGCCCGTGAAGGCCAGGACGTGGAGCGCTGGAACCTGCTGCACCCGACCGAGACGCCGCGCCAGTCCTTCGTGGCCCAGCAGCTGGCCAAGACCACGGGCCCCGTGATCGCCGCCACCGACTATATGAAGAGCTATGCGGACCAGATTCGCGCCTTCATCCCCAAGGGCCGCGAGTACAAGGTGCTGGGCACCGACGGTTTCGGCCGCTCGGACTTCCGCTCCAAGCTGCGCGAGCACTTCGAGGTGAACCGTCACTACGTGGTGGTGGCCGCGCTGAAGTCCCTGGCCGACGAAGGCAAGCTGCCGGTGGCCAAGGTCGCCGAGGCGATTGCCAAGTACGGCCTGAACGTCGAGAAGATCAACCCCCTGTACGCCTGATCGGCGCCCACGCGGAGACAAGAACATGGCATTGCTTGAAGTGAAAGTGCCCGATATCGGGGACGTCAAGGACGTGGCCGTCATCGAGCTGCTGGTCAAGCCCGGTGACACGGTCAAGGCGGAGCAGAGCCTGATCACGGTGGAGAGCGACAAGGCCTCGATGGAGATTCCTTCCTCGCATGCTGGCGTGGTCAAGGAACTGAAGGTCAAGCTCGGTGATACGGTCAATGAGGGCAGCGTGCTGCTGGTGCTGGAGTCGGACGCGGCTGCCGCTCCCGCTCCCGCTCCCGCAACCGCGCCGGCTGCTGCTCCGGCGCCTGTGGCGGCCGCCCCCGCACCGGTGGCGCCGCAGAACGTCGGTACGAGCTCTGTCGTGGTTGACGTTCCTGACATCGGCGACGTCGACGAGGTCGCGGTCATCGAGCTGCTGGCCAAGGTCGGCGACACCTTCAAGGTGGAGCAGAGCCTGATCACCGTGGAGAGCGACAAGGCCTCCATGGAGATCCCCTCCAGCCACGCCGGCGTGCTCAAGGAGCTCAAGGTCAAGCTGGGCGACAAGGTGGCCAAGGGCACGCTGATCGCCGTGGTGGAAGTCGCTGGTGGCGCCGCCGCGCCTGCACCGGCTGCGCCCGTGGCGGCTCCGGCTGCCGCTGCGCCGGCTCCTATGGCTGTGGCGGCCGTGGCGGCTGCAGTCGCAGCGCCGGTGGCTGCTGCCGTGCCGGCTCATGATCCCAGCGCGCCCAAGGGCAAGCTGCCCCATGCCTCGCCCAGCATCCGCAAGCTGGCCCGCGAGCTGGGCGTGCCGCTGGACGAGGTCAAGGGCTCGGGCCCCAAGGGTCGCATCGTGGAGAGCGATGTCCAGGGCTTTGTGAAGGCGGTGATGAGCGGTGCCCTGCAGACCAGTGCGCAGAAGGCCGCGGCCCCGGCGGGCGCGGCAGCAGGCGGCGCTGGCGCCTTCCCGGGCCTGCTGCCCTGGCCCAAGGTGGACTACGAGAAGTTCGGTCCGGTCGAGCGCAAGGAGCTGGGCCGCATCAAGAAGATCTCGGGCGCCAATCTGCACCGCAACTGGGTCACGATTCCCCACGTCACCAACCACGACGATGCGGACATCACCGAGCTGGAAGCCTTCCGCGTGCAGCTCAACAAGGAGAACGAGAAGAGCGGCATCAAGGTCACCATGCTGGCCTTCATGATCAAGGCCGCCGTGGCCGCGCTCAAGAAGTTCCCCGAGTTCAACGCCTCCCTGGATGTGGACGGCAGCCTGGTGCTCAAGCAGTACTTCCACATCGGCTTTGCGGCGGACACGCCCAATGGCCTGGTGGTGCCGGTGATCAAGGATGCCGACAAGAAGGGCATCTTCCAGATCAGCCAGGAGATGAGCGAGCTGGCCAAGAAGGCGCGCGACGGCAAGCTGGGCCCCGCCGAGATGAGCGGCGGCTGCTTCTCGATCTCGTCCCTGGGCGGCATCGGCGGCAAGTACTTCACGCCCATCATCAATGCGCCGGAAGTCGCCATCATGGGCGTGTGCAAGAGCAGCATCGAGCCGGTGTGGGATGGCAAGGCCTTCCAGCCGCGCCTGATCCTGCCGCTGTCCCTGAGCTGGGACCATCGCGTGATCGACGGTGCCGCCGCCGCTCGCTTCAACGTCTACTTCGCCTCGCTCTTGGCCGACTTCCGTCGGATTGCCCTGTAAGGAGAACCCAGTCATGGCAATCATCGAAGTGAAGGTCCCCGACATCGGCGACTTCAAGGACGTGGCGGTGATCGAGCTGCTGGTCAAGGTGGGCGATACCGTCAAGGTGGACCAGAGCCTGATCACGGTGGAGAGCGACAAGGCCTCCATGGAGATCCCGTCCAGCCATGCCGGCGTGGTCAAGGAGCTCAAGCTCAAGGTGGGTGATGTGGTGAACCAGGGCAGCCTGGTGCTGAGCCTGGAAGCCGCCGAGGCCGCAGCGCCCGCGCCGGCCCCTGCTCCTGCGGCTGCGGCCCCGGCGGCGGCTGCGCCTGCACCCCAGGCTGCCAGCTACAGCGGCAGCGCCGATGCGGAGTACGACGTTCTGGTGCTGGGTGGTGGCCCCGGTGGTTACTCGGCCGCCTTCCGCGCCGCCGACCTGGGGCTAAAGGTCGTGCTGGTCGAGCGCTATGCCAGCCTGGGCGGCGTCTGCCTGAACGTGGGTTGCATCCCGTCCAAGGCCCTGCTGCATGTGGCGGCCGTCATGGACGAGGTCAGCCACATGGCCGATCTGGGCGTGGACTTCGGCGCGCCCAGCGTCAATATCGACAAGCTGCGCGGCCACAAGGAAAAGGTCATCGGCAAGCTCACCGGCGGCCTGGCCCAGATGGCCAAGATGCGCAAGGTGACGGTCGTGCGCGGCTACGGCAGCTTTGTCGGTGCCAACCATCTCGAAGTGGAGGAAACCAGCGGCAGCGGCCAGGACAAGACCGGCGGCAAGACCGTGCTGGCCTTCAAGCGCGCCATCATCGCCGCGGGTTCGCAGGCCGTGCGCCTGCCTTTCTTCCCGCAGGACGATCGCATCGTTGACAGCACCGGCGCCCTGGCGCTCAAAGAAGTGCCCAAGAAGATGCTCATCGTCGGCGGCGGCATCATCGGCCTGGAGATGGGCACCGTCTACAGCACCCTGGGCGCGCGCCTGGACGTGGTGGAGATGATGGACGGCCTGATGCAGGGCGCGGACCGTGACCTGGTCAAGGTCTGGGAGAAGATGAACAAGCACCGCTTCGACAAGATCATGTTGAAGACCAAGACGGTGGGGGCCGAGGCCACGGCCGAGGGCATCAAGGTGCAGTTCGAGGGCCTGGACGGGAGCAAGAGCGAAGGCGTCTACGACCTGGTGCTGCAAGCCGTGGGCCGCACGCCCAATGGCAAGAAGCTCGCGGCCGACAAGGCCGGTGTGGCCGTGACCGACCGTGGCTTCATCAATGTCGACATCCAGATGCGCACCAACGTGCCGCACATCTTCGCCATCGGCGACATCGTGGGCCAGCCCATGCTGGCGCACAAGGCGGTGCACGAGGCGCATGTGGCGGCCGAGGTCATTGCCGGCGAGCTGCAGGGCAATAAGGAGCTGGCCTCCGCCGCCTTCAACGCCCGCGTGATCCCGAGCGTGGCCTACACCGACCCCGAGGTGGCCTGGGTGGGCCTGACCGAGGAGCAGGCCAAGGCCCAAGGCATCAAGGTCAAGAAGGGCCTGTTCCCCTGGGCCGCCTCGGGCCGCGCCATCGCCAACGGCCGCGACGAAGGCTTCACCAAGCTGCTCTTCGACGACAGCCCCGAGGCCCATGGCCACGGCAAGATCCTGGGCGGCGGCATCGTCGGGACGCATGCCGGCGACATGATCGGCGAGATCGCCCTGGCCATCGAGATGGGCGCCGATGCGGTGGACATCGGCAAGACCATCCATCCGCACCCCACGCTGGGCGAGAGCATCGGCATGGCGGCCGAGGTGGCGCATGGCTCTTGCACGGATGTGCCGCCGGCGCGGAAGTAAGCCAGCCTCCCGGCTCTTGTGACAAGGCCCGAACTGGCAACGGTTCGGGCTTTGTTTTGTGCGGATCTCTGCTGGTTTGGCCCCGCTCGCGCTTGACGTCGCCGGGGGGCCTCCCATCCGCAGCGCTGATCGCGCGGCAATCCTGCGAAAAGGTATGTAAAAACCCTGCTGATCGGCACTATTCGACGGAAGGCTGGGGTGCGAGCGTCACCGCTCTTCGCGTCGCCCAGCCTGCTGATGTACCGTATCGCGCCGCGCCTTTCCGGCGTATCCACAGCCGCTCTTGCCTGTGCTGTTTTGAGTTTTTGAGAGCGTCCATGCCTGCATCCTTTCTGCGTCGAGCCGTCCGTCCCGCTGCCGTGTTGTCCCTGCGCCCCCCGATTCGCCCGCTGACGATGGGTGTTCTCGGTCTGGCAGTTTCCCTGGCATCCCTTGCCGTTCATGCGGACACCCTGTCCCGCATCCGCGATACCAAGACGGTCAACCTGGGTGTCCGGGAGGCAGCCCGTCCCTTCTCCTTCCTGAACGACGCCAAGCAGCCAAGCGGCTACTCGGTGGACCTGTGCCTGGCTGCGGTGGACGAGATCAAGAAGGAACTCAAGCTGCGGGACCTGAAGGTCAACTATGTGGTGGTGTCCGGACCGGAACGGATTCCCAAGCTGCTGAAGGAAGAGATCGACCTGGAGTGCGGTTCCACCACCAACACCAAGGCCCGTCAGGCGCAGGTGAGCTTCAGCGACACCATCTTTGTGGCCCGCATGAAGGTGCTGGTGGCCAAGGGCACCCGGGTGGATTCCGTCAAGGATCTGGACGGCATGACCATCGCTGTGAGCAAGGGCACGACATCGGAGAAGCTGTTCACCCAGCTGAACAGCTCCGGCGAAGCCAAGATGCAGCTGGTGCAATACGCCAACAACAATGAGGCGTTCAAGGCGCTGCGTGAAGGCAAGGCACGCGCCTTCCCCCAGGACGACGCGCTGCTGCAAGGCCTGGCCTCGAAGGAGAACGCGCTGGATGCGCTGGGCCTGGCCAGCATGACTTTTTCGGTGGAGCCCTACGGCATCATGATGCGAAAGGGGGACACCCGTCTGAACGAGGTGGTGGATCGCACTCTGAGCCGTCTGTTCACCAGCGGCGAGATCCAGACCCTCTACAAGAAGTGGTTCGAGACGCCGGCCCTGAGCATCCCGATGAGTCGCCTGACGCGCGACAGCTTTATGCGCCCCAACAAGGAAGCCGGCGTGGCGATGTTGCTGGGCTATTCGATTTGAGCGGGTGAACGGCCGAGACAGCGTAGTCAACGGCGCCTGGGAGGTATGTCAAGGCCCTCGTGCGCGCATTGCCTTGAGCAGGTGCACACAGGCGCGACTCACTTGGACTTGTTCCTGCTGCAGCTTAGCCAGCGGCCGCAGTCGCCCACGCCGGCTTGAGTGAGGGGGCGCGCCGATTCCTTATGATCCGGCCCCTAAGCCGGAGAAGCCCTTTGAGAACCCCAGCCCCTGCACTTGCGCTTGCACTGACCCTGGCTTTGAGCACCGCGCTCAAGGTCGAAGCCGCCGTCGTGGCCGGCGTTGACATGCCCGCCCCGCATCCTCCCTGTCCGGTGAGCGATACCTACTGGGGGGTGAAGATCGAGGACCCCTACCGCTGCCTGGAGAACCTCAGTGAACCCGGCGTGCAGGCCTATATGAAGTCGCAGGCCGAGGCCACCGAGAAGGTGCTCTCGCGCATTCCGGGCCGCGAGCGCCTGCTCAAGCGCATCCAGGAGCTGGATGCAGAGGTGCCGGCCAATGTGACGGACGTGAGCCGCGATGCCCGGGGCAATCTGTTCTATGAAAAGCGTCTGGCCAGCGACAACCAGTTCAAGCTCTATATGCGCCGCGGCTTTGACGGCCCCGAGAAGCTGCTGGTGGACCCCGAGGCCCTGGCCAAGGCCACGGGCAAGCCCCATGCCATCGGCGCTTACAGCCACAGCAAGGATGGTTCCCTGGTGGCCTACAGCATCTCGGCCGGCGGCGCCGAGATCGGCACCCTGCATGTGATCAACACCGAGACCGGTCAGGAAGTGATGCCGCCCATCGACCGCATTCGCGGCGGTGGCGCGAGCTGGCTGGATGATGGCTCGGCCTTCTTCTACTCGCGCCTGGCCCAGGGCTGGGAACAGCGCCCGCGCGCCGAGCGCTTCATGGACAACACCGTCTATCTGCGGCGTTTGGCCGAGCCGGACAAGGATGTGGCGGTGTTCGGCCCCACCGTGCACCCTGAACTGGGCCTGGACCGATCCGACGGCGCCAGCGTGCTGGTGCTGCGCGGTCAGCCCGTGGCGCTGGCCGTGGTCTATCACGGCGTGAGCCGCTACCGCTCGCTGTATATGAGCGACACCGCGGACCTGCTGGCGGGCAAGCCCAAGTGGCGCAAGGTGTTTGACCAGTCCGCGAAGGTGGGCGATGTCAGCGTGCACCAGGGTTGGCTGTACCTGCGCTCGGCCCAGGACGCGCCGCGCTACAAGCTGCTGCGCCTGGCCCTGCCGCAGGCCGATATGGCCCGTGCCGAGCTGCTGGTGCCGGGCGGCGCGGAGGTGATCACGGCCATCGCGTCCGCGCCCGAAGGTCTGTACTTCACCCGCCGCGATGGCGCGGCCAAGAAGCTGTATCGCCTGCCGCATGGCCTTGAAGCGGGGGCTGCGGCGAAGGCGGCGCAAGCTATCACGCTGCCGTTTGAAGGCAATGTGACCATCGCGGATGCCGACACCGAGCTGCCTGGCCTGGTGCTGCAGCTCTCGGGCTGGACCCGCACGGCCCAGCACTATTTCCTGGCCGCCAAAGACAGTGCGCCCAAGGCGCTGAACCTGGCGCCCCAGGGCAAGTTCGATGTGCTGCCCGGCGTGGTGGCGCGCGAGGTGAAGGTGAAGAGCCACGACGGCGTGGAAGTGCCGGTCTCCATCATTGCGCGCAGCGACATCAAGCTCGATGGCCGCAACCCGACCCTGCTCTATGGCTATGCCGCCTACGGCACTGTGGAGGAGCCCGGCATCAGCCTGCGCACCCTGGCCTGGCTGGAGCAAGGCGGGGTGATGGTGTTTTGCCATGCGCGCGGTGGCGGCATCCTGGGTGATGAGTGGCACAAGGCCGGCCACAAGACCAGCAAGTTCAACACCTGGCGCGATGGCATTGCCACTGCTGAGTGGCTGATCCGGCAGGGCTACACCTCGCCGTCCAAGCTGGCCGTGTATGGCGGCAGCGCCGGCGGCATCTTCGTGGGGCGCGTGCTCACCGAGCGCCCCGATCTCTTTGCCGCGGCCGGCATCGGCGTGGGCAATCTGGACCAGATCCGCAGCGAGACGCGGGCCAATGGCGCGGGCAATATCCCCGAGTACGGCACGGTGAAGATCGAGCAGGAGTTCCACGCGCTGCGCAACAACAGCACCTATGAGCACATCAAGCCCGGCACCAAGTACCCGGCCCTGCTGTTCGAGCATGGGGTGAACGACACGCGTGTGGATGTGTGGATGAGCACCAAGACGGCCACCCGCTTTGTCGCCGCCAATCCCCAGGGCAAGCCGGTGCTGATGCGTCTGGAATATGACGCCGGCCACGGTGTGGGCTCCACGCGCATCCAGGGTCAGCAGCGCACGGCGGACCGCTGGTCCTTCTTCCTTTGGCAGGCGGGCGTGCCGGGCTTCCAGCCGAAGTGAGGCGCCGTGCCGCCGCCTGCGCGGCGGCGTGATCTGGCCGCAGGCCGTCCCCGGACGGTCTTCAAGAGGATTCAGCTCCGAACAGCGACCGTCTGCGACCGGCCCATTTGTACGAACAGCGCCTGACCGATGAATCCCTTGAGCCAACATCTGCTGTTCTTCTTTTCATTGCTCGGCAGTTTCAACGGCATCGCCCTGGCCTGTTTTCTGTGGTGGCGTGCGCGCGGGCGCCCGACCCAGCGCTGGCTGGCCCTGCTGGTCTGGCTGGTCAGTGTGCGCACCGGCAAATCGGTGGCCTATCACTTCTGGCCCGAGGTCTCCAGAACCGTGCAGCAGCTGGGCCTGAGTGCCTGGTTCCTGATCGGGCCTTGCCTGTTTTTTCTGCTGCGCTCCGGGCTGGGTCGCAGCGCCGGTCTGCAGCGTGCGGACCGCTGGCATCTGGGCTTCTTGATCGCGCTGACGCTGGCGCTGAATCTGCTGCTGCCCTATGCCCAGCATGTGCGGACCTGGTGGACCTGGGTCATTCCGGGCATCAATGCCGGCCTGCTGGCCTACTGGCTGCTGGCGACCCTCGTGCTGTGGCAGCGGCGCGCGCAACTCAGCGATACGCAGAGCGCCTTGCCCCTGCTGGGTGCCTGGGGCGGCGTGGGCCTGATCTGGGTGGCTTACTGGACGTCCACCTATACCTCCTACATTGTCGGTGCCCTGTCATTTACTTTTGTGCTGGCTTTCAGTTTGCTGATCGCGTGGCGCGTGTATTCGGGCCAGGCCGCGATTGAGCCCTATCAAGACAAGAGAATCCCCCCGGATGAAGCCCGCGCTCATTTGACGCAGCTGGATGCCCTGATGGCGGGAGAGGCGCTGTATCGGGATCCGAATCTGAATTTGCAGCGCCTGGCCCGGCGCATGGGGCTGCCCCAGGCCAAACTCTCGCAGCTCCTCAATGACAACAACCAGACCTCGTTCAAGCAGTACCTGAGCCAATGGCGGGTGGACGCGGCCAAGACCCTGCTGCGGGACGCCCAGCCGCGCTCCATGGAGGAGGTGGCCGAGGCCGCCGGATTCCAGTCCGCGTCCACCTTCTACAGCGCCTTCAAGAAGCTCGAAGGCATCACCCCCGCGGCCTATCGCAAGGCTGCGCAGAGCTCCTGAAACCTGTTCCTGGAGTCCGGAAAACCGTTGCAAGGCCTTGATTTATAGGGGCGTTGCTAGCCTGCAGGCTTCTTGTTACGGAGCCTGATCCATGCCCAAGTTTTCCGGCCTGCCGCCCGCCCACAGCCGTGTGGCGGCTTCGCTATTCCTCCTTCCCCTGGCCTGTGCGGCCCAGGACGCGGCGAATAATGAGGGCCTTGTCCGGCCCGAGCGCTCCAGCCTGCAGCGGGTGGAGGTGCTCGCGCGGCAGAGCGCGACCGAGTTGCGCCGCGCCGCCAGGCAGGCCAAGCAAATCGTGGGTCGCGAGGAGCTGGATCGATTTGGTGACAGCAATATCCTGGATGTATTGCGCCGCCAGCCGGGCGTGAGTATTGGCAGCGATGGTCCGAGTTTGCGGGGGCTGAGTGGTCGCTATACGCAGATACTCATCAATGGCGATCCGGCGCCGGCCGGATTCTCGATCGATCAACTCCATCCGGCCCAGATTGAGCGCATCGAGATACTGCGAACGCCGACGGCGGAGCAGAGTTCGCAGGCGGTGGCCGGCAGCATCAACGTCATTTTGAAAAACACCCCCAGGCGCTCACAGCGGAGTTTGCAGCTAAGCCTGAACGATGGGAGCAAACACCTCGACCCGGATCTGCAGCTGACCGTGGGTGAGAGCCAGGGGCCGCTCGCCTTCACCCTGCCGATCTACTTCTCCGACTGGGAGCGCGAGTACAACCGCGCCGACATCGAGCGGCGCGGCCTGGGGACCGACGGCCAGCTGGCGCTGGGCCGGCATCACAGCCGATTCGTCGCCTGGGGCGTGATCGCCAATGCCGCACCGCGCCTGAACTGGGAGCTGGGCCCCGATCACAAGCTCTCGCTCAGCGCCTTCTTGCAGAAGCTGAACTGGAACGCCGGCATCGATACCCAGAACCGCGCCATCACGGGCCAGCCGCCGGAGATCGACGATCTGGACTTGCACCGTGACACCTACAACCGCAACGCCCAGGCCAGCTGGTCCAAGGGTCTGGCCGATGATCAGCGCCTGGAACTGCGCGCCGGCGTGCAGCAA
This sequence comes from Roseateles sp., assembly GCF_046300915.1. Taxonomy (GTDB): domain Bacteria; phylum Pseudomonadota; class Gammaproteobacteria; order Burkholderiales; family Burkholderiaceae_C; genus Kinneretia. The sequence continues at coordinate 26,539 of NZ_JBKCLH010000110.1, read as the reverse complement.
TCGAGCTGGAGTCTGGCCAACCAGAGCTTTGGCGACAGCGGACTGCGCACACGCACCCTGGGCGCGGGGCGGGCCGAGGGCCTGACGCAATCGGGCAAGTACAACCGCCTGCTGGGTGAAGATCATGCGCTGAGCCTGGGCTGGGACCTGGAGCGGCGCGAGCTGAGGGAGAGCCGTGATGCGGTCGATGCCAACGGTCAGCCCCTGGCCGGTGGCTTCGAGGGCCAGCCTTATGAGGCCCGCCTGCTGCGCCAGGCCTTCTATGTGCAGGACGAATGGGAGCTGACGCCCCGGTGGCAGCTCTATCTGGGGCTGCGCCACGAGCGCATCCAGACCCGCGGCCAGGCCATGGGGCCTGGTGCTGCGGCACTGAGTGCCAGCAGCCGCGTGAACTCGCCCGTTCTGAGCTTCAGCCACAAATTCGATGCCAGGGGGCGCCAGCTCTTGCGTGCCAGCCTAAGCCGCAGCTACCGGGCCGCCGACCTGAACCTGATGCTGGCGCGGCCCGTGGTCAGCGTGCAGTTCCCCAATGTCGAGCAGGCCAACACGCCGAATGCACCGGACCGCCTGGGCAACCCGGGGCTGAAGCCCGAGCTGGCCACGGGTCTGGACATGGCCTATGAACACTACGGCGCGGGCGGCGCGATGTTCAGCGTGGGCGTTTTCCATCGCCGCCTCGAAGGCGTGGTGCGTCAGGTGCTGAGCCTGCGCGATGTGTCCTGGGCCAGCGTGCCGCGCTGGGTCAGCGAGCCGCAGAACTTCTCGAACGCCCAGACCAGCGGCCTGGAGCTGGAGGCCAAGGGTCGGGCCTCCGAACTGCTGCCCCAGCGCTGGGCAGACTCATCAACGGCGCGGGCCCTGAGTCTGCGTGCCACCTTCAGCGCCTACCGCTCCCGGGTCCAGGGCCTGCCCGGGCCGGACAACCGCCTGGACGGTCAGGCGCCCTGGACGGCCTCGTTCGGCTTTGACCAGGCCGTGAGCGGCATGCCGCTCACACTGGGTGCCAGCCTGAGTCTGAGCCCCGGCTACAGCACCCAGCTCACGGAGAACCAGCGCCTGGACCGCTCGCGCACCCGGGTGAGCGAGATCTACGGCAAGTGGCAGTACAACCGGCAGCTGTCCTTGCGCCTGACGGCCAAGCAGGGCGCGCTGCCCTGGGGCGGTCCGCCCAATCAGATCACCACCCAATGGCTGCCGGACGAGGCCTACAGCCGCACCGATCGCCGCGCCACGCCGAACTACGCCCTGGTGATCGATATACGTCTGTGAGCGGCGGCGAGTGTTCTTCCCTGCGGCCGCCCGCAACCTCGCTGGGGGCGGCGCATGCGGGGCAATGTCTCAGTACCCGTAGGAGGGCCCGCTTGGCGCCCGCTTCTTGAGCGGCGCCACCTGTGTGGCCATCCGTATCGGCGCCATGCCCTCGAGCACCTGGATGGCCAAGGCCGGCGTTTCCACCAACTCGTCGGCATGCCAAACCCGCAGCCGCCCGGCGCCAGACGGCACGCCACTGAGCCTGAGCTGGCCCTGCGCGTCGCTGACCGCGGCCCAGGGCGAATCGGTCACATACAGATGCCCGCGCATCGAGGCATGCAAATGACAGCTCAGCAGCTGCGGCCCGGTCTGGCTGTATTGGCGCTGCTCACGCGCCGGGCTCTTGCCGGCTGTCTTGCCCGCAAGGCGGAAGGCATAGCCCTGACTGGGGTCCAGGTACACCCCGCCGGGGCCGACCACGCCGCCTCGAACATGGTGATCCCAGCGATCCAGATTGACAAAGTTCACCTTGGTCGTGAGTTGCACCACACTGACCGCCGGCACAAAGCGCATGCCTTCTTGCTCGATCGTGTGCTCCATCTTCGCTTGGGGGCGAGCACCGGTGGCCGTGCTCTCCAGGATCACGACGGCTTCTGGCAAAGGCTTGCCATCACGATCCAGCACCTGAATGCTGATCTCTGCCGCCATCACGCTTGCTGCCAGCCAGAGCCCGCCCGCTGCAGCCGCACACATCGTCATTCGCGTCATTGCCGCCTCCCGACACCAGGCTGTCGATCATGCCGCATCGGGACAAGTTCGCAAGCGCCGCCCGGGCGCGCAGTCCGCTCAGGGATGGCGGCCCGAGGGGCGCAGCACGGCGGGCGAGGCCAGGGCTTCGGCCAGCAGGTCGAAGACCAGGCGTATGCGCCTGGCGGTGTGCAACTCCCGGTGGGTGAGAAGCCAGATCGGGAAGTGCACTGGCGGCACCTCGTCCAGCACGCGCTGCACATCCGGGCAGCTGGCCGCCACCTCGTCCATCATGGCGCCTATGCCCAGCCCCTGCCGTACCAAGGCCCAGGCCGTGGCCGCGTTCTCGGCGTAGGCGCAGAAGTTGTGTTCGCCCACCGGCAAGCCATGTGCCTGCAGATAGGCCAGATAGCGGCCGCTGCGATCCGAGCCCACAAAGCGCAGTGCCGCGGCCTCTGCCGCACGGCGTGGATGGCCGTGGCGACGGATCCAGTCCTTCGAGGCATAGAAGCTGGCGCTGGCCTCGCGCAGCAGCCGCCCTATGAGTTCGGGCTCGCTGGGGCGCACATGGCGCAATGCAATATCGGCCTCGCGCCGTCTCAGGTCGGACAGGCTGTTGGTGGTCACCACCTCGATGCGCAGGCCCGGCGCCCGCTCGGCCAGTGTTTGCAGCACGGCCGGCAACAGGCAGGCGGCGACCATATCGCTGGCCGAGATGCTCACCACCCCGTCCACCGCCTGCGCGTGCCCGCTGGCGGCCAGGCTCAGCTCCTGGGCTGCAGCACCCATGCTGCGGGCATGTTCCAGCAGTGCCAGCCCCGTGGGCGTTGGCTGAAGAGAGCGCCCAATGCGCTCGAACAGGCTCACACCCAGGCGCTGCTCGATGGCTGCGACCTGGCGGCTCAGTGTGGGCTGGGTCAGTCCGAGCCGCCTGGCCGCCTCCGATAGAGAACCGGCCTCCGCGGTGTGCAGAAAGGCGCGCAGCTGATTCCAGTCCAGTTGATCCATGCGTAAATGCATTAGTGTTGTGCAATTCTGCGGGAATACCGTTGGCTTTTGCATGGTTAGCATGGGCCCATGCCGAGCTCCTCCCACCCCCAGATCGCGTTCTGGAACCGTATCGCCCGCCGCTATGCGCGAGACGCAATCGCCGACCTTCCCGGCTACGAGGCCACGCTGAATCGTGTGCGCGCACTGCTGAGCGCCGAGCAGGCGGTGCTGGAGGTGGCTTGCGGCACCGGCAGCACCGCCCTGCGGCTGGCTGCTGGCACCCGGCGCTATCTGGCCACCGATGTGTCGACCGAGATGATCGCCATTGCCCGCGAGAAGCAGCAGGCCCAGCCTGTGGCCACGCTGCAGTTCGAGGTGGCCGACGCCGTTCAGCCGCCGGCCGCGGGCTTTGATGCCCTGCTGGCTTTCAACGCGCTGCATCTGCTGCCCGATCTGGACATGTCCCTGGCAGCCATGCTGCGAGCCCTGCGGCCTGGCGGACTCTTCATCTCCAAGACGCCCTGTATCGGTGAAATGAGCCCCTGGGTCGGACGTCTGGCCATTCCGCTGGCGCGTTGGCTGGGCAAGGCACCGCCGGTGCTGGTCTTCAAGGCCCAGGACCTCGTCACCCGCCTGGAGCAGCAAGGCTTGCGTGTGGAGGCCGTGGAGCGCCATGGCACGCGGAGCAAGGACTTCCGCGTGTTCATCGTTGCGCGCCGCCCCTAGTCGCCGCAGGTCGGCTGGGGCCTAGAGGCGCGTCCAGTCCCGGACCTCGGGGTGGTAGAAGCCCGACTGGGTGTAGGCGCGCCGGATCACGCCGTTGCGGCGCAGGGCCTGCAGCCCGGTGTTCAGAGCCACGGCCAGGGCCGGGCCGGCGGGATGCCGCCTGGACAGCACGAAGTGTCGGGTGCCCGGCATGGCGATCTTGAGCCCGCGCACGGGCAGCAGGGTGAGCCCGTCGACCTGCAGGCTCATGTCCGCGCTGGGCTGGAAGGGCGCGAGCAGCAGGTCGGCGCGACCGGCGGCCAACATGCGAGGCATCATGGACCAGTTGCCCACATGTTCCAGGCGCTCGCCCAGGCCCAGTCGGGTCAGGGTTTCCCAGTCGACCCGCCAGTCTCGGTTGGAGATCAGACGCAGCTGCCGCAGATCGTCGAGCTTGCGGGCGGCCAGGGCCCGGTGGTTGTTCGGCATGGCGTAGAGCCCGGCCTCGAACTCGCCGTTCTCCACCAGGGGCTGGCTGAAGATCAGCGCCTTGTCCTCGGCATCAAAGTCATGCCGCCAGTAGCTGGTGGCGGTGCAGACGCCCAGGCCGCTGCGCAGATCGGCCTTGAGGCGGGCATCGGTGGGGCGGGGCAGCATGTCCACCGGCTGCGTGAACCGCGCGTGCGCCAGGCCCTTGAGCAGCAGCAGCACCTCGACGACATCGCGCCGGGCATGGGCGCCGCCGAAGTCCTCCAGGGCCAGCGCGTCGCGGTCGCCCAGAAACAGGCGGTAGTCCCGCAGCACATCGTCGGACACCAGAGCGGGCAGCCGCTCGGCTGGCCGGCGCTGTGTGGGTGCGGCCACGCCCTGGGCCGCATGCGAGGGCAGCAGGGCGCCGCTCAGTGCCAGGCCCAGCCAGACCAGGGCGCGGCGCCGCGGGTCGCGATCGGACTCAGTGGGCAGCGCTTGCATACCGGCAATGTAGCGCCTGGCTCACGCGCTCCCAAGCGGGGTTTTCTGCGCGGGCGGCGTGTGGGCGCAAAGCCGCAAGTTGGTCGCGTGCCCGAGCATGCCGTGCGGGCCGCGAGTGCGGCTAGACTTTCTCCACACAACTTCGCTGCACACCCATGAGCCTTGAACGCGTGCTCTTCGCCTTCGTCATCGTGCTGGCGCTGACGCTCAACGTCGGCTTCGTGGTCGGCGACATCGACAACCCGGACCACCACGATTCGGTGGAGCTGTTTCTGGCCATCATCGTCAGCCTGGTGGCCACGGTGATGAAGTTCGGCGATCGTTCTCCCCTGGGCTCCACCATGCTGGCCACCAGTCTGGTGGCCGATGTGCAGTTGCTCGCGGCGGCCGGGGTCTGGGGCGTGGCGGTGGCCCAGCTTGCGCCGGGGGCGGAGCTTGGGCCCAAGCAGATGGCCACCATCGTCTCCTTTGCCACGGGTGCCATGGTGGCCAATGTGGTCTCGGTGGTCTTGCTGGTGATCGAGACCGCCAACCAGCGCCGCTGATGGCTACGGCGCGTGGGGCGCTCGCCGAGCGCAACAGCCTCTTCATCCTGCTGCGGCGCATGCGTCGGCCGCTGGTGGTGCTGATCCTGTCCTATGCGGTGGCCATTCTGGGCTTTGTGCTGGTGCCCGGTGCCACGCCGGATGGTCAGCCCTGGCGCATGGACTTTCTGCACGCCACCTACTTCGTGAGCTTTCTGGGCAGCACCATCGGCCTGGGCGAGATTCCCTATCCCTTCACGCCCATGCAGCGGCTCTGGGGCACCCTGTGCATCTACATGACGGTGGTGGCCTGGCTCTACAGCTTTGGCGCACTGTTTGCCGTGCTGCAGGACCCCACCATGCGGCGCCTGCTGCTCCAGGGGCGCTTCTACCGGCAGGTCAAGGGGCTGCGTGAGCCCTTCTATCTGCTGTGCGGCTATGACGATGCCGGCCGCCGCGTGGCGCGTGAGCTGACCGCGGACGATATGCCCGTTGTGGTGCTGGATCGCGACCACGAGCGCGTGGAGGCGGTGGATGTGGATGCCCTGTCCCTGCCCGTGCCGGCGCTGGAGGCGGATGCCAGCGATCCTCAGGTGCTGCTGGCCGCGGGACTGCGTCATCCCATGTGCAAGGGGGTGCTGGCGCTGACCGGCGATGACGCCGTGAACACCAAGATCGTGCTCAGCGCCAAGATGCTGGCGCCCGATCTTCAGGTGCTGGGGGCGGTGAGCCATCATGCTTGGCATTCGCGTCTGGCCCAGGCCGGTGCCGACGCGATGATCAATCCCTTTGATGTGTTTGCCGAACGCATGGCGATTGCACTCAACGCGCCCAGCCTGCACATCATCTACGAGGCCATTACCGCCCAGCGCCAGACCGTGATGGCGCCGGTGCAGCCCCTGCCCCGGGGGCGTTGGCTGGTCTGTGGCTGGGGACCGCTGGCGCGCGCCTTGCGGCATCGCCTGCGCGACACGGAGGTGGAGCTGCATGTGGTGGACCCCGAACCCGATGCCAGCTGCGAACGCCTGACCCGGGGCGACCCCACCGACGCGCATGTGCTGCGCAAGGCCGGCATCGAGACGGCCCAGCTGCTGGTCGCAGCCACGGTGGATGACCTGGACAATCTGGCGATTGCCATGGCGGCCCGCGAGCTGGCGCCCGAGCTGCCCCTCATCCTGCGGCGAACCCAGTCCCGCAACGCCGTGCTGTTCCGGGAGGCGGGGGCTCGGCTGGTCATGGCCACGGGCTATCTCATCGCCACCGAGGTGCTACGCCATACGCGCGCGCCGCTGCTGGGCCATTTCCTGAGCCAGGCCGCCCAGCAGGATGAGGCCTGGGCGGCGGGCCTGCTGCAGCGCTTGCGCCAGGACGTGGGCGACGAGATCCTGGAAACCTGGACCCAGAGCGTCTGGCGCATGCAGACCTTGCGCGAGCTGCGGCAGCAGGTGGCGGAGCTGGCCAGCGACGCACCCATGGTGCCGCTGCTGCATATGCGCCTGGGGGTGATGCGCTTGTGCCCCGCAGAAGAGGACCAGCTGCTGCCCGGTGATCTCCTGCTGCTGGCAGGCACCCACCGCGGCCGGCGCCTCTACAAGGCCGCGCTCAAGCGCTGAATGGCGCCCGGCCACGGTCTCGCCGGAGGCTGGCGGACGCTAGGGCCGGGTCTTGTCCCGCAGGGCTTCGATCAGTGGCGCACAGCCCCGGTGAAAGCGGCTGTTGCGGGCGTAGTCCAGGGCACTTTGCCCATCTTGGTTGCGCAGTCCGAGGTCGGCGCCGCGCGCCAGCAGCATCTGCGCGGCCTCGGGCCTGCAGAACTTGGCGGCCTTGATCAGGGCGGTGTCGCCGTCGCCTTGATCCTGCAGATTGACCGACATGCCGCGCTCCAGATACTGCTTGAGCGTGGGCAGATCGCCGCTGGCTGCGGCATTGTGGAAGCTCACCCGGTCCTGGCCTGAAAAGCTGTTGGCAGCACAGTTGCCGCGCCGAAACTTGAACACGCCGCCGAACTGGCCCAGATGCAGCTCATCGCCCTGCAGCAGCAGGATACGGAAACTCCGGTGCTGGCTCATCTCCAGCTCGTCCGGTGGTTTGAGGCTCCAGCGCCCTTCCAGCTGGAAGGGCGGTTCCGACCAGTTGTAGCGCCCCTGGGGCAACCACTCCACCTGTGCCTTTTCGGGCAAGCTCTGACCCTGTGTCTGCGCCTCGTGCCAGCACCATGTCCCCTGCAAGGCGGCGGCCGTGGGCGGTTTGGCCTGGGCCATCGTGCCCAGCAGGGCGCAGACCAGACCAAGGGCCGCGAGCGGCGGCCTCATGCGCTCAGGGCCTGGGATTCAAGTTGGACCTTGAGCGAGCTTGGGAGCTTGAGTTGGCGGGCCAGTTCGTCCAGATAGGCCCGTTCCATGAAGCTGGTTTCGTCCACCACCAGCAGGCTGGCTAGGTACATCTCGGCGGCCATCTCGGGGCTTTGGGCCAGGCGGGCCACCTCGGCGGGCTCCAGGGGGCGGCGCAGCGCGTCCTCGTACCAGGCGAGCTGCTGCGCATCGGCCTCAAGCCGGCGCAACTCGCCCTGCAGCAGCTCGGTCTCGCGCGCATCCAGGTGCCCGTCGGAGCGGGCCGCGGCCAGCATGGCCAGCAGCATGGCCCGGCTGTGCTCCTCCACCTCGGGGGCGGGCAGTCGGTCCACGGTGCGCGGAGTCGGGTTGCCGGCGCCGGTCTGCGTGGCCTCTTGCTGGGCCTGCCACTGGCTGTAGGCCTTGTAGGCCATCAGCCCCAGGGCGGCAATGCTGCCGTACTTGAGGGCCTTGCCGCCATAGCTGCGGCCGCGTTTGCTGCCCAGCAGCAGGCCCAGCGCACCGCCCACGCCACCACCTACGGCGGCGCCCTTGCCGAACTCGCCCAACTGCGGGCGTCCGCCGCTCTGGCCTTGCAGCATGCCCAGGCCGGACTTCAGCAATTGCTCCAGCATCGATTGCGCACTCATGCCCACTCCTCAAGCAGTTGTCAGATCAGTTGAGCAGCATAAGTCGGGATGAGTCCCCCTGTTTCAAGGTCTGCGCGGCCTTGCGGGCTTGGCACCGAACCAGCGCCTGCCACAATGAATGGGCTGGCCCCTGCCGGCGCCGTTGGGGCATGCAGGGCGTGGGGTCCGGCGAACCGCTGGTGTCTGCTGGCTGCCCCTCGCAGCTGCGCGCCGGTTCTGGAGTTGCTGGTTCATGGTCCTGCGTCGCCTGCTGCTTGTGCTGAGCGTGCTCACCCTGCTGGGGCTGTATGCCAATGCCTTCTGGATGACCCGGGTGCTGCGGGTCGACGGGCATGGACCCGATCAAGTCGTCACGGCCGTGGATGATCGCGGGGAGGGTGGTCGCAGCGAGGGCCAGGTCGTGCCCGACGGCGAGGGGTGGCGGCTGCGATGCGAGATCCGCGCGGGGTATGAATGGCCTTTTTGCGATATGCAGGTTGCTCTGGGTGCCGAGGGGCAGGGGCTGGATCTGAGCGCTTTCGATCTGCTGCGTTTGCGGGTGAGCAGCAGCGGACCCGCAGGGCCCGTGCCCCTGCGGGTATTTCTGCGCAACCGCGACCCCGCCTACTCCGGCAGCGGGCGGGTGGCGGATCTCAAGCCGCATGAGCTGGTGTTGGACCCCAGCCGCGAAGCGCAGACGGTCGACGTGCCGCTGACGCAGTTCATGGTGGCCTCCTGGTGGTCGCAGCAACGCCCCCTGCCGCTGAAGCTGTCCGGCCCCCAGCTCAAGGAGGTCGCGCTGCTGAGCTTCACCACGGGCGGAGGCCTGCCGCCCGGGCTCTACGAGATTCATCTGCAGCAGGCCGAGCTGCGCGGGCACTGGATCTCCGCCGCCAGCTTCCGGCTGGGGCTGATCGGGCTGTGGATGTTCAGCCTGCTGGGCTATCTGCTGTGGGAAGGGCGTCAGTCCCGGCAACAGCTGGCGCACAGCATCCGCCGCAAGCTGGTGCTGCAGCGCGCTCACGCCGCCTTGCAGGCGCAGTCCGAAGACCTGGCTGCACTGGCCCATCGCGATGCGCTGACCGGCGTCTCCAATCGCATGGGCCTGGAGCATGACCTCCATCTGCTGATCCGCTCCCAGGAGGACATGCTCTTTCCCCTGGCCCTGGTGTTTGCGGACATCGACCGCTTCAAGCTGATCAATGATCAGCATGGGCATGAGGTGGGTGACGAGGTGCTGCGCCGCTTCGCCGCCGCGCTCAAGAGCAATCTGCAGCGCGAGGACCTGGTGGCGCGCTGGGGGGGTGAGGAGTTTGTGCTGCTCATGCCCCAGACCCGTGCGGCCGAGGCCGTGGTGGTGGCCGAGCGCCTGCGTGAATGCCTGCACGTGCGCGAGTGGCCGGCTGGGCTGGCCGTGACGGCCAGCTTCGGTGTGGCGCAGTGTGAATCGGCCTCGGAGGTGGATGCCAGTCTGCGTGCCGCCGACCGCGCCATGTACCAGGCCAAGGCCCAGGGCCGTGACCGGGTGGTGCGGGCCGGGCCTTAGGCGCTCTTGAGGTCCGTCGCTGCCCGCGGCATGCGCAGCGTGGCGCACAGGCCTTGCCCCCGATCTCCTGCCTCCAGCGTGACCCTGGCGCCGTGCCGGGCTGCCGCGCGTTCCACGATGGCCAGCCCCAGGCCGCTGCCGGCCTGGTCCTGATCGGGCAGGCGGTAGAAGCGTTCGAACACCTTTTCGCGCAGGGGCTCGGGAATGCCAGGCCCCTGGTCGCACACGCGCAGGTACACGGCTCCATCGTCCTGGCTCAGGCTCACCATGATCTGGCTCCCGGCGGGGCTGTACTTGATGGCGTTGTCCAGCAGGTTGTCGATCAGCGAGGCCATGCTTTCGCGGTGCAGGTACAGATGCAGCGCGTCGGGTGACTTCAGCTCGATATCGATGCGGCGCTTCAATGCCAGCTGGCTGGCCAGCACGATGCGATCGCGGGTGAGGCCGACCAGATCGAGCTCACGCCGCTCCAGCTCGATGTCTGCGGACGAGCGCGACAGGGACAGCAGCTGGTGCACGGTGTGGGTGGCACGCTGCACGCCCTCGTCCAGGCGCTGGCGGGCGGCATCCGCCTCTTGCGGATCGCGGCTGCCGGCGAGCGCCTCGGCATTGAGCCGGATCACGGCCATGGGGGTCTTGAGCTCATGCGCTGCATCCAGCAGGAATTCTCGCTCGCGCTGCTGCCGCTCGCGCAGCTGGGCCAGCAGGCTGTTGACGCCCTCGACCACGGGCGCCAGCTCCACATAGGCCGAGGGGGGCAGGGCGCGCAGGTCCTGGGGCGAGCGGTTGGCAATCTGCGGGCCGATGCGGCGCAGGGGGCGAAAGCCGCGCCGCAGCAGCAGCCAGGCCAGCAGCATCAGCAGGGGCACGCTGTAGAACAGGGGGCGGGTGTAGTAGGCCAGGCCATTGAGCCCGAAGTGCCAGTCGCCGGGTACTTCCTGCCAGCGCCGCACCAGCAGGTCTTGCGAGGGCTCGCTCAGCTCCACATAGAGCCAGGCCGCGTCTGGCGCATGGCGCATCTCGTCAGGCGGCGGGCGCCGCGCTATCTCGGGGGAGGCAAAGCGGTGCAGCAGCTCGCCGCCGCGCCAGACCTGGAGCAGGATGATGGGCGGCTCGTAGCCCATCTGCCGCCATTCCTGGGCCCGCAGCCGCTCCAGCTCGGCCAGCACTTCCTGGAACTTCTGCGGTTCCTGGGCCCAGAGCCGGGCCTGCAGCCGCACATGCTCGGCCCAGACCTGATTCCAGGCCTGGCCGTTGCGGGCCTGCACCACCTTGACGTCATGGACCTCGCTGGCCAGCATGCCCAGCCAGGCGGCCAGCAGCACCGCGTAGAAGGAGAACAGGGCGCGCTTGAACAGGGACTTGCTGGGCGCCGCCTTCATGCCTTCTCCAGCACAAAGCCCACACCCCGCACGGTGCGCACATAGCCCTCGCCGATCTTGCGGCGCAGATTGAACATATGCACATCCAGGGCCGCGCCCTCGCTGCGCGTGAGCGCCCGGCTTTCGAGCTCGGCGCGCGTGAGCACCCGGTCGGGGTACTTCATCAGGGTCAGCAGCAGGGCGAACTCGGTCTTGGACAGGGCAATGGGCCGGCCCGCGCGGCTGAGCTGCTGGCGCCCTTCGTCCAGCACCAGATCGCGCACGCTCCAGAGTTGCGGCTCCTCAGGGGGCTGGGCCCGGCCGCTGCGGCGTGTGACGGCCCGCAGCCGGGCCAGCAGTTCGGCACCCACAAAGGGTTTGATCAGGTAGTCGTCGGCGCCCTCGTCCAGACCCTGGAGGCGGTCCTCGATGCTGTCGCGCGCCGTGATCACCAGCACCGGGAGCTGGCTGTCCCGAGTGCGTATCTCGCGCAGCAGGCTCAGACCCTGGCCGTCGGGCAGGCCCAGATCCAGCAGCAGCGCATCCGGCGCGGCGTCCGCCAGCTGCTGACGTGCCTCCGCCAGTCGGCGGACCCAGACCACCTCATGCTGCGCCTGCTGCAGCACGGCCTGCAAAGACCGGCCTAGTACCAAATCATCCTCAAGCAGACAGATGCGCATGGGCTCGTCCAGGGGGGGGGCTATCAGGGAATTCCTCGATCAGGTCTTAAGAAAGTCTTTATGGATCCTCGCGACCTGCTGGTGGATATTTGATACCAGTCCAACACCAGAGCCCAGATGTGAAACCCGCTGTACTGATCGTTTCGGGGCTGCTAGGCCTGCTCACGGCCTGCGCCCATGGTCCGCAGCCGCAAGCCGCGGCGCGCTTCATGCCCAGCGAAGCCGAGTTCGAGGCCCTGTTCCCCCAGCGTCTGCCCTTCTACAGCTACGCCGGCTTCCGGGAGGCCATGCAGGCCTTTCCCGAGTTTGCGGCGCGCGGGGGCGAGCAGCGCCAGCGTCAGGAGATGGCGGCCTTCTTTGCCAACCTGGCCCATGAGTCGGACTCACTGCAGGCCCTGCGCGAGTACAACACCGCGAACTACGGGCTCTACTGCGATGCCGCCCGTGCGCCGGGCTGCGCCCCGGGGCAGCAGTACTACGGCCGCGGCCCCATCCAGCTGTCCTGGAACTTCAACTACGCGGAGGTCGGCCGGGTGCTGGGCGTGGACCTGTGGAGCGATCCGGATCGGGTGGCCCGCGATCCCCAGATCGCCTGGGCCACGGCCCTGTGGTACTGGATGAGCCAGAGCGGCCCCGGACGCATGACGCCGCACCAGGCCATGGTGCAGGGCGCCGGCTTTGGCGAGACGGTGCGCAGCATCAACGGGCTGATCGAGTGTGACAAGCCCGGCGACGAGCTGGTGCAGCGCAAGCTGGCCCGGCGCATCGCCTTCTACCAGACGGCCAGCGCCCTCTTTGCCGTGCCCCCGCAGTCACCGCTGGGCTGTTGAGCCCGCTGTAGCGCCAGATCACAAAAGGAGACAGACCATGAGAAACCTGCCAAGCCCCCTGCGCCTGCGCCCCACCGCGCTGGCGGCCGCCCTGATGCTGAGCCTGCCGGTACAGGCCCAGCAGACCCCGTCCAGCCCGGCCGAAGCCAAGGACAAGAAGGAGTTGCCCCAGGTCGTGGTCACGGCCACGCGCACGGCCACCGACCTGCTCAAGACGCCGGTCTCGGTGACCGCGCTCCAGGCCGATGATCTGCTGCGCGACAACGTCAAGGAGATGATGGACCTGACGGGCATGGTGCCCAATCTGCAGCTGGGTCTGTCCAATGGCGACTCGGGCGTGCTGGCCGCCATCCGTGGCGTGACCTCGACCAACTTCACCGAGATTGGCGACCCTGCCGTCGGCATCCACATCGACGGCATCTACTCGCCGCGGCCTCAGGGCTCGCTGGCGCTGATGTTCGACCTGGACCAGGTGGAGGTGCTGCGCGGCGCCCAGGGCACGCTCTTCGGCCGGAACTCCACGGCCGGTGTGGTCAACATCATTCCGGCCAAGCCCGACTTTAAGAGCAACTACGGCTGGGTCTCGGCCCAGCTGGGCAATTACAAGGGCCGGCAGCTGCGCGCGGTGCACAACCAGAGTCTGGGTGAGAACTTCGCCCTGCGTGCGGCCGTGATGGTGGACAAGCGCGACAGCTATATCGAGCAGGAGCAGGATCTGCGCGATCGCGGCGTCAAGCTGCCCACGCCCGACGGCAAGGGGCGCTTCACCCCCGATGGCAAGCCCGACAGCGATCAGCGCCTGAACCGCAAGGTGGGGGCGTCGGACGCCTATGGCAACTCCGATCAATGGGCGGCTCGCCTGACGGCGCGCTGGGCCATCAGCAAGTCGCTGGAGTGGACCGGCGGCTTCGAGCACTACCAGAACAGCGGTGCGGGCGATGTGGGCCTCAAGGACTGCGAGATGGCCGCGGGCACGAAGTGGGCCTGCGGGCCCAAGGGCCAGTGGCACGCCATCGTCAATGTGCCGGGCAAGATCGATATGAGCATCGACACCCTGCGCAGCAATCTGGTCTGGAAGCTCGATGAGCGCACCGAGCTGGGCTACAAGCTGGCTTATGCGGTGCAGCAGCGCGCCCAGAACCACGACGACGATGGCGGCCAGAGCTGGCTGGACAGCGAGGTGGACATCATGCAGCCCTGGGGCAACTGGGGGCGGCAGCATGCCATGGACCGCGCCTCCTACACGCTGGACTCCCGCTACAAGAGCTGGGTGCATGAGCTGCAGCTCAAGCAGCAGACGCGGAACTGGCGCTATGTGGCCGGTGCCTTCTTGCTGGATGAGAAGAACCAGATCAACTTCGCGCAGGACATGCTGGTGGAGGCGCCCTACGGCATGCCCTATGGCCAGTTCTATGCCCAGCCCGATCGCCGCATTGCCTCGCGCGGCCTCTTTGCCCAGGGGGATCTGCAGCTGGCCGATCGTCTTACCGGCACCGCGGGCATACGCTTCAGCCGCGACAAGCGCAGCGACAACGGCGGCATCTCTGCCGGGCTCTGGGATGCCGGCACGCCCTGGTACTACAACGGAAAATACACCCCGCCCTGCCAGCCGGGTGCGTGCACGCCGCACAACGGCAGCGACCTGACGCTGGGCATGGGGCCCTTCGCGGGGCTGGGGGTCTACCCCTCGCCCGTGGTCAACAGCTACAGCAAGAGCTGGAGCAAGACCACCTACCGCCTGGGTCTGCAGTACGACCTGAGCAAGACCGATATGGTCTTCGCCTCCCTGGCCACCGGCTATCGCCCCGGCGGCTTTGGCGACAAGTTCGACACCTGTGGCGGCGGTACCTGTGTGGACGGCGGCAAGCAGAAGTACAGCTTCCTGGATTACGGGCCCGAGACCACGCGCAATATCGAGTTCGGCTACAAGGGCCGCCACTACGGCAACAAGCTGGAGCTCAGTGCCACCTACTTCAACACCCAGTACAAGGGCATGCATGTCACCGGCATGACCGCCGTGGGGCAGAAGAAGCTGGACCGGACCTGCGCCGACTGGGAACCGGCCTGCGATGTGGTCAATGCCTGGAAGACCGAGAACATCGGCGACGCCAAGATCCAGGGCCTGGAGCTGGAGTTCAAGCTGCTGCCCTGGGCGGGTGGCCATCTCTCGGGCTATCTGTCCTGGCTGGATGCCAAGGTCAAGTCCTACCCGACCTATGACGACAGCTGGATGTGCGGCTACCGCAAGGACTTTGGCGCCCCTGAGTGCGCCCCCGTCTATATGGGCAGCGACCCCAGCAAGCGCGGGCGCCGCATCCTGGACGTGACGGGCCACCAGCTGCCCTATGCGCCCAAGACCTCCTTCGCGCTCAACTACGCGCATGAGCTGGGACTGGGCGACTATCGCCTCACACCCAGCATCGGCATGCGCTACCAGAGCCGCATGTACTTCACGGTGCGCAGTCTGGACAATGACAAGATCGGTGACTACCAGAAGGCCTATACCAACTGGAATGCCTCGCTGCGCATCGCACCCGCCGGTGATGACTGGAGCGTGGAACTCTGGGGCACCAATCTGAGCAACAACATCGTCAAGAACTGGATGGGTCAGGGGCTGGCCGGGGGCTACACCTTCAATAGCTACAACCCGCCCCGCATGTACGGCCTGCGCGCCAGCTTCAACTACTGATGAGCGCTGCGAACCCTGCGGGCCGAAGCCTGGCCATTGACGCCTTCCGTGCCCTGACCGTGCTGCTGATGATCACGGTCAACGAGTGGAGCGGCGTGGCCGGGCTGCCGGTCTGGATGAAGCATTACCCCGCCGATGCCGATGCCATGAGTTTTGTGGACATGGTCTTCCCGGCCTTTCTCTTCATCGTCGGCATGTCCATCCCGCTGGCCCTGGGCGCGCGCGAGGCGGCCGGGGAGAGCCGGGGCCAGATCCTCAGGCATGTGCTGATGCGCAGCCTGGGCCTGCTGGTGCTGGGGGTGTTCATGGTGAATGCGGAGTCCGGATATGCCGCCCAGGCCATGCCCCTGCCCATCGCGGCCTGGGCCCTGCTGGCCTATGCCTGTGCCTTTCTGGTCTGGGGATCGCTGCGTGGCGGCCCGCCCCTGGCCTGGCCCTGGCGCCTGCTGGGCGTGCTGGGCCTGCTGGCCCTGGCCTTGGTCTATCGCGGCGGCGAGTCGGGGCAGCTGGGCCTGCGGCCGCAGTGGTGGGGCATCCTGGGCCTGATCGGCTGGGCCTATCTGCTGGCCTGTCTGGTGCATCTGCTGTGCCGCGATCGGCCTGCCAGCTTGCTGCTGGCCCTGGGCCTGGGCCTGCTCTATGCGCTGGCGGCGCGCCATCCGGGGCTCAATCAGCAGCCCGGCCTGGCCCTGCTGCTGGGTGGTGGCGGCCATGTGGTGCATGCCCTGATCGTGGTCTGCGGCATGCTTTGTGCGGCGCTGTCCCGCGGGCCGTCGCGCCAGGTCTGGGGGCAAGCCCTGGCCCTGGCGGCGGGGCTGGCCCTGTTGGCGGCGCTGCTGCGCCCCTTGCACGGTATTTCCAAGATCTACGCCACGCCCAGCTGGGCCCTGTTCAGCGCCGCGGCCTGTGTGCTGACCCATGCCCTGCTGCAGGAGCTGATCGATAGGCGCGGTCTGCGAGGCTGGACGCGTTGGCTGCAGCCCGCCGCCGCCCATCCCCTGCTGGCCTATCTGCTGCCTTTTGTGATCGCGGCGCTGCTGCAGCTGCTGCAGCTGAGCATGCCCGCCCTGCTGCGCAGCACGCTGCCGGGCCTGCTCTGGGGGCCCTTGTACGCGCTGCTGATGCTGGGTCTGGTCTGGCAGCTGAGCGCGCGCGGCCTGCGCCTGAGGCTATGACCATGATTCGACGTCATCTTCTTCTGAGCCCCCTCGCCATGAGTGTTCGCCCATCGCATGCACAGCCCGGTCCGCAGGCCTATCTGGGCGGCTACGGCCGTGCCGGTCTGCGCCACTTGCGACAGGATCCCAGCAGCGGCGAGCTGCAGGAGCTGCAAGGCATGGAGGTGGCGGGCGAGCCCAGCTGGCTCTGCGCCTCTCCCGATGGGCGCCTGCTCTACAGCGCCAACGAGGGCAGCAGCACCCTGACGGTGTACGAGCGGGGCGATCAGGGGCGCCTGCAGCCGCTGCAGGAGCTGGCCAGCGGGGGGCGCGGGCCGGTGCATATCAGCCTGCATGCGGGCATGGCGCTGGTCGCGCATTACGGCAGCGGCCAGCTCGCCTGCTGGCGCCTCGGTGAGCAGGGCCTGCTGGATGGCGCGCCACGCGTGCTGGACACGGCCCAGTGGCCGGGCCCCAGCCATGCACATATGGCGGCCTGCGATCCCCAGGGGCGGTTTTTGCTGGTGAGCGACCTGGGGCAGGATGCCCTGCTGTGCTGGCGCTTCGAGCCCGGCCTGGGCCCCCAGGGGCGGGCCCAGGTCTGGCGCACGCCGGCGGGCAGCGGGCCGCGGCATTTCCAGTTCCATGCCAGCCTGCCGGGGCAGCTCTATCTGCTCAACGAGACGGCCTCCAGCCTGAGCTGGTTGGAGCTGGAGCCGCACAGCGGTGGCCTGAGCCACAAGCTCACGCTGAGCAGCCTGCCCAAGGGCTACTCACAGACCAGCTACGCCTCGGACCTGCGCCTGTCACCCTCCGGCCGCCATCTCTACGCGCTGAACCGCCTGCACGACTCGATCGCCATCTTCGAGCTCAATGCCGAGGGGCGGCCGCGACTGCTGGGGCATGAGCCCACGCGCGGCAGCTATCCGCGCAGCGCCTGTTTCGGGCCGGACGGGCGCTGGTTCTACACCTGCAACCAGCGCGGCGATTCGCTCAGCCGCTTCTGGGTGCGCTCCGACGGCGGTCTGCACTATGCCGGGCAGCAAGCCATGCCCAGCCCCGCCATGCTGCTGTTCGTGGGCTGAGCGACAGGGTGTCAGTACGGCAGGCTGGCGCAGTTGGCGACGCCGAAACGGTCCACCTGCAGGCGCAGCTGCTGGCCCTGCCGATACTGCGCCCAGCGCGTCTGGGGCAGGGGGCATTGCCAGTTGCGGCCATCGGCCGCGGCGAGCCGCAGCTCGTAGTGCTCGCGCCGTCGGCCCAGGCGCTCGACCTCGGGCTCCAGTGTGGGCGTGGGCGCCCAGAAAGGGGCGGGGGCAGCGGCACTCAGGCCCTCGCTGCGAGCGCTGCGGCGAGGGCGCCAGGTGGGTAGCTGGTAGCGGCAATGCTCGGCGCGGCCGCGCGAGCCTTGGGGATCCTCCAGCCAGCGCCGGCTGATGTCCTGGGCCCCCGCTGGCAGCTCGTCGCACCAGGCCGAGCCGCTCTCCAGCAGCAGGCGTTCCACCTCGATATCACGCTGCCAGCGTTGCGCCTGGACCTCGACCGGCACACCGCTGGGTCCGAGTACCTGCCAGGCCAGCACCAGCACCGGCAGGGCCAGGAGCAGGCGCAGCAGCCAGCGCAGCGGATGGGTGGGGCGTGGAGCGAGAGGTAGCGCAGACGGCATTGCGCGATTCTCCCAGCCTCGCGCAACGGTCGCTGCGGCGATACTGCGCCGCGCAGCCGCCTGACCGGGCGGCCCCTGCCGATTTGCGAGTCTTCCTTGAACGCTGCTTCCGTCCCTTCATCCGACGCCGCCGGCCACGCGAGTGCCTGCGCCAACTGCGAGACGCCGCTGCAAGGCGCCTATTGCCACGCCTGCGGCCAGTCAGCCCATGTGCATCGCTCCCTGCTTCATCTGGCCGAGGAGCTGCTGCACGGCACCCTCCATTTCGAGACCAAGGCCTGGCGCACCCTACCGGCTCTGCTGTTCCAGCCCGGGCGCCTGACGCGGGAGTACATCGAGGGGCGTCGGGCACGCTATGTCTCGCCGCTGGCGCTGTTCCTCTTCATGATCTTCCTGATGTTTTTCACCCTGTCGCTGGGCGGGCCGGTCAGCGCGCCGGCCTCAGACATGGCGCAGGAGTCCGTGGCTGTGCAGGTGGACACACCGGATGCCGCTGCCAGCAGCGCCTTCGCAACCGAGCGCAGGCTCACGCCCGCCCAGCGCGTCAAGCTGCGCACCGAGCTCGACGGCAAGCTGCCCGCGGCCCTGGTGCCCAGTGTGGAGAAGAAGATCGCTCATGCGATCGAGAACCCCGAGCTGCTGCTCTACAAGATGAAGAGCGGGGCAGCTAAGTACGCCTTCCTGATCGTGCCTTTCTCCCTGCCCCTGCTCTGGCTGCTCTTTGTCTTCCAGCGCCGCTTTGGACTCTATGACCACGCGGTGTTCGTGCTTTACTCACTTTCCGCCATGGCCTTGCTGGCCGCCTTGCTGTCCCTGCTGGACCTGGCTGGCCTGGGCGTGCTGGCGCTAGCGCTGGCCGTGTGCGCGCCGCCCGTGCATCTGTATGCCCAGCTCAAGGGCTGCTACGGTCTGGGGCGCTTCGCTGCCCTGTGGCGCTGCGGCCTGCTGCTGCTTTGGGCTGGCGCCGTGATGTTGCTCTACACCCTGCTCGTGACCTTGATCAGCATGTAAAACCGGGAAATTCGCATGCGCCTGCTCGATGTCGCCGCCGCCGCGCTGCCCTGGGCACCGTTGATCGCGGGGCTGGCCGACTTGTGCCGGGATCATGCGGCGGGCCAGGTGGCCTGGTGATCGGCGTGGGCGTATGAATCTGGACCGCATCGCGTGGGCCTACCCAGCCCTGGAAGCTTTGCATGTGCTGGGCATTGCAATGCTCTTCGGCAGCCTGCTGGGCTTCGGCCTGTGCGCGCTCACGGGCCGGTCCATGTTCGCCGGTCAGGCCGGCGCATTGCCAGTTGCGGCCATCGGCCGCGGCGAGCCGCAGCTCGTAGTGCTCGCGCCGTCGGCCCAGGCGCTCGACCTCGGGTTCCAGTGTGGGCGTGGGCGCCCAGAAAGGGGCGGGGGCAGCGGCACTCAGGCCCTCGCTGCGAGCGCTGCGGCGAGGGCGCCAGGTGGGTAGCTGGTAGTAGCGGCAATGCTCGGCGCGGCCGCGCGAGCCTTGGGGATCCTCCAGCCAGCGCCGGCTGATGTCCTGGGCCCCCGCTGGCAGCTCGTCGTACCAGGCCGAGCCGCTCTCCAGCAGCAGGCGTTCCACCTCGATATCACGCTGCCAGCGTTGGTCCAGTACCTCTACACGCACACCGCGCGGCCCCATGACCTGCCAGCTCGCAGCAGCACCGGCACGGCAAGCACCGCGCGCAGCAGCCAGCGCAAGGGATGCGTGGCTGGGCCTGCCGAAAACCTGCTGGTGCCATGCGGCTGAGTGGGCGAGGACATGTGCGGTATTGCCCCCTCGGCTTGACCTGCGCCTGGCACGGCTGGGACGATATTGGTGTTCGACTCGAGAGAGTAAAACGGCGGCGCGGCAGGCCTTCCGGCCGACGCTGGTCAGCACTGCCTTCTGCTGCGCCATCCCACCCTTGCGAAATGCCTGCGGTTTTGGTGCAAACTCAAGCCAGCGTCGTGGAGGGTGTTCGTGCAGTCCGGGGCCTTGCAGATCAAGCTGAGCGAAGTGTGGGCGAGCCTGACCGGGCAAGCTTGGGCTTTTAAGGCCGCAGACCCTATTCCAGAGTTGCAGGCCGATGATGCTTGCTTCTCCGTGCAGATTACCGAAGGTCTTACCGGCTACGCGAGCCATGTCCGAGCCCGGGTCCTTCTGCGGCTGGGGCGCTCTGAGTTGGGCCTGCTGGCCTCTGCCATGTTCGGACGGCCTTGTGCCGAGTTGCAACCTGCCGATGAGCAGGATGCGGGCATGGAACTTTGCAACATCTTGAGCGCCTGGCTCCTGGACTGCCTGGGTGACACCAGCCTCGCGCACCTGGGCTTGCCACAGGTGCTCGATGCGTCGAGTTGGCAGCGGCTGTATCAAGGCGCGTCGGCCCTGGTGCAATTGGTTGCCGCCGATCCGACGCAGCGCTTGGCCGTGATCATGATCGAGTTTCCCGCCGACACGGGGGAGGCTTGCCAGATCGACCTGCAGCAGCCCGGCGCGTCTTCTAGTGAGCGATGAAATGACAGCAACAACAGACACACCCGCCCAGATCCCGATTCGCGTTCTGATCGTGGATGACAGTCGCGCGATTCAGGCCATCATTCAACGCGTATTGCAGTCGGCTTCGCTGGGACCTTTGAGCATCGAGCTTGCGATGGATGGTGAGCAGGCCTTGCGGCTTGTGAATAGCTTCAGGCCCGATCTGGTGATTTCCGACTGGCACATGCCCAAGGTGGGAGGGCTGGAGATGCTGCAGACGCTGCGCCAGATCGGTCTGCATGATGTCAAGGTTGGCTTCGTCACGACCGAGACTGCTTCACGCCATCTGGATCAGGCACGCAGCAACGGCGCGCTCTTTGTCATCAACAAACCTTTCAAGGATGAGGACTTGCTTCGTGAGGTACAGGCGGTGTTGTCCGGCCGCGGGGCGGAGGCGGCGTCCACAGACGGGCCCGCAGACGAGGCAGCGCGCGCGATTGAGTCGGATGAGGCCCTGACTCGGCTGATCAAGAGCCTGTTGCAAGACATTCCGTTCCGTCTGATTCCTGCCCCAAGTCAGACGCTGGCAGATCTGAAGCTGCCTCACAACCTGGCCATGTACATGGCAGATGGACGCAAGACACCGCATGCCCTGGGCGCTCTGGACGCCAATGCGTGCTGCATCCTGGGTGGTGGTGGCGCCCAGCTTCAGCCAGCGCCGGTTCGTGCGGCGATGCAGGCGGGCGCGCCCACGCCCGAGATGATGAAGTTTGCCGATGAGTTCATGCGCGGCCTCGCTGCGTGCTTGACCCGGGATGCCGGCTCGCCGGAGGTGCAGCTGAAAGCCGTGAATCTGCTACCCAAGCCCTTCGAGAAGCTGAGCACCCTGATGTCCAGCGGCCTGGCGCGCAGCGACTACCGCCTCTCGGTGCCAGGCTATGGTGAGGGGCGCTTGGTCTTTGTGCGGGTGTGAGGAGCCGATCCCATGGAAATCGGTGCTGAAGGCGTGGCGGCTGTCTCGCTATTCCTGGCCAACGTCATCGTGATCATCGTGGCCATCGGCACCTACTGGCGAATGACACGCTACGAGGAGAATAACCACGTGCACATCATCAAGGCCCTGCTCGAAACACGGGAGGCGGGGCGGGAGATGAAGGCCGCCGCGCGCGAGCTGTTGCGCGCGGCGGAGCGTGCCGGGGCTGGCGGCTCGGGTCAGGGGGGCGGCCAGGGAACACTCGTCGCGCCTCTGTCCGCGTCGGACTTGCGAGCCCTGTCAGAGCTGCCCCAGTTGGTGCGGCAACTGCTGGCGGCGGCGGATCGCGGCCACGAACGCGGCGACGATCCGGACGAGTGGGGCGAGGGGCCCGAACCCGTGCCCGCACTTGAGCGCGCTCAGGAGATGAGCCAGGAGCAGCTGGAGGCGCTCAAGCTCAGTCATCGCAAGGAGGTGGAACGCATATTGGCTCAGCGGCGACGTGTACAGGCGGAGCTCACGGAGGCGCGAGAACGCCTGGAAGAAAGCAGCCGCTTGCTGAATTCCTTCAGAACCCGTGCGGCCCAGAGCCTTTCGGACAAGGCCGAACTCAAGGCGGTGCGTGAGCGCGCCGAACGTGCGGAGAGCGTTGCTGCCAAGCTGCAGCGCGACATGGATGACTTGTTGAGGAACTCTCGGACCGCGGCGGGCAGGCCTGCTGCCTCTGATGCTCCTGCGCTTCAGCAGATGGAGCAGGAGGCTCAGGTGCAGCGCGAGCAGCTCGTCGAAGCCGCCAGAACCATCGAAGCGCTGCGAGAGCAGCTGGAGGCTTTGGGTGCAGACGCTTCCCAGCAGGATGAGTTCCGTCAGTCAGCGAACGAGGCGGCGCGTGAGCAGCTGGAGCGGGAAATCGACAAGCTCAACCAGCGCGTCGAAGAGCTCGAAGATTCCCTGCGCCGCAATCTAGTCGAGAAGAGTTTTATCGAAGACCATTACCTCAAGGAAGCACAGAGACAGAGGGATGAGCCGGCGACGGGGACAGTGCCCGCGCCGCCGCTCACGACAGACCAGGATCGGGTCGAGCAGCGCTAACCATGTCATCCAGACGCTGGTTGCCCGATCTGGCCATTGCCCCACCCCGTTTGGTGCATGTCTTCACTCGATGGTCAGCACCACCTTGACGGTGTTGTCGACTGCAGACTTCTCGATGTAGCCGATGGCATCAACATTGCCTGCCACATGCTTTTTGACCTCAGTCGCGCTCGAGAGCTCTTTGGGCGGGGAGGCCTTGCCTGAGAAGGTTAGTCGTGCCCAGGAAGCCTTGACCTGAGCCGCAGTCTTGCCGGCGGCCTTGGTGTAGAACATCTCACGCACGGCATTGGCATCCGGCAAGTCGGCCGGCTGGGCTGGTCCGGCGCCGGGTAGTGAAGACGTCTTGCCAAGAAAGACCGCGGAGGCCTGTTCCGGACTCAGGGTCGTCAACGGGCTCTTGGGGTTGACAATCACGACCACCTGCGCCGAGGCCGCGAAGCTGCAGCCCAGCAGCAGGGCCGTGGCGATGGTCCAGGTCTTGAATTCTTGCAACATCAGTTACTCCTCAGACTGAAGACATTGCGAGCCGCTGCGGCTCAAAACACCAGGTCATAGGAAGCGCTCAGCAGTCTGGAGTTGCCGACATAGGCCGGCGTACCCTGATCGCGCACGCGGTCCATCTGTAGCTTCAGCGCGCCACCTTTGTGCAGCTCATAGCGCAGGGCCAGCAGGTGGCTGCGCAGCTTCACGGGCACATAGCCTGCGTCCGGATAGGCGGTCTCGAGATAGTTGCTGCTGCCAGCCGTCAGCGTGAAGTCGCCCCAGCGATAGCCCGCCGTTGCCAGGTAGTAGCGCGCCTTGTAGCCGACAGCCTCCCGGTCGGACCTGCCAAACTCGGTGCGCAGGATCCACGAACCCACGTCGGCGTTGAGCGCCAAGCCGATGAAGGTCTGATGCTTGCCGCCGGAGTCAACATCCACGCTGCCCGTTGCCCGATCCGTCTGCTTGAGCTTGCTTCGGATATAGCTCAGACGACCGGTGAACCAGTCATAAGAGGCCTCAACGGTGAATCCGCCTATGCCGCTCCAGCGCACATCCTTGGCCTCGTCGTAGACGAGCTTGGCGTAGGGGTTGTCGCGGCTGTTTTCGCTGCCCAGCAGCAGCTCGCTGCGCACGGTCAGATCGCCGTAGTTGCTGTTGTGACTCAGACTGGCACCGTTGTAGTTCACAACCTCCCAGCCATAGACATCCGGGCTCGGGCGCACCGTGTTGTAGGCATAGCCGATGTCCTGAAAGTCGGAGTAGAAGTAGAGCGGCAGACGCTTTCGACCCACTTGCAGGGTCATGCTGGGGCTGAGCTTGTAGCTCACATACAGCCACTCCAGATTGAGATGCTGGTCTTTGAGCGTGCGGGCGGTGATCTGCGCCGTGGCGCTCAGTTCAGGGCTGAATGTCAGCGTGCCTTGCAGACCGGCCCGGGTTTCCTGCTTGGCACTCCAGCTGTCTCGGTAGACGCCGGCATGTCCCCAGTCGGCGATATAGCGTGTGCAGCCCAGGTTGTACTGGCCGGCAAGCGCACCCTCGGTGCAGGCGCCCGAGGTTTTCCCCAGGGCCACGGTGGCAAACCCGCTGAAGCTGAAGTCCTGCGCCGAGCCGGCCTGAGGTGACAAGCCCGCCAGAGCGGCGATGGCACCGGACAGAGCCTGGCGAATCCAGGGCCTTGAACCATGATTTCCGTTGAAGCGCATCCAATCCTCCAATCTTGCAAGAGGTGATCGTCTGCCTGGGAGTGGACAGTCGACCGGCTACAAATCATCTGGAACTCCCTGATCACACCCGGGACCGGGTCCGAGGCGAGGGGTCGCGTGCATCACACGACATCGCTGCCTGCATCTTGCCATCGGCCCAGGATGGGTACAGCCGCCTGGGACGATGGGCTGCAAAAGTGCAACACTCTGCATTGATTTGGTGTGCAAAAGTGCGCGAATTGCTATTGAATTGAATTTATCGCGAAATTTGGTGATTAAAAAGATAAAAACAATAAAAGCCGATTTGAGCCGTCTTCAACTGCAATCGAGCCATGTGTGTCGAAAAACACTGGCAGGCACCAGCCGCCGTGGCCTGAATTGAGGACCTTGGCTATGCTGGCCGCGGCATGAACCTCGACCGTATTGCCTGGGCCTACCCAGCCCTGGAAGCTTTGCATGTGCTGGGCATTGCGATGCTCTTTGGCAGCCTGCTGGTGCTGGAGCTGCGCCTGCTGGGCCGGGCGCGCGCCCTGGACCTGCGCGTGCTGGCGCGCCTGACCCAGCCCCTGGCCTTGCTGGGCTTCGGCCTGTGCGCGCTCACGGGCCTGGCCATGTTCGCCGGTCAGGCCAGCGAGCTGCTGGGCAACCGCGTCTTTCTCTACAAGATGGGCCTGATCGCCCTGGCCGGGCTCAATGCCGCGCTCTTCCATGCCGGGGCGGGCCTGGCGCGGGCCGAGAGTCGGCGAGCGCGTGTCCAGGGCCTGTTCTCGCTGGGGATTTGGATCGCTGTCATCATCTGCGGCCGCTGGATTGCCTACGTCTGAACTCTCAAGGAGCGATGCATGGAGCGACGTCTTGTCTTGCTGGGCGCCACCTTGGCGGCCCTGGCACCGCGGGCCTGGGCCCACCATGGCTGGAGCAGTTTTGACCAGCAGCGCCCGCTCTGGCTGGAGGGCCGTGCCACCCAGGTCTGGTGGCGCAACCCGCATGCCGAGCTGGACCTGCAGCTGCCCGACAAGCCGGCCCTGCCCGCCGATCTGAAGCAGCGCAAGCTGCCGGCGCAGAGTGCGGGCGTGGACGGACAGGCCTTGCTGGCCCGGGCGGAGCTGCCGCGCCGCGCCGACAAGCGCTGGCGCGTGGAGCTGGCACCGCTGACCCGCATGCAGGCCTGGCAGGTGGCCGAGATCAAGCCGGGCGACAGCCTGGGTGTGCTGGGCTTCAGCTTCGAGGCGGAAAAGGGCGAGGCCCTGCTGCGGGCCGAATACCTCTTCGTGGGTGACAAGGTCTACGGCCTGCGCTCCTCGCCGGCCTGACACCCAGCGCTGAGGGCGGGGCCGCTCAGGCCTCGTCCAGCAGCGGGCGCAGCTGTTCGTCCCAGGCCTCGACCTCGCCCATGTCGATATGCAGCCAGGCCAGGGCGGCGTCGCGGTTGGCGGCCCAGTCCATGTCTTCGGGCAGGGCCTCATGGCGGCGCATCAGATGCTCGGCCACCAGACCGGCCGCGACCAGGGTGTGGACCTCGGGTTCGATCGCGGCATCGCCCAGCGACTCGAAGTCGTGGTGCAGTCGGATGGCCGACATCAGCTCCGGCGCCATGTCCCAGGCGCGGATCAGCAGGGCGCCGACCACTGCGTGATCGCTGCGGTGGTTGGCGTTCTCGGTGGCGATGAACGGGCGGTCGATGCGGGCCGCGGCTTCTACCATGGTGGCGCCGTAGCCGCGCACGCTTTGCAGCAGCACGGGCATGCCCACATGGCAGAACAGGCCGTAGGTATGGGCCAGATCCGGGGAGAGGCCGGGCAGCTGGCGTGCGATGAAGGCGCAGGCGATGGCGCGCTTGGTGGAGCGCTCCCAGAAGCGGGCGAGATGCGGGTTGTTGACCGGCATGCTGTTGCGCAGCAGAAAGCCCGTCATCAGGGCAGCCGTCTCGCGCAGCCCCAGCCGGGTCATGGCCTGTCCCACGGTGGTGCAGGGCTGGGCCTGGGGATCGCGGTGCACGGGGCTGTTGGCCATGCGCAGCAAGGTCGCGGACATGGCTACGTCGCTGGCCGCAATGCGGGCGATCTCGTTCAGGTCAGGCTCGGCCTGGGCCATCACGGTACGCAGCCGGCTGAGCAGTTCCGGACAGGGGGGAATCTGGATCTGCCGCAGGGGACCGTTGCGGCGGGATTGGTCCAGCTCCTGGCTGATATGGGCGCGGGTCTTGGCCGGGGGACTGGCGGGGGGCGTGGTGCTCATG
>NZ_JBKCLH010000109.1:0-12852 GCF_046300915.1 Roseateles sp. | reverse complement strand
GGCCCATCACCCGGAGATCGATACCGGCGTGCATCTGCTGATGGTGCTCGACACCTGCGCCCGGCTCGCGGCGCCGCTGCCGGTGCGCTATGCCAGCCTCTGCCACGACCTGGGCAAGGGGCTGACGCCGGCCGAGGCCCTGCCCCGCCATATCGGCCACGAGGGCCGCGGCGTGCCCCTGGCGCGGCGCCTGAGCGAGCGCTGGCGCGTGCCCAGCGACTGCCGCGAACTGGCCGAGCTGATGGCGCGCGAGCACACCCATGTGCACCAGAGCGGCGGCTTCGGCCCCGAGGCGAGGCTGCGCCTGATGGAGCGCTGCGATGCCTGGCGCCGGCCCGAGCGCTTCGAGCAGCTGCTGCTGGCCTGCGAATGCGACGCCCGCGGCCGCCTGGGCCTGGAAGACCGCGACTACCCGCAGCGCCCCCGCCTGCAGCGCGATCTGCAGGCCTTGCAGGCCCTGGACCTGAGCGCCGTCAGCGCCGCCGCCCTGGCCGCCGGCAAGACCGGTCCGGCCATAGGCCGCGCGGTGCAGGCGGCGCGGCTGCAGGCGCTGGAAGACCTGCGGAACTGAGTGAGTCCGCTCAGAGCATGTGCGAGCGGTCTCCCGCCGCGAAGCCCAGGGCGTCGAAGCCCTCGCCCACGGCGAAGCCCACCACCTTGAAGAGCTCGCCCATCTCGTGCTCGGTGATCAGGCGATGCGCCATGGTGCGACCGGCCAGATCGCTGGTGCACAGCAGGTCCACCAGACCGCAGTTGATCAGGAAGTTGGCCTGGCTGGTGTAGCCCAGCACCATCAGCCCGGCGTCCTGGCCAGTGAGCGCGATGCCGCTGAAGTTCACATGGGCGGTGATGTCCTTCTCGCCCACCCGCACCAGGGGATCGGGGTCCGCGCGGTGCTCGTGGTGGCACATCAGGGTGCCGCCCAGGCGCTGCGGGTGGTAGTACTCGGCGGCCGGGAAGCCGTAGTCGATCAGGAAGATGGCGCCGCGCGTGAGCCGCTCGGCCAGGGTGCGGATGAAGGCCTCGCCCTGGGCGTGCAGCTCGGTCACGGTGCCGGGCACGAAGTCCGCCGGCTCGTCCAGCGGCGGCTGCAGCGCGCTGGCGCGGTCGGCCCAGGCAAAGCCGGGCTTGGCCTCGTCCCAGACCACGCCGCGCTCCTGCCACTGCTTGCCGTCGAAGTGGATGAGCTGCACCGGCATGGCGTCCAGCAGCTCATTGCCCAGCACCACGCCCTCGAAGCGTTCGGGCAGGGCGTCCAGCCACTGCACCTTGTCGCCCCAGGCGGCCAGGCGCTGCTGCTGGCGGGCGCGCAGGGTGCCCGAGAGGTCCACGATCTGGTAGCACTGCAAGCGCTCGCCCAGCACTTCCAGGATCTGGGACGCCAGGGCGCCGCTGCCGGCGCCGAACTCGATCACGGTGTCGGTACCGGTGGCCTCCAGGGCCTGGGCCAGCTGGCAGGCCAGGGCGCGGCCGAACAGGGGCGACATCTCGGGCGCGGTCACAAAGTCCGAGCCTCCCGCGGCCCCGGGCATCAGGCCGAACTTGTTGCGGCCGCCGCTGTAATAGCCCAGACCCGGGGCATACAGGGCCAGCTCCATGAAGCGGTCAAAGCCTATCCAGCCGCCGGCATCGGCGAGGGTCTGGCGAATCAGGGTCTGCAAATCCATGCCGCGATTGTAGGAAGCCCGGGCAGCACGCCGGGGATGCTCAGCCCGCGGGCAAGGGCGGCAGGGGCCGGGGCGCGCGCCGGAGCCAGGCCTCGAACTGCGCGGCCGACATGGAGCTGCCGACCAGATCGCCCTGCAGGGCGTCGCAACCCCATTCGGCCAGCAGGGCGCGCTGCTGCTCGTTGCGCACACCCTCGGCACTGACGCTCAGGCCCAGGTCCTTGGCCATGCGCACAATCGCCCGGGTGATGGCCATGGCCCCGCTGTCCTGCGGCAGCTTGGCCACAAAGCCCTGGTCGATCTTGAGCTTGTCCAGGGGCAGCTCGGTCAGATGGGCCAGGGCGGTGTAGCCGGTACCGAAGTCGTCCACGGAGATGCTCAGGCCCAGGGCGCGCAGGGCGGCCAAGGTCCGGGGCGTGTCTTCCAGATCATCCACCAGCATGCGCTCGGTGAGCTCCAGTTCCAGCCAGGAGCCGGGCACATCGGCTTCGGCCAGCACCTCGCGCACCGTGTCGGCAAAGCGGTCCAGGCGGAACTGCATGCTGGAGAGGTTGACGGCAATCGGCACGGGCGCCAGCCCGCTCTCGTGCCAGAGCTTGCTCTGTCGCACCGCCTCGCGCATCACCCATTCGCCCAGCGGCACCATCAGACGGTGACGCTCGGCCACCTCGATGAAGGCATCGGGGCTGAGCAGGCCGCGCTGCGGATGCTGCCAGCGCAACAAGGCCTCGGCGCCCACCAAGTGGCCATCGCGCGCATGCACCTGGGGCTGGTAGTGCAGGCGAAACTGATCGTGTGTCAGGGCCTCGGCCAGCTCCGCCTCCAGCACCAGATCGGCATAGGCCTGGCTGGCCATCTGGTGCTCGAAGAACTGGTAGCTGGCACGACCCCGGGACTTGGCCAGGTACATGGCGGTGTCCGCATGCTGGATCAGCTCTTCCGCGCTCTCGCCGTCGCGCGGGAACATGGCCACGCCGATGGAGGGGGTGACCGAGAGATCGCGCCCATCGGCACGCACCGGCACCTCCACCACCGAGAGCAGGGCCATCAGCACCACCATCACATCGTCGTGCTGGTGCACATCGTTGAGCAGCACCACGAACTCATCGCCGCCGAAACGCGCCACCAGATCGCTGCTGCGCAGGCAGTTGCGGATGCGCTCCGCCACGGTGAAGAGCACCTTGTCGCCCTCCAGATGGCCCAGCGAGTCGTTGACGCGCTTGAAGTTGTCCAGATCGATGAAGAGCAGGGCCAGCTGATGCCCGCGCTGGCGGGCCCGCTCCATCTGTGGCCCCAGATGCTCCATGAAGGCGGCGCGGTTGAGCAGCTGGGTCAGGGAATCATGGTGGGCCAGATGCTGGATGCGCTGCTGTGCGGCCACGCGGTCACGGATGTCGCGCACGATGGCCATACGCTGCTGCCCGCCCTCGCTGGACAGGCTGCGCACGATCAGCTCCACGTGGATGGGTTCGCCATTGCGGTGTATCAGCCGGGACTCATAGCGCAGCTCGGCACCGGCCTGCATAAGCTGCCGCACCTTGCCGACTTCCTCCAGCGCAACAAAGTCCAGCGTCGATCGACCTCGCAGCTCGTCCAGCTCATAGCCCAGCAGCGCACAAAGCGCGGGGTTGGCATCGCTGACCAGCCCGTCCACATGGAAGACGATGCCCTCGGCCGAGGCCTGCATGAACTTCTGCAGGCGCAGCTCGGAATCGCGCACGGCGGCCTCGGCCTCACGGTGCCGGGTGATGTCCACCAGCTGCACAAAGGCCGCCTGCACCACGCCGGCGGCATCCAGATGCGGGATCACATGGGCCTCAACCCAGCGCTTGCGGCCATCCGGCCCTTGCAGCTGGCGCTCGTAAAAGCCAGGTTTGCCGCTGCGCTCGACCGCCTCCACCACGGGCCGCACCAGGTCGGCCGCCTGCTCACCGATGATCTCGCTGAAGCTGCGTCCGAGGATGCTCTGCGCCGTCAGGCCGAAAGCCTGGGCATAGGCTTCATTGGCATACAGACAGCGGTGTGTGCCCGCCTGGTAGAGGGCGATCAGGGCCGGCACATGAGCGGCCAGCAGTCGAAACTGCGCCACCTGCTCCAGCGCCTGCAAGCCGGCCTGCTTGAGTGCCGTGATGTCGGTCCACAAGCACAGATGCGCGCCCAGCGCGCCATCCCAGCGGCTATGACACTGATACCAGCGATCACCGCTGGCGGACGCCAGCTCCAGGCGGGCCTCCGCCTCAGGGACCTGCGCCCAGTGGGTCAGGAGCGCCTGCCGTGCCTCGCGGCTCAGCCACGCCCAGTCCGGGGACTCGGTCTGCAGCGCCTGAAACGCCGCATTGCCCTGCAGGGCTCGCCCCGCCCGGTCCACCAGGGCCGCGGCGCCGGGCAGCGCGGCCCAGAGTTCGCTCGAACCCGGGGCGGCGGGCGCGGCAGGCTCTGTCATGGCCCGCGTCGCTCCAAAGTGTCCTGAGCCAGGCAGAGGTCCTCCCAGGCGCGCGCCTTGTCCACCAGATTGCGCAGCAGATAGGCCGGGTGGTAGGTCACGACCAGGGGCACGCCCTGGTACTCATGCACCCGGCCGCGCAGGCGGCCAATGGGCTCGTTGCTGCGCAGCAGGGACTGCACGGCAAAACGTCCCATGGCCAGGATGATGCGCGGTTGCACCAGGGCGATCTGGCGCTGCAGAAAGGGCTCGCACTGGGCCAGTTCCTCGGGCTCGGGATTGCGGTTGCCCGGCGGGCGGCACTTCAGCGTGTTGGCAATGAAGACCTGGCGCTCAGGCGGCCCCTCGGCGCGCGCGAGGCCCAGGGATCGCAGCATGCTGTCCAGCAGCTTGCCGGCCTGGCCGACGAAGGGCTCACCCTGTTCGTCCTCCTGCTGGCCCGGGGCCTCGCCCACGATCATCCAGTGCGCGCGCTCATGGCCCACGCCGAAGACGGTGTTCTTGCGCCCCTCGCAGAGCTTGCAGGCCCGGCAATCGGCCACCGCCTCGCGCAGCTGCGGCCAGTCCATGGCGGCGATGCGCTCCAGGCCGGGGCGCGGCGCGCGCTGCGGCAGGCCCTCGCCCGGGGCCAGCAATTCGGCCACCGCACGCGGTGCCGGGGCGGGCACCGCGACCGGCGGGCGTGGTGCTGGCACGGGCACGGGCACCGCCACCGCTGCGGGCGCCGGGCGCTCCATCACGGCCGTCTCGGCCGGCACCGCAGCGGATGCGGACACAGCCGCAGCCGGCTCGGTCGCGCGCCAGACCTTGAGGCCCATGGCCTCCAGCATGGCGCGCTGGCGTTCATCCCAGCTCATGCGGCGCCCTCCCCGTGCGCGGCGGCGTCAAGACGCAGGCTCATCAGCACCGCATCCTCGCGCTGGCCCTGGGCGGCTGGGTAGTAGGCGCGGCGCTGCCCCACCTCGGTGAAGCCGTAGCGCAGATAGATGGCGCGGGCGCGCGCATTGCTCTGGCGCACCTCCAGCCAGATCTGCTCGCAGGCCAGGCGGCGGGCCAGGGTCTGCAAGGCATCCAGCATGCGGCGGGCATGGCCCTGGCCCTGGAACTCCGGCGCCACGGTGATGTTGAGCAGATGCAGCTCACCCACACCCTCCATGGCCAGAAAGTAGCCCAGCAGCTGTCCATCTTCGGCGCGCAGCACCTGGGCGGCATAGCCGGCGGCCAGGGAGTCGACGAAATTGCCGCGGGTCCAGGGAAATTCATAGGCGCGCTGCTCGATGCCCAGCACCGCCTCCACATCGGCGGTCTGCATGGGCTGCAGCAGCTCGGCCTGCACGGAACTCAGGCTCATGGGCTCATCCGCGCGGCTTGGCGCTCTTCGGTGGTCTGGGCCACCTTGTCGCGCACATAAAGCGGCATGGCCTGCTCGGGTGCTTCACCCAGGCCCTGGGCCCAGGCCGAGGCGGCCAGAGTCGCCAGGGCGGCGGCGCGCGAGCGGGTGCGGGGCCAGACCGGCAGGTCCGGGTCGGGGCTCAGCCCCTCGAACACGGCCAGGGCGCTGCCGCACAGGGCAGACGGGGGGCTCTGGGCCCACAGGGCTTGCAGGCTGGCCGGGCTGTAGAGGGCCGGGGCACTCTCGACTTGCCAGTGCTGGCCGTCATGGCGGTAGGCGCCGGCATAGATCTCGCCCATGCGCGCATCCATCACCACCCAGCATTCGCTCAGGGCGCCGCCGGACTGCTGGCGCGCATCCTCGGCCACCAGCATCAGGCTGTCCAAGGCCAGCACCGGCTTGCCCAGACCGAAGGCCAGGCCCTGCGCCACGGCACAGGCGGTGCGCAGCCCGGTAAAGGCGCCGGGGCCGCGACCGAAGCCTATGGCATCGACCTGATCCAGGGACAATCCGGCCTGACCCAGCAGTTCCCGGAGCACCGGCAGCAGGGTTTCGGAGGCCTTGGGGCCGCCCTCGGTTTCATGCAGCCAACGGCCCGCGGGCGCACTCAGGGCCAGCGCCATGCTATCGGTCGAACTGTCCAGGGCCAGCAACACACTCATCCCCGGAAGTGTAGCCTTGCGACCATGAAGACTTTGCGTGACTCCGCCCCCTCGCCCCGGCGTCCAGGTGCTTGCTGGCTCGCCCTCCTGCTGGCCCTGGCCGGCGCGAGGGTCGGCGCGCAGGCCCCCTCGCCTGCCGCGCCCTTGCCGCCGGCGGTGCAGCAGGCCCTGCGCCAGGCCCAGATTCCGGAACAGGCCGTGGGCATATGGCTGCAAGCCGTGGAGGGCGGCCCACCCCGTCTGGCCTGGCAGGCCGACAAGGCCTTCAACCCGGCCTCCCTGCTCAAGCTGGTCACGGGCCTGGCGGCCCTGGAGCAGCTGGGCCCGGCCTGGACCTGGCAGACCCCGGTCTGGATGCAAGGCCGCTTCCAGCCCGAAACGGGACGGCTCGCGGGCGATCTGGTGATCAAGGGCGCGGGCGACCCCAAGCTGGTGCGCGAGCGGCTATGGCTGCTGCTGCAGCGCCTGCGCGGCCTGGGCCTGCGCGAGATCGAGGGCGATATCGTGCTGGACGGCAGCGCCTTTGCCCCCTGGCCCAGCAGCCCGGCGGATTTCGATGGCGAACCCTGGCGCCCGGGCAATGCCACGCCCGAGGCCCTGCTGCTCAACCACAAGGCCCTGCTCTTCGGCTTCCGGCCCGACCCGGCGCGCGGCGTCGCCCACATCAGCGCCGACCCGCCCCTGCCGGGACTGCCCCAGAGCGTGCCCCTGGCCAGCGGCCCCTGCAATGACTGGCGCGGCGGCCTGCGCCTGCTCTGGCAGGAGGGTCAGCCCCTGCGCTTTGCCGGCAGCTACCCCACGAGCTGCGGTGAGTTGAACTGGCCCCTGGCCGACCCGGAGCCCGCCAGCTACAACGCCCGCCTGCTGCGCGCGCAGTGGCAGGAGCTGGGCGGCAGCCTGCGCGGTCAGGTGCGGGCCGGCACGGCGCCGGCGGACAGCCCGCCGCTCTTCAGCTTTGCCTCTCCGCCCCTGGCCGAGGTGCTGCGCGACCTGCTCAAGCACAGCGCCAATCTGGGCAGCGAGATGCTCTTGCTGAGCCTGGCACGCGAGCGGCCCGCCACACTGGAAGGCGCGCGTGAGCAACTGCGACGCTGGCTGGTGCAGCGCCTGGGTGAGGATGAGGAGGTCTGGCTGGAAAACGGCTCGGGCCTCTCGCGCCAGAGCCGGCTCAAGCCGCGCCAGCTGGGCCTACTGCTGCGCCAGGCCTGGACCAGCCCGCAGATGCCGGAGTTCGTGGCGGCCCTTCCCATCGCGGGCCAGGACGGCACGCTCACGCGCGGCGGCGCTCTGCGCTACGGGCCGGCCTATGGCCGTGCGCATCTGAAGACCGGCTCCTTGCGCGATGTGACGGCGCTGGCCGGCTATGTGCACGCCGACTCGGGCCGGCGCTATGTGATGGTGGCCGTGCTGCAGCATCCGCGCGCGGCCGCTGGGCGGCCGGCGCTGGATGCCTTGCTGCAATGGGCGGTGCAGGACCGCGATGCAGCGAACTGAAGGGCCCGAAGCCCCTGCCCGATCAGAAGGGGTTGTTGACCGCGCGCGTCTGGGCCAGCAGACCCAGACGGTTCTGACCCACTGGCCCCAGCTGCACGCTGGTCGCCCACAGATAGCTGTCGGCCGAGGCGCCGGTCACCAGGGTCTTGGGCGTGCACTGCAAGGGCAGGCTGCTTTCCAGGCAGGCCGCATCGATCACATTGGTGGCGCCAAAGGCGCCGGGGAAGCGCACGATGGCCTGGCTCATCTCATCACCCAGCACCAGACCGATGGCGCGACCATCGTTGAGGATGTTCAGACGCATCTGGTTGTTGAACTCGGCGGTGAGATCGGAAAGCAGCTTGGCGCGATCGGTGTCGGTCTTGCTCTGCCGCTCTTTGAGCGCAAAAGGTGTCAGGCCCAGATCGGGCAGCGTGGCCAAGATCACGCGCCCATCGGCATTGGCGATGCGGTTGACCTGCTCCGCCAGGGCGCGACCACGCTGACCGGCCTGCGCCAGCAGGGCGTCACGGCTCTGGGCCGGGAACTGGGCATAGAGCTCCAACACATCATTGGCGCCAGCCATGACGGACACCAGCGCCTTGCTGTCGAAACCACCGGCACCGAAGGCCGCGTCCACCTGGGCCTTGACACCAGCCACCTTGGCACCCGCCGTGGCGTAGATCTTGCCCGTGGGCGAGGCCACCTTGTTGGGATTGCACTCGGGGAACACCAGGCCGAAGGCGCTGGCCAGGGACTGCGTCCACAAGGGATAGACCGCGCAATCCAGCGCATCGGTGCTGGTGAGCGCATTGACCATGTACTTGCGGCCCTCGGACGTGATCACGCTGGCCTCGTCGCCGAAGGCCATGATGCGCGTGGGCTTGAAGGGCTCGATCTGGCCACCACCGCCGCCGCAGGCGGTCAACACGGCCGCAGCCGCCAGCGCCAGCGCGCCTTGCTTCAGAAACTTCATCAACTCTCCAGACATTGAAGACTGCATTCAGACGGGGTCCGACTCGCCCCCGGCGGCAAAGGCCGCGGCCGCGCGCGCCAAGCGATCCTGCACACCGTCCCAGGCGCTGTCCGTGGGCGGCATCTCGATCCAGATTTCACGAGCACCGCCTGCGTCCAGCTCGCGCAGCACCGCGAACAACTCGAAAGCCGCCGCCACCGCATCATCGGGCATGACTCGCCACTGCGTGATGCCGGCGGCTGGCGACAGCGTTCGGGAATATACCGCCAGCCCGTCGGGCCACTGCGCGGCCTGCGAAAGTCTCGATCTGAGCAACTCGGCGGGCAGCAAAGCGACCCGGGCCTGGGGCGCGTAATGCGCCGCCAGCGTGCCGGAGGCGCGCGGCGTGCCCCCGTCGCGGGCGCGCAGGGGCTCGCCAGCCGCGGCCTCGATCTGGGCCGGGGTCAGGATGCCGGGGCGCAGCAGCACCGGATGGCCACGGCTGCAGTCCACGATGCTGGACTCGATGCCGACGGCGCAGGCACCGCCATCCAGAATGAGCAGCTCGGGCCCGAACTCGCTGCGCACATGCTCGGCCCGCGTGGGGCTGACCTTGCCGAAGCGGTTGGCACTGGGCGCAGCCACCCCCAGCACGCCCAGGCTGCGCGCCTCGGCCAGCAGGGCGCGGGCCACCGGGTGAGCGGGGCAGCGCAGGCCCACACTGTCCTGGCCACCGGCGGCGGCGGCGGCCATGCCCGGCGCACGCGGCACGATCACCGTCAGAGGGCCAGGCCAAAAGGCTTGCATCAGGCGCAGGGCGACCGGCGGCAGCTCGCGGCAAAAGGCCTGAGCGTCGGCAATGTCCAGCACGTGGACGATCAGGGGATGGTCGCTGGGCCGGCCCTTGGCCGCAAAGATCTTGGCCACGGCCGCGTCCTGGTCGGCGCGAGCCCCCAGGCCGTAGACGGTTTCGGTGGGCAGGGCCACCAGCTCGCCGGCGGCCAGGGCCTGGGCGGCCTGGCGCAGAGCGTGGGGGTCGTGGCCGTCAAGCAGCATGGTTCACCAGGTTTCGGGCAGGCCCAGCAGGGCCGCCGCACGGCGGGCGGTGGCGCGGGCCGCCTCGGGCGTGGCCGCGCTCACATTCAGGTGGCCCATCTTGCGGCCACGTCGCGCGCTGGCCTTGCCGTAGAGGTGCAGATGGGTGCCGGGCAGGGCCAGCACACCGGCCCAGTCGGGCTCGCGGGCCGCGCTCGCGGCGTCCTGCGGGTCGAACCAGAGATCGCCCAGCAGGTTCAGCATCACGGTCGGCGAGTGCAGGCGCGGCGTGATCAGGGGCAGACCGGCCAGGGCCCGCACCTGCAGCTCGAATTGCGAGGCGTCGCAGGCATTGAGCGTGTAGTGGCCCGAGTTGTGCGGGCGCGGCGCCATCTCGTTGACCACCAGGCGGCCGTCCTGCAGCAGGAAGAACTCGATGCAGAGCACGCCCACATAGCCCATCTCGGTGGCAATGCGCGCGGCGGACTCGGCGGCACGGGCCTGCAGGGCCGCATCCACGGCCGGGGCCGGCACCTCGGTCACGGCCAGGATGCCGTCGCGGTGCAGGTTTTGCTGCACCGGGAACTGCACCACCGTACCGTCGCGGCCACGGGCCACGATCACCGAGAGCTCCAGCTGCAGGGGCAGCAGCTGCTCCAGCACGCAGCTCACCTGCTTGAGCTCGCTCCAGGCGGCCTGCAGCTCGGTGCGGTTGCGCACCCGCACCTGCCCCTTGCCGTCGTAGCCCATGCGGGCGGTCTTCAGGATGCCGGGCAGCAGGCTGTCGGGCACGGCCTGCAGATCAGCCTCGGTGGCGAGCACCGCATAAGGCGCGCCGTCCACACCGGCGGCGCGGAAGTGAGCCTTCTCGGCCGCGCGGTCCTGGCAGATGGCCACGCAGCTCGCGGCCGGGGCCACCGGGCGTTGGGCGGCCAAAAGTTCCAGGGCGCGCGCGGGCACGTTCTCGAACTCGGTGGTGATGGCGTCGCAGGCCGCGGCCAGGGCGGCCAGGGCCGCCTCGTCCAGATAGTCGGCCCGGATGTGCTCATGGGCCACGGCACCCGCCGGGCTGTCCGCATCGGGATCCAGCACCACGGTGCGGTAGCCCAGGCTCTGCGCCGCATGCAGGAACATGCGGCCCAGCTGACCCCCACCGAGCACGCCCAGCGTGGCACCGGGCAGCAGAACGTCGCTCATCAGACCAGGTCCTTCGTCATGGCGCGCGCCTTCTCGGTCTGGGCCACGCGGTAGGCGGCCAGCTTGTCGCGCAGGACGGCGTCACCGCTGGCCAGCATGGCCACGGCGAACAGGGCCGCATTGCCCGCGCCAGCCGTGCCGATGGCGAAGGTGGCCACCGGAATACCCTTGGGCATCTGCACGATGGAGTGCAGGGAGTCCACGCCCTGCAGATGGCGGCTGGCCACCGGCACGCCCAGCACGGGCACCGGGGTCTTGGCCGCCAGCATGCCGGGCAGATGCGCCGCACCGCCGGCCCCGGCGATGATGGCGCGCAGGCCACGGCCCTCGGCGGCCTCGGCATAGGCAAACATCTCGTCGGGCATGCGGTGGGCCGAGACGACCTGCGCCTCGAAAGGGATGCCGAACTCGGAGAGAATGTCGGCGGCGTGCTTCATGGTCTCCCAGTCACTGCTGGAACCCATGACCACACCGACCAGGGGGGAGACGTTGCTCACGGCTCGCTCCAATCGCTGAACAGGCGGAAAAGAAACCTTGAATTGTAGGCGGGTGCCGCCAAGTCCCCAGCCGAGCCCTCGAGACCCCCATGATCGACATCACCATACAGAACTTCGAAACCGAGCTGCTGCAGGCCTCCATGAGCCAGCCGGTGCTGCTGGACATCTGGGCGCCCTGGTGCGGCCCCTGCAAGAGCCTGGGCCCGGTGCTGGAGAAGCTGGAAACCGCCTACGGCGGCCGCTTCCTGCTGGCCAAGCTCAATAGCGATGAGCAGCCCGAGATCGCCAGCCAGCTCTCCCAGGCCTTTGGCGTGCGCTCCATCCCCTTTTGCGTGATGTTCGTCGGCGGCCAGCCGGTGGACGGCTTTGTGGGCGCGATTCCCGAGGCCCAGATCCGCGAGTTCCTGGACAAGCATGTGCCCAGCGGCGAGGCCCTGGAAGCCGAGGAAGAACTGGCCGAGGCCGAGGAGCTGCTGGCCGAGGGCGATCTGGACTCGGCCCTGTCCAAGCTGGCCCTGGCGGTGGAGACCGATCCGGCCAACGAGACCGCACGCTTCGATCTGGTCAAGGCACTGCTGGAACTGGGCCGCCTGGCCGAGGCCCAGGCCGCCTTCGCGCCCGTGGCTGCGCGCGCCGCCGACACCTTGACCCCGCACGCCCGCTTCGCCGCCCTGGCCCAGTGGATAGCCGCCATGGAGACCGCGGCCCGCGTCGAGCCCGCGGCCCTGCAGGCCGCCATCGCCGCCAACAAGCGCGACTTCGAGGCCCGCTACGCCCTGGCCCAGAGCCATCTGGCCGCCCAGCGCTTTACCGAGGCCATGGACGAGCTGCTGGAAATCATCATGCGCGACAAGGCCTGGAACGGCGAGGCCGCGCGCAAGCTCTATGTGGCCGTGCTGGAGCTGCTGAGCAAGCCCGCGCCCAAGCCCCAGGCCGGCGCCGAACCCAAGAGCACGCTGGAGATCGCCGGCCACGCCGTGGTACCCACCAGCGACCCGCTGCTGGACCAGTACCGCCGCAAGCTGAGCATGGCCCTGTTCTGAGGGCCTGAAAGCCTCAGGGCCGGCTCAGGCCGGCCGCATCCAGCGCGGCCGCCCATTGCGCCTGCTGGCACTCGAACTCCGCCCATTCCTGGCTCGCCAGCGCCGCGTGGCGCTGAGCCGCAGCGGCATCACCCAGGGCGCCATAGACCTGGGCCAGGCGGCTGTGGGTGGCGGCGCGATCATCCACATCGCAGGCCGGATCCAGCTCGAACTCCGCCTCCTGGGCTTGGCGCAGGGCCTGCTCGCGCTGGCCCAGATTGACGCGGCACCAGGCCAGATCGGCCAGCAGGCTGCTGCCCAGCCGCGCCAGCCCCAGGGCCATGGCCTGGGGCAGATGGGTCTCGTAGAGCGCCTGGGCCTGGGCATAGTCGCCCTGCACCACCAGGATCTGGGCGCGCAGCACCGGTGTGAGCTCGGACATGGCCGAGCCGCCGCCGGCCGCGTCGTAATGCTTGACCGAATCGGCTCCCAGCAGCAACTCGGGGAC
>NZ_JBKCLH010000108.1:0-13352 GCF_046300915.1 Roseateles sp. | reverse complement strand
TTCATGGATTGAGAGAACGGTGGATTCATTCATTTATGCATCCATTCATTCATCGCTCGGACGGACAAGACAAATGACGCAAACCAACAATCTGATTTCCAAAGTGAGCTTCGGCGCAGTGGCCCTGGCTCTGGCAGCAAGCGCCCAGGCCGGTGTGGTCGTGGGTTGGAGCTTTGACAACGCGGCGCCCGGCCAGCCCGGCGGCATCGCCGCATCGACGGCCGCAGCGGGCGTGAGCAACGCCAACTTCAGCACGGCCAACGCGGGCGTGTGGAACTGGGGTGCCCCCTATGGAAATGTCGTGGGGACGCAGTTTTTCGGCAGCAACAGCAACACGCTCTCGCTGAGCTTCACGCTGGCGAACTCGCTGAATGACCTGACCCTGTCCTTCACCCACTACCACAACCACAACTTCGGCAACACCAGGCCCAGCTACAAGTACGCGGTGCAGATCAACAGCGGCAGCGGCTGGACCGATCTGGCTGCCGACTTGACGGCCTCCTCCGCCACCACCAGCGCGACCGAGCACATCACGCTGAGCAGCGGCCTGGCCGCAGGCAGCTACTCCATGCGCTGGATCGGCTATGGCTTTGGCGCCGGTGGCCGCGACACCAACTCCGACTTCTTTGCCCTGAACGATGTGAGCTTGAGCCAGCGCAATCAGGTGCCCGAGCCGGCCTCGCTGGCCCTGGTGGGCTTGGCCCTGGCCGGCATGACGCTGGCCCGCCGCCGCAAGCAGGCCTGATCGGCATGGGCGCCTGGGAAGGGCTGACTGGCACAATCGCGGCGACGAAACTCGCCGTAGCCGACCCATGCTGCTCAGTGAAGACCACCGCGCCATCCAGGACGCGATCCGTTCCTACGTCCAAGACCAGATCGCGCCCAAGGCGGCTGAGTGGGACAAGAGCCACCACTTCCCTGCCGCCGAGCTCAAGGGCCTGGCCGAGCTGGGCTGCTACGGCGTGGCCGTGCCCACCGAGTACGACGGCGCGGGCCTGGACTATCTGGCCCTGGCCCTGATCCTGGAAGAGATCGCGGCCGGTGACGGCGCCACCTCCACCGTGGTCAGCGTCAACAACTGCCCCGTCTGCTCCATCCTGATGGCCTTTGGCAACGAGGATCAGAAGCAGCGCTTCCTCAAGCCCCTGGCGCGCGGGGAGATGCTGGGTGCCTTCTGCCTGACCGAGCCGCATGTGGGCTCGGAGGCCGGCGGGCTCAAGACCACGGCCGTGCGCGAGGGCGATGAGTACGTGCTCAACGGCGTGAAGCAGTTCATCACCAGCGGCAAGAACGGCGATGTGGCCATCGTGATGGCCGTCACCGACAAGGCCGCGGGCAAGAAGGGCATCAGCGCCTTCCTGGTGCCCACCAACACGCCGGGCTATGTGGTGGCCCGCGTCGAGGACAAGATGGGCCAGCATGCCAGCGACACGGCGCAGATCAATTTCGAGAACTGCCGCGTGCCGGCCGCCAACCGCCTGGGCGAGGAGGGCCAGGGCCTGAAGATCGCGCTCTCGGGCCTGGAGGGTGGCCGCATCGGCATCGCCTCGCAATCGGTGGGCATGGCGCGCGCGGCGTTTGAAGCCGCGCTGCGCTACAGCAAGGACCGCAGCAGCTTCGGCCAGCCGATCTTTCAACACCAGGCCATCCAGTTCAAGCTGGCCGAGATGGCCACGCAGATCGAGGCCGCACGCCAGCTGATCTGGCATGCCGCCGCACTCAAGGACGCGGGTCAGCCCTGCCTTAAGGAAGCGGCCATGGCCAAGCTCTTTGCCAGCGAGATGGCCGAGAAGGTCTGCTCCGCCGCCATCCAGATCCATGGCGGCTATGGCTATGTGAGCGACTTCCCGGTGGAGCGCATCTACCGTGACGTGCGCGTGACCCAGATCTATGAGGGTACTTCCGAGGTGCAGAAGATCCTGATCGGTCGCGCCCTGTCATGAGCTTGGGCTAAGCTGCGCGCATGGACGACGCAGCCCCCCTCGAGGCCGAGAACCAGCACCTGCGCCAGCAGCTTCAGGCGCTGCTGCAGGAGGCTCGGGCCAATGAGGAAAAGATGCGCCGCTTCGAGCGGCTGGAGCATCGCCTGATCGGCGCGGCTTCCTTGCAGGAGTTGCTGCAGGTGTTGCTGCAGGACTACCGGCAGGTCTTTGCCCTGGACGAGGTGAGCCTGGCCTTGGTGGACGGCGAGCAGGAGCTGGCGCGGCTCTTGGGTGCCGCTCAGCCTGCAGGTCTGCGCCTGCTGCCCGACGCGGCCGCGCTGCAGCGTCTGCATGGCGAGACCGATTTGCCTCAGCTGGGGGCTTTCAAGCCGGCGCGCCACGGCGAGCTCTTTGCTCAAGTCATGGCTTCGGTGGCCCTGCTACCCATACGCCGTCACGGGCGGCTGATTGCCAGCCTGCACTTTGGGAGCCTGGACGCGCTTCGATACACCCCGGACGCCGGCACCCAGTTGCTGCAGCGCCTGGCCGGCATCCTGAGCGTGTGCCTGGAGAGCGCGCTCAACCAGGAGCGGCTCAAGCTGGCCGGGCTCACCGACGCGCTGACGGGCGTGCACAACCGCCGCTATTTCGAGCATCGCTGCCTGGTGGAGATCGCCCAGGCCCGGCGCCATCGCCATGCCCTGGCCTGCCTGTTCCTGGATATCGACGGCTTCAAGGCCATCAACGATCGCCACGGCCATGCCACGGGCGATATGGTGCTGCGCACCGTGGGTCAGAGCATCCAGGGCCAGCTGCGGGCCGGGGACACCATCGCCCGCTGGGGCGGCGAGGAATTCGTGGCCCTGCTGCCCCAGGCCGGCCTGCAGCAGGCGCGCGAAATTGCCGAGCGCATACGCGGGCGCATCGCGGCTCAGGCGGTGGAGGCTGGCGCCGCCTCGGTGGCGGTGACCATTTCCATCGGCCTGTCCCTGCTGGGGCAGGACATCGCCGGGCGCGAGCCCGCCCAGCTGGCCCAGGGCCTGCTGGCCGCGGCCGACCGGGCGCTCTATCGCGCCAAGCATGAGGGGCGCAACCGGGTGGTCAGCGAGGTCTGAGCCCCGCGAGCATGGCCGGCGCCAGGCCCCGACGCCGCGTTCAGAGACCGCCCCGGGTCAGGCGGGCAGGGTCCAGCAGCTGCCGCAGCTGCTCGCGCGGCAGGCCGCTCATCTCGGCGGCCACCTCGATGATGGGGCGGCCCTCACGGTAGGCGGTCTTGGCAATTTCCGCGGCCCTGGCGTAGCCAATCACCGGGTTCAGCGCCGTGACCAGGATGGGGTTGCGCGCCAGGGCCTGGTTCAGCGCGGCCTCCTTGACCTTGAAGCTGGCAATCGCGCGCTCGCCCAGCAGCTCGCTGGCGCGCGTGAGCAGATGCAGGCTGTCCAGCAGGTTGTGGGCCACCAGGGGCAGCATGACATTGAGCTCGAAATTGCCGCTCTGGCCGGCGATGGTGATGGCGGCGTCATGCCCGATCACCTGGGCCGCGATCATGGCCACGGCCTCCGGGATCACCGGGTTCACCTTGCCCGGCATGATGCTGGAGCCGGGCTGCAGGGGCTCCAGCTCGATCTCGGCCAGGCCGGCCAGGGGGCCGGAGTTCATCCAGCGCAGATCGTTGGCGATCTTCATCAGGCTCACGGCCAGGGCCTTGAGCGCGCCCGAGAGCGCTACGGCCGCGTCCTGCGAGCCCATGGCGGCGAAGAAGTCGGGCGCGGGCCGGAAGGTCAGGCCGGTGAGGGCGCTGATCTCCTGGGCAAAGCGCCGGGCGAAGTCCGGGTGCGCGTTGATGCCCGTGCCCACCGCGGTGCCGCCCTGGGCCAGGGCCTGGATGCGCGGCTGAAGCGTCTGCAGGCCCTCGATCTGGGCTTCGATCTGAGCGGCCCAGCCGCCCAGCACCTGGCCCAGGCGCACCGGCATGGCGTCCATCAGATGGGTGCGGCCGGTCTTCACATGGTGGCCGTCGCTGGCGCTCTTGGCGCCTATGGTCGCGACCAAGCCGCGCAGGGCCGGCAGCAGCTCCTTGTGCAGGGCCAGGGCGGCGGCGATGTGCAGGGCCGAGGGAATGGCGTCATTGCTGCTCTGGCCCATATTCACATGGTCGTTGGCACTGACGGCGACGGGCTCCCCGCCCTGG
Source organism: Roseateles sp. (assembly GCF_046300915.1). GTDB lineage: Bacteria > Pseudomonadota > Gammaproteobacteria > Burkholderiales > Burkholderiaceae_C > Kinneretia. The sequence continues at coordinate 9,239 of NZ_JBKCLH010000108.1, read as the reverse complement.
GCGCGCAGGCGGCGCGTGGCCAAGGTGGCCAGCACCTCGTTGGCGTTCATATTGCTGCTGGTGCCCGAGCCGGTCTGGAACACATCCACCGGGAAATGCTGCATGAAGTCGGGCTGGGCCAGCAGCTCGGTGGCCGCCTCCTCGATGGCGCGGGCCATGGCCACGGGCAGCAGGTCCAGGGCAGCATTGGCGCGGGCCGCGGCCTGCTTCTGGCGCAGCAGGGCGGCGATGAAACGCGCCGGCAGGGGGCCGCTGATCTGGAAGTTCTCCACCGCGCGCTGGGTCTGGGCGCCGTAGAGGGCATGGGCAGGAAGCTGCATCTCGCCCATGCTGTCGCGCTCGATACGGGTGGGGTTCATGGACGGCTCTCCTGAAGGGGGCGAATGCCGCTGACTTGGCGGGCTGTCCATGCTGGCAGTTTGAGGCGGGTGACGCAAGACGCGCCACCCAGGTGCATCGGCGGCCGCATGGCTGCCGGCGCCAGGGCCGGCGCGGCGGCTTCTTTCAGGCGAGCCGGAAGCGGTCCACCAGCTGAACCAGCTGCTGGGCCTGACGCCGCAAGCTCTCCGCCGCTGCGCTGGTCTGCTCCACCAGGGCCGCGTTCTGCTGCGTGCCTTCCTCGATGCGCAGCACCGCGGCATTGAGGCCGGACACGCTCTGGCTCTGTGCCAGGCTGGCGCGGCTGATCTCCTGGATCAGGCCCGAGACATCGCCGATGGCCTGCTCCACCTGCCGCATGGTCTGGCCGGCGGCTTGCACTTCCTGGGACCCGCGCTGCACGTTCTCGTTGCTGCCAAGAATCAAGCTGCGAATCTCACGGGCGGCCTGGGCACTGCGCTGCGCCAGCGTACGCACCTCGCCGGCCACCACGGCGAAGCCGCGTCCCTGCTCGCCGGCACGAGCCGCCTCCACCGCGGCATTCAGCGCCAGGATATTGGTCTGGAAGGCGATGTTGTCGATGACCTCGATGATGCTCACCACCCGCTCCGAGGCACCGTGGATGCTCTGCATGGTCTGCACCACGGTGGCAATGGCCTGGCCGCCGGCCAGGGCCACACCGCTGGCCTTCTGCGCCAGCTGCTCGGCCTGGCCGGCGCCCTCGGCGTTCTTGCGCACGGTGCCATCGAGCTGATCCATGGAGGAGGCCGTGCCCTGCAGGGCCGAGGCTTGTTGCTCCGTGCGCGCGGCCAGGTCGCTATTACCGGCCGCGATCTCAGCGCTGGCGGCGGCCACCGGCTCGGCGTTGTGGCGCACATCACTCACCAGGGCTCGCAGCTGCTGCTGCATGGTGCCCAGGGCTTGGAGCAGCTGGCCCAGTTCATCGCGCCCTGCGCCGGGCACGGGCGTGCTGAGATTACCCAGGGCGACAGCCGAAGCCAGGTCGGCGGCACTGCGCAAGGGGCCGATGACCGAGCGGGTGATGAACACGCCGATGGCGACGCCCAGGGCGCTGGCCAGCAGCATCAGGCCGAGACTCAGCAGGGTGGCCTGATGGCCGGAGGCATAGGCCTGCTGCGCCACCGCCTGGCTGTGCTCGGCAATCAGCGCGGTCAGCTTACGGAGATTCTGGGCCGGCTCCCGGTCGAGCCCGCGCACCACCATATCGCCGATGGACGGGTCCAGGCCGTTGTCCTGGAACTTTTCCAGGCCCTGTCTATACGCCTCGCCCATCTTGCGGTGGCTCAGCTGGAACTGCTGTGCCAGCGCGCCTTGCTCGGGTGTGAGCCGCGGCATCAGGGCCTGGACCTTGCTTTGCACCGCGGATTCCTCGGCCTGGAAGGCCTGCCAGTGCTTGTTGAACAGCGCGGTGTCCGAGCCGCGCAGCAGCACGTTCTTCCACTCCTGGACCTGGGTCTTGAAGTGGCTCTCCAGCTCGGCGGCCGCGCGCTCGGCGGCCATATGGCTGAGCACCTCGGTGTTGAAGACCTGCAGGGCCTGTCTGGCCGTCCAGAGTCCAAAGAATCCGGCGGCCAGGGTCAGCACCAGGGTCAGGGCGATGGCCAGGGGGAGTTTCCTGCTCAGCTTCATTCGTACAACCTGTGAATGGAAAGGAGGCGGCTGGATGCCGGAATGAGATTTTTCGTTACGAGCTTTCCCCAGTCCACCGTATTCAGATGACGGTCTGATGTCAATGTGACGTAGTTCACAAGAACCAGTTCGATACCTTGCGTCCCGCCATCGAAGCCCCGAATTGGGCAGGATCAAGCCTCTGTCACGGGAGGTGGTGCATGATGAGCATCCGGTGGCTGTCGCGACGGTGGCCCGGGCTTTGAAGCGAGGCAGTGATGGGCACGATTGCGATGACCTTCTTCCTGGAGTCGGAATTCGGCACCGAAGTGGAGTTGCCGCGTAGCGGCAGTGCGCTGGAGCAGCCCCTGGTCTACGACCAGGCGGCGCGCGAGCTGCAGGGGCTGGCCGCCCGAGGGCGGCTGCAGATCCTGCAGCTGCATGAGTCGTCCCAGAACGGGCAGACCCTGATCGACCGGCTGAGCTTTCTCCGCCTCAGCTGAGCTTCACAGCTCGGCCACGCCCTTGATGCGGATGGGCTGAGCTTCGGCCACGACCGGGCCGGCGCTGGCCCGGCCATGGAAGCGGTCCAGCAGGTCCTTCCACTGGGCCCGCACCGTCACCACATTGGCCAGCTTTACATGGCCGTAGCCGCGGATCTTCTCCGGCAGTCGGGCCAGCTGCACGGCCAGGTCCAGCTTCTCGGCGCTCAGCTGCTGCAGCAGCTCGGCGATCAGGGCCTCGTAGTCCGCAATCAGCTGGCGCTCCATGCGGCGCTCCTCGGTCTTGCCGAAGACATCGAGCGCCGTGCCGCGCAGGCGCTTGAAGCGGGCCAGGGTCTTGAGGGCCTTGAAGGTCCAGCTGCCCAACTCGATCTTCTTGGCGTGGCCGTTCGCATCGGGCTTGGACAGCAGGGGCGGGGCCATATGGAAGCTGATGCGCTCCCAGCCCTCGAACTGCTCCTTGAGCGCGGCCTCCCAGCGGCCGTCGGTGTAAAGGCGCGCCACCTCCCACTCGTCCTTGATGGCCAGCAGCTTGGCGTAGTAGCGGGCCACGGCCTTGGTGAGGCGCTCGGCCTTGCCTGCATCACCCAGCCGCGCCTCGGCGGCGCGCACCTGGTCCACCAGGGCCCGGTAGCGCTGCGCGTAGGCGGCGTCCTGGTAGTCGGTCAGGTGCTGCATGCGGCGCGCGATCAGGCCCTCGGGGCCATCCAGCTGGTCCTGGCCCAGCAGCAGCTGCACGGGCTGGGTTGAGTTGTCGCGGCCGGCCAGGCGCTTGAGCGCCTCGGGCGCGGCGATGGCCAGGCGGCCCAGGGCGAAGGCGGTCTTGTTGCCCTCCACGGCCACCCCATTGAGCTCGAAGGCGCGCATCAGGGCGGCCTCGCTCAGAGGAATCAGGCCGCGCTGCCAGCAGGCGCCCAGCATGATGATGTTGCTGGGCATGGTGTCGCCCATCAGCTGCTGGGCAATGGCCTGGGCGTCGATGCTGGAGAGCAGGGCGCTGTCGTTGCCGACCGCATGCAGCATCTTGGCCAGCAGAGAGTTGGCCTGCAGGCTGGCATCGGGGTTGCGCACAAAGGCGGCGGTGGGCAGCTCATGGGTGTTGGCCAGGATCACGGTGCGGCCGGCCTTGACCGTGCCCAGGGCATCGGGGCTGGCGCCCACCACCATATCGCAGGCCAGCAGCACATCGGCCTGCTGGGTGTCGATGCGCACCTGGTTCAAGAGGTCCTGCGTGGGAGCCAGGCGCACGAAGCTCAGCACCGAGCCGCCCTTCTGGGCAAAGCCCATGAAGTCCAGCACCGAGGCCTGCTTGCCTTCCAGATGCGCCGCCATGCTGACAAGCGCGCCCACGGTCACCACGCCGGTACCGCCCACGCCGGTGACCAGCAGGTCGAAGGGGCCGGTCCAGTTCCAGGCGGCCGGCGCCGCGATGGCGGCCAGCTCGCGGGCCAGGTCTTGCGCGGTGTATCCCGCGCCCACCTTCTTCTTCAGCTGGGCGCCATGCACCGAGACAAAGCTGGGGCAAAAGCCATTGACGCAGCTGAAGTCCTTGTTGCAGCTGCTCTGCTCGATGGCGCGCTTGCGGCCAAAGTCGGTTTCCACCGGCACGACGGAGAGGCAGTTCGAGGCCTGGCCGCAGTCGCCACAGCCCTCGCACACCGCCTCGTTGATGAAGAGGCGGCGCGGCGGGTCCGGGAATTCCTTTTTCTTGCGGCGGCGGCGCTTCTCGGCGGCGCAGGTCTGGTCGTAGATCAGCACCGTGACGCCCTCGATCTCCCGCAGCTCGCGCTGCACGGCGTCGAGCTTGCTGCGGTCGTGGAAGCTGGTGCCCGGCGGGAAGAGGCCGTGGTGGCCCTCGTATTTGGCGATGTCGTCGCTGACCACCACCAGGCGCTTCACGCCCTCGGCCTCCACCTGGCGCGCGATCTGGGGCACGCTGGTCTGGCCGTCCACGGGCTGGCCGCCGGTCATGGCCACCGCGTCGTTGTAGAGGATCTTGTAGGTGATGTTGGCGCGCGCCGCGATGGCTTGGCGGATGGCCAGATAGCCCGAGTGATAGTAGGTGCCATCACCCAGGTTCTGGAACACATGCTTCTCGGTGGTGAAGCGGCTGTGCGCGGCCCAGTCCACACCCTCGGCGCCCATCTGGATCAGCCCTGAGGTGCCGCGCTCCATCCAGCTGGCCATGAAGTGGCAGCCGATGCCGGCCAGCGCGCGCGAGCCCTCGGGCAACTTGGTGGAGGTGTTGTGCGGGCAGCCCGAGCAGAAGTAGGGCTGGCGGCGCACGCCGTCGGCGGCGTTGGAGAGCAGGCAGGGCGTGAGGAAGTCCACCACCAGGTGGCGGCGGTCCAGGGCCGGGTTCAGGCGCGCCAGCCAGTCGGCCACCGTGGGCATGATGCGGCTGGGCCGCAGCTCGCCCAGGGACGAGAGCACGGCCGCGCCTTGCTCATCGCTCTTGCCCACCACGCGCGGGCGCTGGGCATCGGGCAGGTGGTAGAGCAGCTCCTTGATCTGGCGCTCGACCACCGGAGCCTTCTCCTCGATGACCAGCATGTCCGTCAGCCCTTGTGCGAACTCGCGGATGCGCGTGGGCTCCAGCGGGTAGACCAGGCCCACCTTGTAGACCCGCACGCCGGCCGCGGCCAGGGCATTGGGGTCCAGGTCCAGGCGGCGCAGCACCTCCATGAAGTCGTAATGCGCCTTGCCCACGGTGACGATGCCCAGGGTGGCGCGCGGGCTCGTGACGATGTGCTTGTCGATGCTGTTGAGCTTGGCGAAGGCCAGCACCGCCTCCAGCTTGTGGGCCAGGCGCGATTCCAGCTCCAGCGAGGGCAGGTCCACCGCTCGGATGTGCAGATTGGTCGCTGGGGTGTGGTCCACCGGCAGTTCAAAGTCCAGCGGCACGCTGTCCAGATCCACGGTCATGCCGGACTCCACCACCTCGGAGATGGCCTTGAAGCCCACCCAGGTGCCGGAGAAGCGCGAGAGCGCCCAGCCGTAGAGCCCGAACTCCATGTACTCGGCCACATTGGCCGGGTGCACGATGGGCATGCTCCAGGCCTGCAGGGCCAGATCGCTCTGGTGCGGGGTGCTGGAGGACACGCAGCCGTGGTCGTCGCCGCAGACCACCAGCACGCCGCCCTGCGGCGCCGTGCCATACACATTGCCATGCTTGAGCGCGTCGCCCGAGCGGTCCACGCCGGGGCCCTTGCCGTACCACATGGCAAACACGCCATCCACCGTGCGCTTGGGGTCCAGGGCCACGCGCTGCACGCCCAGGCAGGCGGTGGCGGCCAGGTCCTCGTTGATCGCGGGCAGGAAGTTGATCTGCGCGGCGTCCAGGAACTTCTTGGCCTTCCAGAGCTGCTGGTCCACCATGCCCAGGGGCGAGCCGCGGTAGCCGGAGACAAAGCCCGCGGTCTTGAGGCCAGCGCGCTCGTCCAGGGCCTTTTGCGCCAGCAGCAGGCGCACCAGGGCCTGGGTGCCGGTCAGAAAGACCTGGCCCTGGTGGGCGCCGAGGTTGTCCGACAGCTTGTAGTCGCGCAGGGCGACATCCCGCGGCGGGGTGGTGGGCTGGGTCATCGCGGTCTCCTGGCTCTGGCTGGACAAGCGGGAGATTTTTCTTCAGGCAGTCCGGAGTTTCTTACTCTGATCGACGCAGTCAAGGGCTCGCGCGAGATAATTCAACTCGCTGGAGGCTTTTATGGGAAATGAACATTTCGACCGGGCGACGCGCATGATTCTGGAGGCCCTGCAGGCCGACAGCCGTCTGAGCAACCAGGCCCTGGCCGAGAAGGTGGGCCTGTCGGCCACGCCGGTGTGGCGCCGCATCAAGGAGCTGGAGGACAGCGGCGTGATCCGCCGCCATGTGGCGCTGGCCGACCGCGAGAAGCTGGGCCTGTCCATCTGCGTGCTGGCCAATGTGAGCCTGGTGCGGCACAGCGAGGGGGCGGTGGAGGCCTTTGAGGCCATGGTGGCCGGCAGCCCCGAGATCATCGAGTGCCAGGCCATCACCGGCGAGGCCGACTATGTGGTCAAGGTGGTGGCGCCCGACATGAAGGCCTATGACCAGTTCCTGCAGAGCAAGGTCTTCAAGGTGGCCGGCGTGGCCAGCGTGCGCAGCAATGTGGTGCTGCGCGAGGTCAAGTACGAGACGGCCCTGCCCGTGCCCTGAGGGCGGGGCCGCCCTCGATCAGCGGCTCTTGAGCTCCAGCTGCCGACGCTGCTCGCGCAGCGAGCTGGCCGAGCGGCCAAAGCTGATGGCGCCCAGCTGCGCCGGCTTGGCATCCAGGATGCGGGCAAAGGTGGAGCGCACGGTGTCGGGGTCGTCGTCAAAGTCGCCGTGGTGGCGGGCGCTGCTGAGCGGGGCGCGGCCCTTGTCCGGCGCCAGCACCAGGCGCGCGCGTCCCCCCTTGCCAAAGAGCGCGGCCAGCTCCGCATCGGCCTCGATGCAGTGCTGCAGGCCCAGCAGGGGCGTGCCGGCCTGCAGCCCGGGAATGCGCTGGCGCGCCTCGAAGGCGTGGGACACCAGGTAGAGCAGGGACTTGTTGTAGAGCTGGGCGCAGTGGTCGTCCTGCTCGGTGGCGTCGTCCAGGGCATAGACGGCCAGGTCCTCGATGCCGCCTTTTTTCAGCGCCGGCAGGTACTCGCGCTTGAAGAGCTCGGTGCTGCAGGCCGGGGCCCAGAGCGTGCAGCTGCGGATCTTGAGCCCGGCCGCGTTCAGCAGGCCCACCACCGGGGCCAGCAGGATGGACCCGGCGCTGTGCGCCACCAGATGGATCTCCAGGCCCTTCTCGGCCTGGGCCAGCTCGGCGAGCTCGGCCAGATGGCGCACCACCCGCCAGGCCGCACCGCCCTGGCGTGAGGCGGCCAGGGCGTTCTCCTTCATCTCGTCCCAGGCAGCCTTGCCGGTGAGCTGGCGCGCCACCGGCTCCAGCAGATCGTCCAGGCGGTCCAGCAGAAAGTCCTTGGCGGCGTCAAAGGCGCCCTCGGGGCGGCGGCGGCGCACGGCGTCCTGCAGGATATTGCTGACCGTGCTCCAGTAGTCGCTCTTCCAGATGAAGGCCAGGGGATAGACCTCGCCCTCCAAGAGGCCTGGCCGGTACTCGGCCAGGCGCTGCAGGGCCGCGGCCTCGCTGACCAGACCGCCGTGGGCATAGAGCAGCACGCGCTTCTTGGGCCAAGCGGCCAGGGTCTGGCCCAGGTCCTCGCGGAACAGGGTGGCCAGCTCCTCCTCGCTGAGCCCGTACTCGCCACCGGGGCGCAACCGGCCCTCATTGCCCACACTCACCACATGCGGGCGCAGCGCGGCAAAGCTGCTCTTGGCCGGGCCGCTGGGCGCGCTCGCGGCCGCGCCCGGCGCCGGCGCGGCCAGCTGCACCGGCACGCCCAGGCGCGCCACCCAGACGTCGGTGGCATGGCGCAGCCAGTCGGCATAGGCGATGCGGGCAAAGCCCTGGCGGCCCCAGTCCGGTCCCCAGGAGTTCTGGATCCAGAAGCCCTCGGCGTCATAGGCCACGATGGCGAAGGCGTGGCCGCCCTCGGGCGTTTCGCGCGGGCTGATCAGGCCGTCCTCGCCCACCTCGTCCCAGCCCGCATGCACCATGGAGGTGGCGAAGAGGATGCCCACCTCGGCCAGGGCCGCGTGCATGGCCACCAGGTCCTTGTGGTTGACGCGCAAATAGGCGCCCAGCGGGCGCTGCTGCGCGTCCTGCACCCGCGCCTGGGTCAGGCCGCCGGTGGCTCCGCGCTTGAGCTTGTAGGGCCAGGCGCTCTCGGCGCAGACCCCGTGCTTGTGCCAGCCCTTCATGGCGCCGCGGGCGCTGGAGCCGGCGTAGGCCTCACCGGGCCATTCGTCGTAGCGCCGCGCCATGTCGTAGAGCATGCGTGGGCTCACGGGCGTGGCATCGGGCACCACCTTGCGGCGGCGCAGCAGGTAGTTGGCCACCGTGGCCAGGCCGAAGCCGGTGCAGGCGCCTTCCTGCCCCTGGTCCAGGATGGGCACGCCATGGGCCTGGTAGTCCTCCAGGGCGATGCGCGTGGGCACCTCCACCAGGCTGGGCTGGTACATGCGGTCGCGAAAGTCCAGGGTGTCGCGGCGTGCATCGAGCACGCGCCTGGGCCGGGTGTCTGCTTGTCTCTTGCTGGCCATGTGATTGCCCCTTGTGAGGGGCGCAGCGTGCCAGCCCAGCCCGGCGCTGCCCATCCCCAGCAAAGGGGAGGGCGCCGTCCTGGATCGCGCGGCGGCTTTACTCGGCCGGCTTTTCGGGTGAGGAGGCGACCGCGTCTATCGTGGTCTCGATGACCTTGCCGCCCACCTTGACGCCGGTGCTGACCACGGCGCCCGTCACGCTGATGGCGGCCCCTGCGGCCGCACCCGCCACGCTCACCACGGCGCAGCCCGACAGGCTGAACGCCAGCAGGGGCAGGAAGACGATCAGGGCGCTGGCGCGACGAAGCGGGGGCAGTTGGCTGTGCATGCCCGCATTGTGCCCAAGGCGCGGCTTGTGCCATGCTCGGCCCATGTTTGCCGTGTATGGACTGCAGGGGCGGCTCTACAGCGGGCCGCTGGATCGGGTGCGGGAGCTGGGCGCCGTGCAGGCCGTGGCCCGGCTGCGGGCGCTGGCGCCCGTGCAGCAGCAGGACGAACCCGATCTGGCCGAGCGCCTGGCGGCGCGCGAGGAGGGGCGTGCGCGTGGTGGCGGGGTGGTGGCGTCGAGCAGCCCGGCC
>NZ_JBKCLH010000107.1:0-7072 GCF_046300915.1 Roseateles sp. | reverse complement strand
CCGCGGCCCTGCCCGGCGCGCGCGTGGCCCGCATCGATGCCGACACCACCCGTCTCAAGGGCACGCTGGAGAGCCAGCTGCAGGCGGTGCACGAGGGCGAGGTGGACATCCTGGTGGGCACCCAGATGGTGACCAAGGGCCATGACTTCCGCCGCATCACCCTGGTGGCCGCCATCAATCCCGACAGCGCACTCTTCAGCAGCGACTTCCGCGCCCCCGAGCGCCTCTTCGCCCTGCTGATGCAGGCGGCGGGCCGAGCCGGCCGCGACGCCGAGCAGGCCGCCCGCAGCGAGATGTGGGTGCAGACCTGGCACCCCGAGCATGCGCTCTACCGCGCCCTGCTGCAGCACGACTTCGAAGCCTTTGCCCGCAGCCAGCTGGCCGAGCGCGAGAGCGCCGGCCTGCCGCCCTATTCACACCTGGCCCTCTTGCGCGCCGAGGCGCGCACGGCCGAGGCGGCCCAGGCCTTCCTCAGCGCCGCAGCGCGCTGGGCCCAGGCCCTGCCCGAGGCCCGCGAGCTGATGATCTACCCGCCCGTGCCCATGAGCGTGGCGCGGGTAGCCAATATGGAGCGCCTGCAGATGCTGGTGGAGTCGCCCACGCGCGGCGCGCTGCAGCGCCTGCTCTGGCTGTGGATGCCCGAGCTGCATGCCTTGAAGCGCGAGCATCGCGGCCTGCAGCGCTGGGCGGTGGACGTGGACCCGCTGGCGATCTGAGCGGATCGCCTCAGCCGCTTGTGCTAGTGCGGAAGATGGACATGGCACGTACCAGGCCCGCAGCCTGCTCCCGCAAGCTCTCCGCGGCGGCTGCGCTTTGCTCCACCAGAGCGGCATTTTGCTGGGTGGCCTGATCCATGTGGCTCACTGCCTCGCTGACCTGGGAAACACCACTCATCTGTTCCCGGCTGCCGGCGGCAATCTCACTCACGATGTCACTGACGCGCTGCACCGATGTCCGGACTTCTTGCATGGTCCGCCCCGCCTGATCGACCAAGCCAGCCCCCGTCGCCACGCGCTCGACGCTTTGACTGATCAGACTCCTGACTTGACGAGCGGCTTCAGCACTGCGCTGCGCCAAAGTCCGGACTTCACCCGCAACCACGGCGAAGCCTCGGCCTTGCTCTCCGGCGCGGGCTGCTTCAACCGCGGCGTTGAGCGCGAGGATGTTGGTCTGGAAAGCGATGCCGTTGATGACGGCGATGATGTCCTCGACCTGCTTGGACGCATGTTCAATAGCGCGCATCTGCGTTACGACCTCGTCAACCACCTTGCGCCCCTGCTCGGCAACGCCCGAGGCTTGATGGGCTAGGCGACTGGCCTGTGCTGCACTGTCGGCATTGCTGAGGGCTGTGCCATTGATCTGCTCCATCGAGGCGGCCGTCTGTTGCAGGGCCGAGGCCTGCTTTTCGGTTCGGACGCTGAGATCCGTGTTGCCCTGGCTGATCTGTGCGCTCGCGGTCGCAACGCTCTCGGCGTTGTCGCGGATATCGCTGACCAGCTCGGCCAGCCTGCCTTGCATTGCCAGCAAGGCGGCAAGCAATGGACTGAATTCGTCACGTCCCTCGTCTTTGACAAGCTGATCCAGTTCACCGTCGCGCACCTTCTCGGCTACCCCTTGAGACACGCTTACGCGGCCTCTCAGCTGCCTGACCAGGATCCATACCGAGCTCAGCATGAGCAGGGCTACCAGCAAGACCACGCCTTTGATCTCCCACATGATGGTGTCCGCCTCGCGGACCAAGTCCCGCTCGATTGATTGGCTCAGAGCCTGTCGGTGGTGTTCAACGTTACGCTTCATCACGTCGAGAACCGCATTGCGGGCAGGAACGGTCTTCTCGACCAAGAAGGCAAATGCTGCGTCGCGGTCACCGGCCTGAACCATGGACAGATTCGCCTCTGCGACGGACCAGAAGGCATCGAGTTCCTGGCTCAGGTCCGGGGCGCTGTCCTGAAGGTCTTGGTAGGCTGTCCGAGCCGCATCGAGCGCCGCGCGGTGCTCAGAAATCTGGACAAGCGCCGCAGAGCGCTCTGCTTCATTGCGAGCCAGCATGGCGTGGCGCAGCTGCAGGGAAGCCCGGGTCAGGTTCAGCTCCATGGTGCGGGCATGATCAAGTGCGACGACATGGCTGAGGCCGATGCTCTTGGCAGCCACGCTCAGACTCGACAGCTGTACCCACACCATCACCGCCAGGGCGCCTAGCGCGAGGCTCACGGTGCAACTCATCAGATACATCCGCTGGGCAAAGCTCCATCGCTTGAGGCTGAACATGATGGGCTCCTTGTTGTGACTGCCGATTACGCAGGCGATGCCCTAAGCATATTTGATTGAATTGATATTAGTGGCAATTCTTGCGTGATTTACTTCGCAGATTTCGTAGCCTGCGAGGCAGTGCAGCCCCGGCTTGGGGCGAGGCGCTATGGCTCACGTGCGGCTGTGGAGAGGGATGCTGGTGATCGCGGAGCGCGGTTTCTTGCCGTGGTTGCGGCTTTAGCTCAGTTGTCTCAGCGCGGCCCGCAACTGCGGCCACAGGGCTGCCATGGCCGGCCAGTCGTTCGGTTCACAGGCCTCGTCGAGGGCCAGCGCATGAGCGGCCGCCTCGGCATGGCCCAGGCTCAGCAGCACGGACTTGAGGCTGTGGGCCAGGCGTCGCAGGGCCGGGGCATCGCCCGCGGCCAGGGCCCTGTCCCCCTCGGCCAGATCCGCCTGGAACTGGTGCAGACAGCTGGCGCGGAAGGCGTGGTACAGCGCGGCATTGCCCCCGAAATGCTCGGCGATGGCGGCGGCCTGCCCATTGGGCAGCGAGGGCCTGTCGTGGGCGGCGGTGGCGCCCGGCTCCGCCCCCTCCTTGCACGCGCCGGCTCCCGCCAGCGCGTCGCGCACGCAAGCCTCCAGCTCGGCCAGGCCGCAGGGCTTGGAGAGCAGTCGCCAGACCTCGGAGCGCTCCAGGCGGGCGCGGGTGGCGGGGGTGAGGCCGGCGCTGAACACCGCCACCCGGGCGCCGGCGCGCAGCGCGGGCTGGGCGGCCAGGGTCTCGATCAGCTCGAAGCCGGAGCGGTCGGGCAGCATCAGATCGGTCAGCACCAGGGCTGCCGGCGCGCGGGCCAGCTCGGCCAGGCCGGCGTCCACCGAGCTCACGGCGAGCAGCTCAATCTCGAAGTCTTCCAGGGCCAGCTGCACAAAGCGCTGCAGGGAGGGGTCATCCTCGACCAGCAGCACCCGGGGCCGGCCCGCGCTGCTCATGAGGCGACGCTCTCGGCCCGGGCTGCCAGCTGCTCGCGCAGCAGGCCCGGCAGCTCGGTGACCAGACGGGGTTTGTGCACCACCGGCAGGCCCTGCAGGGCGAAGTCGTAGGGCTGGCGCTGGCCCTCATCCAGCGAGGTCACCACGATCAAGCGGCTGCCGGCGAACTGCGGCTGGGAGCGCAAGCTGGTGATCAGGGTGGCGCCGTCGATGCCCGGCAGCAGGATGTCCACCAGCAGCAGCTCGGGCTGGAGCTGGCCATACATGGCCAGGCCGGCGATGCCGTCCGAGGCCATATGCAGCTCCAGCTCAGGGAACTGCTGGGCCAGCAGCATGGAGATGAGGTTCTGGTAGTGCACCGAGTCCTCGATCAGCAGCAGGCGCTGGCGCTTCGCGCCACCGGGCGCGAGTGTTGCCGGCTTTGGCAGGCCGGAGCCGGTCGACGTCGCTGCGGTGCCACTGCTGCGGCGTGCCAAGCAGGCCTCCACCGAGCTGCGCGCGATGCGGCGATGGCCGCCGGGGGTCTTCCAGGCCTCCAGCTCACCTCGGTCTACCATCAGCTGTACTGAGCGTACGGCCATGCCCAACAGGCGCGCCACCTCCAGGGTGCTGTAGTCGGTCTGGGCGGAGGGCGGGACGAGAGTGGAATTGGGCTTGGGCATTGCGCAATTTTGCCGATTTTTGAGCAGCCCCGGACAAATAGAGCTTGATTGATAAAAATGATACGCTCAATAATGAGATCAACATCAAGAGCCCAAGGAGTGCGCGATGAGCAAGACCGTTCTCATTGTTGACGACCATGCTGATATCCGCCGGCTGATCCGCATGACCCTGGAGTTCGAGGACTACCAGATCCATGAAGCCGTCGATGGCGAGAGTGCGCTTCAGCTGGCGGCCGTCTTGCGACCCGATGTGGTGCTGCTGGACGTGATGATGCCGGGCAGCATGGACGGCTTGGAGGTCTGTGCCCGGCTCAAGGCCGAGCCGCGTTACGCCGGCATGCAGGTGGTGCTGCTGAGTGCCCGTGGCCAGGCCCGCGACCGCGAGGCCGGCCTGCGCGCCGGGGCCGACGCCTACATGGTCAAGCCCTTCAGCCCCCTGCAGCTGATCGAACATCTGGCCAACCTCCCGCTCTCGGCCTGAGGAGCCGCTCATGCTGGCCCCCCGCTCATCCGGCCTCATGACGTCCGCCCCCGCGCCTGCGCCTTTGCCGGGCGACTGCGTCTTCGACTCGGCCGCGGCCGCCCAGATGGAGCGCATCGTGATGGACTTGGGGCGCATGTACCACGAGCGCAACGAGGCGCTGCGCGAGGTCTCCCGCGCCCACCACGAGGCCTTGCTGCGCCTTTCTCTGGCGGCGGATTTCAAGGACGATGACACCGGCGTGCACATTCTGCGCATTGGCTACCTCGCGGAGGCTCTGGCCCTGCTGATGGGCGAGCCAGCCAGCTTTGCGCACCAGCTCAGTCGCGCCGCGCCCATGCACGATATCGGCAAGATCGGCATCCCCGACGCGGTACTCAAGAAGCCAGGCAGCTACTCCGCCGAAGAGCGCGCCATCATGAACGAGCATCCGCGCATGGGGGCCCGGATCCTGGGGCGCTCCCGCATTCCGCTGTTCCAGCTGGCCGCCGAGGTGGCCCTGGGCCACCATGAGCGCTGGGACGGCAGCGGCTATCCCGATGGCTTGGCGGGCGAGGCCATCCCGCTCTCGGCCCGCATCGTGGCCGTTGTGGACTATTTTGACGCCCTGACCATGGACCGCTGCTATCGCAAGGCCTTTGCGGACGATGTGGCCGTGCGCATGCTCGCCGAGCAGCGCGGAACCGCCTTCGACCCTCGCATCGTGGACACCTTTGTGCGGCATGCGCCGTCCCTGCTGGACTTGCGCGACCGCATCAACCGCCAGCCTCCCAATTTCGAGGCCTTGGTCGACAACGAATGAAAGCACGAGGATTCACATCATGAAGAACCCACGGTCGATCTTCCCGTCGGCACAGAGCAAGACCTGGCACCTGGCAGCGCTTGGCCTGCTGCTGGGCGCCCAGGCCCTGCTGGCCGCCCGTCCGGCCGCTGCGGCCGACAGTCCTACCCTGCAGCGCCTGCGCGCCAGCGGCGAGCTCAAGGTCTGCATCTGGCCCGACTACTACGGCATTACCTACCGCAATCCCAATACCCAGCAGCTGGGCGGCATCGACATCGAGCTCTCGGCCGAGCTGGCCAAGGATCTCAAGCTCAAGCTCACGTATGTGGAGTCTTCCTTCACCCAGTTGATCGAGGACGTCGGCAGCAGCCGCTGCGATGTGGCCATGTTCGCCGTGGGCGTTCTGCCGCAGCGCCAGGCGCGCCTGGCCTTCACCAAGCCCTATCTGCAGAGTGACATCTACGGCGTCACGACGCGCTCCAACCGCGCTGTGCGGGACTGGGCCGATATTGATCGGCCCGGCGTGCTGGTGGGCGTGCAGGCCGGCACCTTCATGGAACCTGTGATGACGGCCGCCCTGAAGAAGGCGGAGGTGGTGGTGGTAAGGCCGCCGGCCACGCGCGAACGCGAGCTGGAAGCCGGCCGCATCGATGTGTTCATGACGGACTACCCCTATAGCCGCCGCCTGCTCGACAACGCGGACTGGGCTCGCCTGGTTCCGCCGCCCCAGCCCTTCCACGTGCTGCCCTATGCCTATGCCACGCGCCAGAACGATGCCGCGTGGTTGGCCCGGCTGGACGAATTCGTGGCCGCGATCAAGCGCGACGGCCGACTCAAGGCCGCCGCGGCACGTCACGGGCTGAGCGAAATCGTGGTGAGCCAGTGAGGCGCGGCTTGCACGCATGGCCCTGAACGCTTTCAAGAGTGATCGCCTAGTCCGCTGGGCGGCCGGCCTGCTGAGCCTGGCCAGTGTCGGCGCCCTGCTGCTGCTGGCCGCCTATGAGCGGCGCGAGGCACTGGAAAACGAGGGCCAGCGCCTGGAACTGCTGGCACGGGTGCTCGATGACCATGCCACCCGCAGCGTCGAGTCTGCCGCCCTGGTGCTGCGTACCGTGGCCGATGGTCTGCGGCTGCAGCCGCGCCTGGACCCTGTCGCACTCCAGCCCCTGCTGAGCCAGGCCCTGGTGGCCCAGCCCGTGCTCCGCGGCCTGGCTGTGCTCGATCTGCGGGGGCAGGTGCTGGTCAGCACCGACCCGCGGGACCAGGGCTTGAGGCTGAGCCTGTCTCAGCTGGGTCCGCTGCCCGCAGCCGGGCGTGAGTTGCTGATGCCGCTGCAGGCGGGGCGCAGCCTGAGCAGCCTGGGGCGATCCGATCTGGGCGCGGCGGTGAGTACGCTGCCCTTGGCGCGGCATGTGATCGGACCTGCCGGGCAAGAGCTGCTCTTGCTTGCCCTGATCAACCCCGACACCCTGGCGAACTATCAGCAGTCGGTGCTTGGGGAGGACTCTGGCGCGCGGGCCGCTCTGGTTTCCTTCGGTGGGCAGCTGCTGGCCGCGACCGAGGGCGTGCCCCAGAGTCTGGGCAGCCGCTTGGACGAGCATCCGGCTTTCCAGGGTTTGCTCAAGCGAAAGGAGCATGACAGCTACCGCGGCCCGGGTCTGCAGCCGGGCGACCAGCTGGTTGCCTACCGACTCGCGCGCGGGCGGCCCCTGGTCGTGCTGGTGGAGCGGACAGAGGCCTCTGCCCTGACGGCGTGGCGTGACAGCCTGTGGCTTCTCGCTGCGGTGGGGGGCGTGGTCCTGCTGCTGATTGCGGCGGGGGCCCAGATCCTGCTGCGCAGTCTGCGCATGCGCGAGGCTGCGCGCCGCGCCCTGGACAGGGCCCATGAGCAGGTGGCGCTGCGCGAGC
>NZ_JBKCLH010000106.1:0-5902 GCF_046300915.1 Roseateles sp. | reverse complement strand
GCCGCCCGTGCCGGGCCGCTTGGCCGCCCTGCTAAAACTGCCTGTCAATGCCCGCAATTGGCGGGTGCTGGATGCGGACGGCCGGGTGCTGGCCAGCACGGCGGCCGAAGCCGTGGTCCCCATTGCCTCCCTCACCAAGCTGGTCACGGCCATGGTGGTGCTGGACGCTCGCCAGGACATGGATGAGATGCTGCAGATCAGCAGCGAGGATGTGGACCGTCTCAAGCACAGCGCCTCGCGCCTGCCCGTGGGCGCCCGCATCAGCCGGCGCGACGCTCTGGCCCTGGCCCTGATCAGTTCCGAGAACCGGGCCACCTCGGCCCTGGGCCGCCACTATCCCGGTGGCATGCCGGCCTTTGTGCAGGCGGCCCAGGCCAAGCTGGCGGCCCTGGGCCTGAATCACAGCCGTGTGGTCGAACCCACCGGGCTGTCGCCCGACAATGTGTCCACCGCCGCCGAGATGGCGCGCATTGCCGCCGCCGCCGCCCGCTATCCGCAGATTGCCGAAATCAGCAGCCGGGCCAAGGCCAAGGTCAGCGTCAACGGCCGCCCGCGTGAACTGCGCAACACCAACCATCTGGTGGGGGGCAAAGGCTGGGACATCCGTCTGTCCAAGACCGGCTACACCGAGGAAGCCGGCCGCTGCCTGACCATGCGCCTGCTGGCCGAGGGCAAACAGGGCGTGCGCCACTTCGTGACCGTGGTCCTGCTCGACGCCGATGGCTCGGCCCAGCGCCTGGCCGATGCGCGTCGCATCCGCCAGTCCCTGGGCAAGCTGGGCGGCTAGTTCTCAGCTCTTGGCGCGCCGCGGTCCGCCGCGCCCGCCGCGGGTCTGCCACAGCGGCTTCTTGCCCTTGAGGTGATGCTCGATGCCCTTGTTCAGGCGGCTGCGCAGGTCCACTACGGCGTCCACGCTGCCGTAGACGCCGGGGAAGCGCAGATCCAGCCACAGCCACAGGGTGCAGGAGCGCAGAGCCTGCTCCATGCGGTCCAGGCGGCTGTGCTCGTCCACATCGTCCAGGAACCAGGGCTGACCGGCCTGGCCCGTGCGGGCGTGGCGGGCGGCCCAGTCCAGGTATTCCTGCACCTGGCCAGGCGTGCGGCTGTCCACCGGGGCCTGGGCGTAGATGAAGCGGCTCTTGAGCGGCAGGGCGGCGGCCTCGCGGTCCAGGGCCTCGGCCAGCTCCAGCATCTGCTCCAGCTCCGCCACGGCGAAGTGGGCGTCATCCAGACGCAGCTGCTGCATGAACACGTTCAGCACCGCGTGCAGGCGGGCCAGACCCAGCTGGGTGGCAATGGTCTGCACATGCCACCAGTTGGGTGCCACCGCGGCCTTGAAGTCGCGCGGGGCCTTGGGGCTGCGGGCCAGCTGCTCGCGCAAATGCCGTGCGGCCTGGGGCTCGGCCTCGCGCAGCACCCCGGCAAAGCCCTCGTCGAACATGCCGTAGCGCCCGGCGCGGCCGGCGATCTGGTGCACCTCGGAGGTGTCCAGGGGACGGTCACCCTCGCCATCGAACTTGCTCATGGTGCTGAAGAGCACGCGGCGTATCGGCAGGTTCAGGCCCATGCCGATGGCGTCGGTGGCCACCAGCACCTGGGAGGCACCTTCGGCAAAACGCTCGGCCTCGCGGCGGCGCACCTCGGGCGGCAGGGCGCCATAGATGACCGAGACGCTGTGGCCGCTGCTGGCGATCTGGTCGCGCAGCATCAGCACATCGCGGCGGCTGAAGGCCACCACCGCATCGCCGCGCTGCAGGGCGGCAATGGGCACGGGCGCGTCCATCAGCTGCACCTGCTGCTTGCGCTCGAAGTGCTTCACCTCGCAGCGCTCGCCGGCCAGGCCCAGCAGGTTCTCGATGGCGGGCACGGCATAGGCCGAGCAGATGATGATCAGCTCCTGGGCCGGCACGCCCACGATGGCCTGGGTCCAGGCCCAGCCGCGGTAGGTGTCGAAGAGCATCTGCGCCTCGTCGATCACCGCCACCTCGATGGGCTTGTTGGTGTTGACCATCTCGATGGTGCTGGACACCACGCGGGCATTGTCGGCCGGCACGTTCTCCTCGCCGGTGAGCAGGGAGCAGGGCACGCCGCGGCCCACCAAG
Source organism: Roseateles sp. (assembly GCF_046300915.1). Classification (GTDB taxonomy): domain Bacteria; phylum Pseudomonadota; class Gammaproteobacteria; order Burkholderiales; family Burkholderiaceae_C; genus Kinneretia. Next base: position 3,800 of record NZ_JBKCLH010000106.1, on the reverse strand, counting down.
CGGTCGCGCCCCTCCAGGGCCAGCAGGCGCAGCGGAGCCAGATAGGCACCGTCGCGGGCCTGGGCCAGGCGCTCGAAGGCGCCATAGGTCTTGCCGCTATTGGGCGCCCCCACGAACAGCGTGATCTTGCGGCCCATGCGCCGGGCCAGCGGGAAGCTGTCGGGATAGCCGCGGAAGGCCAGCTCGTCGTTCAGGCGGGCCAGGGTGCCCTGCTCCTCCACCTGGCGCTCCCAGCGGTCCTGGGCGCGGGTGCAGGCGGCCAGCAGGGCGTCTATGGCCTGGGGCTTGCCGCATTCGGACTGCAGGCGTGGCAGCAGGGAGGCCAGCTGCTCGTCGCTCACGCCCATGGCCTCGCTGCGCATCAGCAGCGCGTTCAGATGTGCCAGCAGTCGCGGCTCATGCTCATAGGCCGGCTGCTGGCCCAGGGCCTGGCGCAGGGCCTGGTGCTCGCCGTCGCGGTAGTAGGCCCAGATGGCGGCCTCCTGGGCCGGATCCTGCAGCGCCACGCGGAAGAACACATGGATCTGCCAGCCCTCGTGCTCCAGCTTGAGCGGGCGCTGGCACAGCCGGGTCCAGCCCAGGCCCTCGCGCTGCACGCCCAGGGCTTCGAGCTGCTGGCTGCGCTGCTGCATCAAGGCGCGCACCGTGGGGGCGGTGCCCACCACGTCCAGGTGCGCCAGCGCCACGGGGATGAGGCGGGGCTCAATCCAGCGGCTGGGCCGGCCGCCGGAGACGGCCTTCTGGATCAGGATCAGGCCCAGGCGGTCCAGATCGGCGGGCTTGCCGGCATGGCCGGCCTCGTCCACATCGGCCGGGCTCAGCACCTGGGGCAGCTGGTAGGCCGACTGGCGGATGTGCTGCCACTGCTCCGGCCCGATCTCGGGCGGGATGCGCGATGCGTGCCGCGGGTTGGGCAGATTGAAGCCGGGGGCGGCGGCGCTGGCGGGGAGTGTGGGCTGGGCGGTGTCGGACACTGAGCGGGCGGGTTCCTGTGGTTGGGCGCTATTGTCCGCCCTCCGCCCTGCCCGGCCGCCGCCTCAGAGCACGGCTTACTCAAAGCACGGCATAACGCCCCGGCCGGTGGTTCACCGCGATGAAGAGATTCATCACTAGGGCCGCCAGCACCGAGTAGGCCACCCGCTCGGGGCTGACCACGGCCAGGGAGCTCAGCAGGATGGAGCAGTCGATCAGCATCTGCACCTTGCCCGCCCGCCAACCCCGGGCCTGTTGCAGATACAGCGAGACGATGGTGGCCCCGCCCAGGCTGGCGCGGTGGCGCGCCAGGAAGAGGCAGCCCGAGCCCAGCAGCAGGCCGCCCAGCACCGCGGCATAGGCCGGGTGGATGCGCTCGATGGCAAAGAGCTGGGGCGAGTACTCCGTCATCAGGGACAGCACGCCGATGGCCACAAAGGTCTTGAGCGTGAACTCCCGCCCCATGCGGGTCCAGGCGAACCAGTAGAAGGGCAGATTGATCAGGAAGAAAAGCTTGCCCAGGCCTATGCCCGTGGCGTAGTGCAGCACAAAGGCCGCGCCCGCCGTGCCACCGGTCAGCAGGCCCACCTGGGCAAACAGGATCAGGGCCAGGGAGACGAAGAGCACGCCGGTGAACAGGGCCTGGGCGTCCTCGAAGAAGCTGTGCTGGCGGATGGCCGGATCGTCCAGCAAGGTGGCGGTGTTGGGAGTGGGCGGCGTGGTCATGGGCGGGCGCTCGGGCTTGGCAAGCATGCCATGAGCCGGCCTCCTGCGGCGCGCCTTCAGTTCATGGCAGCCCCATGCTGGCAGGTGTCTGGGCCTGGCGCAGCCTGTGCAGGCAGGCCGCAGCTGAGCGTGAGGCGTGGCTCGTGCCGCGCCCGATTCTCCAGCTCAAGGACGGGCAGTGCCAAGGCTTGAGCGTGTCCGGCGGACACCAGCGCGCCCTGCCACAACACCGTGGAGCCCCGGCGCAGCTGAAAGCACTGCCCCAGCCAATCATCCCGGGCCGCCCCAGGGCCGAGGCGACCGACCCGTACCGAGTTGCCCTGGCTGGAGGCAAGCCGCGTGAGCAAGGCATGCTCCTGGGCCAGCACCCAAGGCCGGCCCGCGTCCGCCAGGCCGCAGGACGCCAGCCGGCCAGGGTCCGGCGGTGGCGTCAGCCACAGTTCCACGGGCCCTGTCGCCGGCAGCTGCGCACGGCTGAGGGGCTGCTGCACGGCGATGCCCGCCGGATGGGTGAGCATCCGCAGCGTGCCGAACATGCCAAAGATCTTCAGCGCATCCTCGGAGCCGAGGCCCGGGTGCGAGAGCTGCATCTTGCCTGCAGCATCGTAGGAAGCGCGGATGCTCCCCCGCCCCACGAGGTAGAGCTGCCGGAAGCGACCCTGATCGTCGTACCGGATCTGCAACTCTTGCGCGGCCAGGGCGGCGCCGTCCTGAATCACCAGCTTGTGGACGTAGGCCTGGGCGTCGTAGGCAAGGCGCGCGACGGCCCCTGCCACGCGCCGTGCCTCGACCAGGCGCCCCTGCGCGTCGTAGCCGTAAAATAACTCGCCCCGGGCGTCCTTGAAGCGCAGCACCTTGCCGTGGACCGGGTCGAGGTCGCGCTCGAAGTCCGACTCGCCGCGCGCTTGCGCGCTTGGCGCCGGTTGATGGCGCTGGACCTCCTCCACCTCCTCGGGGGCGGCCGAACCCATGGCCGGGAGGGCCGCCAGGCTCAGCAGGGCCGACAGGGCCAAGCGCGCGACATCATGTCTCATGGAACAAGCCCTTTTCCGGCAAGCCGTGCATAGCAAGTGCAAGCCAGTCTAGCCGCCGCGCGCCGGGAACCGAGACCGCCGCTGCCGAGCTAGAGCGCCGCGGGCCGAAGCGCTTCGTCCTGCAAGCCCTCGGGCAGCAGCCAGTCCGGCAGGTCCTGGTAGCAGACCGGGCGCAGAAAGCGCTGGATGGCCAGGCTGCCCACCGAGCTGTGCTGGGGGCTGGTGGTGGCCGGCCAGGGGCCGCCATGCACCATGGCATCGCAGACCTCCACGCCGGTGGGGAAGCCCTGGCCCAGGAGGCGGCCGGCCTTGCGATCCAGCACCGGCAGCAGGCGGCGCGCCAGGGCGGCGTCCTCGGGCTCGGCATGCAGGCTGGCGGTAAGCTGGCCCTCCAGGGCCTTGGCCACGCGCAGCAGCTCGGCCTCGTCGCGGCAGCGCAGCAGCAGGGCCGTGGGGCCGAACACCTCCTCGTGCAGGGCCGGGTTGTCCAGGAAGGCGCTGGCCGGCGCGGTGGCCAGCAGGGCGCCGGGCCCCTGGGCCTGGACCTGCACGCCCGGCTGGGCGCAGAGCCGGGCGCTGCCGCTGGTGTAGGCCGCGGCAATGCCGGGCGTGAGCATGGGCGCGGCGGGCTTGGCCTGCAGGGCGGGGCCGGCAGCTTCCAGAAAGGCGTCCAGCTCGGGGCCTTCGAGGGCCAGCAGCAGGCCGGGGTTGGTGCAGAACTGGCCCACGCCCAGGGCTTTGTCGATTCCCTCACCCTGGGCCAGGGCCGCGGCGCAGCGCTTCAGGGCGCCGGGCAGCAGAAAGACCGGGTTCACCGCGCTGAGCTCGGCAAACACCGGGATGGGCTGGGGCCGGGCCTGGGCCGTGGCCAGCAGGGCCAGGCCGCCGCGGCGCGAGCCGGTGAAGCCCACGGCCTGTATGGCCGGGTGCGCCACCAGGGCCTGGCCCAGGGCGGTGCCGGCATCGTGCAGCAGGGAGAACACGCCCTCGGGCAGCTGCAGCTCACGCACGGCCTGCTGGATCACGCGGCCCACCAGTTCCGAGGTGCCGGGGTGGGCCGCGTGATCC
>NZ_JBKCLH010000105.1:0-10595 GCF_046300915.1 Roseateles sp. | reverse complement strand
GGCCTTCGAACAAGAATTTGTGCAGTTCACTCATGGTTTGGCTTGGGAATTCTGGGGGTAGTCGCTGCTGATGTTCTGGAGGCCGCTGGCGTAGCGCTGGCCGTTGGCGATGTAGTGACGGGCGCTGGCGCGCAGACCTTCAAGCTGGGCCGACGTCAGCTCGCGAACCACCTTGGCCGGGCTGCCGACGATCAGGCTGCCGTCTGGAAACTCCTTGCCCTCGGTGACCAAGGCACCGGCACCGACGATGCTGTTGCGGCCGATGCGGGCACCGTTGAGCACCACAGCGCCGATGCCGATCAGTGAGTTTTCGCCTACCGTGCAACCATGCAACATCACCTGGTGGCCCACCGTGACTCCCGCCTCCAAGCGCAGCGGGAAGCCATGGTCGGCGTGCAGCACGGAGCCGTCCTGGATATTGCAGCCCGGGCCGATGTGCAGATGTTCGCTGTCACCGCGCAGCACGGCGTTGAACCAGATGCTGACGTCTTCGTCGAGATGCACCCGGCCGATGACCTGGGCACTGTCGGCCACCCAGGCGCTGGCGGCGACTTCGGGCCGGTATTCGTCCAACTGGAAAATCGCCATCTCGCACTCCCGGACGGCCCCCGGCCGCAGCAAAACCAGACATTTTAAGCGGCCAAGCACGGCGGGCCACCCGCCCAGGGCTTTAACCGCGGGGCCGGGGATAATTTGCCCATGATGCCTCCGGACTGCCGCGCCCGTGCCCTGCACACCCTTTGCCTGAACTCGCCTGCCGACAAGGCCGCCGCCGCGCAGGCGCTTTGCGTCGACGCTCAGAACGGCCTGGCCCTGGACCCCGATGCGCAGCTGCAGCGTCCGGAGGGCGTGCCCGGCCGACCCGAGCGGCCACGTTTGCTGTCGGCCCTTCAAGTCCCCAATCGCTCGCCCTTCACACTGGAGGGCCGGGCAGCGCTGATCCACGCCATCGCCCATATCGAGTTCAACGCCATCAATCTGGCCCTGGACGCGGTCTGGCGTTTTGCCGAGATGCCGCCCGAGTTCTACCTGGACTGGCTGCGTGTGGCCGCCGAGGAAGCCCTGCACTTCAGCCTGCTGCACGAGCATCTGCAGGGCCTGGGCAAGCGCTATGGCGACTTCGACGCCCATGACGGTCTGTGGGCCATGGCCGAGCGCACCGCGGGCGATGTGCTGGCCCGCATGGCCCTGGTCCCGCGCACCCTGGAGGCGCGCGGACTGGACGCCACCCCGCCCCTGCAAGCCAAGCTGGCCAAGGCCGGCGACACGCGGGCGGTGGAGATCCTGGACATCATCCTGCGCGACGAGGTGGGTCATGTGGAGATCGGCAACCGCTGGTACCGGCATCTGTGCCGCGAGCGTGACCTGGACCCCATCGCGCTCTACCCCGAGCTGGTACGCCAGTACGAGGCGCCGCGCCTGCGTCCGCCCTTCAATCTGCAGGCGCGCAGTGCCGCCGGCTTCAGCCCCGAGGAGCTGGCCTATCTGAGCAGCGGGCTCTGAGGCCCCACACAGAGCGCGGCCCGGGGGCCGCGGGACCGCCCCCTTTAGAATCGCGGGCTTCGCCTCTTTGCCAGGGTCTGCCGTCGTGTCCCGCATCCAAGCCAATCTGCTGCTCGTCGTCATCGCCCTGATCTGGGGCTCGGCCTTTGTGGCCCAGAGCCATGGCATGGCCGATATCGGCCCCATGGCCTTTACCGGTGTGCGCTTCCTGATCGGCGCCCTGGTCGTCGCCCCCCTGATGTGGCGCGAGTGGCAGGGCCTGCAGCGCCAGCAGCGCGGCCTGGTACGCGGCGACGCGCTCAAGATTGCCGGCCTGGGCTGCCTCTTGCTGATGGGCGCGGCCATGCAGCAGATCGGCATCGTCTCCACCACGGTCACCAATGCCGGCTTCCTGACCGCGCTCTACGTGCCCCTGGTCCCGGTGCTGGGCTGGCTGCTGCTGCGCCATCTGCCGCACTGGTCGGTCTGGCCGGGCGCCCTGGCCTGCCTGGTGGGCGCCTTCCTGCTCTCGGGCGCGCATGAACTCAAGATCGGCCTGGGTGACGCCTGGGTCATCGCCTCCGCCCTGCCCTGGGCCCTGCATGTGCTGCTGGTGGGCCGCGTGGCCGACCGCATGAACGCCCCCTTCCTGGTGGCGGGCGGACAGTTCCTGGTCTGCGGCGTGCTGGCCCTGGCCTATGCCCTGGTGGCCGAGCCCATCAGCTGGCAGGCCCTGGAAGCGGCCGCCCTGCCCAGTGCCTAAGCCGGCGTGCTCTCGGTGGGCGTGGCCTTCACGGCCCAGGTGGTGGCCCAGCGTTATGCCCACGCGGCCGACGCCGCCATCATCCTGTCCTCCGAAACCCTGTTCGCCGCTCTCTTCGGCTATCTGCTGATGGGCGACCGCCTCGGCCCCACGGGCCTGGCCGGCTGCGCCCTGATCCTCAGCAGCATGCTGGTGGTGCAGCTGCTGCCCATGCTGCGCAGCGCCCCGGCGGCGGCACGGGCACAGACCTAGTAATTACCCTGATTTTTGTCATAGGGTTTTCACGGAGCCCTGCCACACTCCTTCCTGTGTCGTCAGCAAGGCGGCACCTCAGGCCCCCGGGCCTGCGACAGCCCCCAAGCCCAAAGGAAGGAAATATCCGTGAGCAGCATCCCCCCCTTCATCGCCACCTCGCGCAACTACCTGCTGGCCGGCGAGCCCCGCCTGAGCCAGCCGGCCGTCTCGCTGGAGAGCTGGGGCCACGCCGGTCTGCTCACCGCCTTCTGCGCCCTGCTGGCCCTCTCGGGTCTGTTCGGCGGCGCCTGAGCCCGACCGGGGCCCGGCTCCAAGCCTGAGCCTCAGAGCTCGAAGCCCGTGGTCTTCTTGACGGTGCGCAGCACCAGCATGGAGTTGGCCCGGGCCACGCCCGGCAGGTGCATCAGCACCTCGCCATGCACCCGCTCCAGATCTTCGGCATCGCGGTAGGCAAAGCGCACCAGATAGTCGTTGCTGCCGGCCACGAAGAAGCAGTCCAGGATCTCCGGCACATCGCGCACCGCCTGTTCGAAGGCGGCCAGCACCTGGGGCGTGGTGCGCTCCAGATTGATGATGGTGAAGCTGGTGCCCGGCCGGCCCACGGCCTTGGGGTTCACCAGGGCCACATAGCGGTCGATCACGCCCGCCTCCTCCAGCTGCTTGACCCGGCGCAGACAGGCCGAGGGGCTCAGGTGCACCCGCTGCGCCAGCTCCACATTGGACAGGCGCCCATCGCGCTGCAGCTCGTTCAGGATGCCGCGGTCAATCGCATCCAGTTGCACTTCAGACCCCATCGTTCGAATTTCCTGCGGTTTGGTCGCCAGACTATCGCATGAATGTGCAAAACCGCGGGTTAACGCGGTGCGTGCTTGCAAGCACATTGCGCCCGGCCTTGCCTAGACTCGGACCCAGCAACGATGGAGCCGCACATGAGCCTGGACGCCACACAACTCGACGCCTACTGGATGCCCTTCACGGCCAACCGCCAGTTCAAGAAGGCCCCGCGCCTGCTGACCCGGGCGGACGGCATGTTCTTCACCGACGACAAGGGCCGCCAGGTGCTGGACGGCATTGCCGGCCTCTGGTGCGTGAACGCCGGCCACAACCGCCCGCGCATCGTGCAAGCCATCCAGAACCAGGCGGCGGAGCTGGACTTCGCCCCGCCCTTCCAGATGGCCCACCCCAAGGCCTTCGAGCTGGCGGAGCGTCTGGCGGCCATCATGCCCAAAGGCCTGAGCAAGGTCTTCTACACCAACTCGGGCTCCGAGTCGGTGGACACCGCGCTCAAGATGGCCATCGCCTACCACCGCGTGCGCGGCGAGGGCGCCCGCACCCGCCTGATCGGCCGCGAGCGCGGCTACCACGGCGTGAACTTCGGCGGCATCTCCGTGGGCGGCATGGTGGCCAACCGCAAGATGTTCGGCACCATGCTGGGCGGCGTGGACCATATCCGCCACACGCATGATCCGGCCCGCAATGCCTTCTCGGTCGGCCAGCCCGCGCATGGCGCCGAGTTCGCCGACGATCTGGAGCGCCTGGTCGCCCTGCATGACGCCTCCACGATTGCCGCCGTGATCGTGGAGCCCGTGGCCGGCTCCACCGGCGTGCTGATCCCGCCCCAGGGCTATCTGCAGCGCCTGCGCGAAATCTGCGACAAGCACGGCATCCTGCTGATCTTCGACGAGGTCATCACCGGCTTCGGCCGCACCGGCAATCCCTTTGCGGCCCAGACCTTTGGCGTCACGCCCGATCTGATGACCGTGGCCAAGGGCCTGACGAATGGCTGCGTGCCCATGGGCGCCGTCTTCGCCTCGGACAAGATCCACGACGCCTTCATGAACGGCCCCGAGCACCTGATCGAGTTCTTCCACGGCTACACCTACTCCGCCCACCCCCTGGCCTGCGCCGCCGCCCTGGGCACCCTGGACACCTATGCCGAGGAAGGCCTGCTCACCCGTGCGGCCAAGATGCAGGGCTACTTTGCCGAGTGCCTGCACGCGATGAAGGGCGAGCCCAACGTCATCGATGTGCGCAATATCGGCCTGGTGGGTGGCATCGAGCTCAGCCCCCTGCCCGGCGAGCCCGCCAAGCGCGCCTTCAATGTCTTCCTCGACTGCTGGGAGAAGGGTCTGCTGATCCGCACCACGGGCGACACCATCGCGCTGTCGCCGCCGCTGATCATCGAGCGCAGCCATATCGACCAGATCTTCGACACCCTGCGCGGCGCGCTGCGGCGCGCGGCCTGAGGCGGGCGGGCAGGCCGGGGCCTGTCGATCAAGCCGGCTTGAAGCCCGATACAGCAGCCGCGACCAGCGGATTCGCCGGCCCCTGCCCCTGCTCCTGCGCGCATGCCCATGCTGGCCTGGCCCTGAATCGGGCCCGGGCTATCATGGCGCGCAACCAGGTCCGGCTGCGCAAGCTGGAAGGAGACTGTATGTGGCGACAAGGTCTCGCGGCCTCTTTGATGATGCTCGGTCTCTTGGCCCAGCAGGCGTTTGCAACACAGCAGGTCGTGATCGAGGCCGAGGACGACTATCCGCCCTACTCCTTTTCGGACAAGGGGCGACCGGCGGGCATCTATGTGGATCTGGTGCTCCAAGCGGCCAAACGGCTGGCCCCGGACTATGAGGTCAGCATCCAGTTCGTCCCCTGGAAGCGAGGGCTGAGCCGCCTGGAGACTGGAGAGTCCCTGGCCTTGATCCCGCCCTACAGGAACGCCGAACGGCCCTTCGTGTTTCCGTACTCCGTGCCCTTGCTGACCGAGCGCGTCGTGCTGTTTTGTACCCCCGAGGTCATGCGGCAAAGGCGTGCCGACTTTCCCCGGGACTTCATCGGACTGCGCATCGGCATCAATGCCGGCTACACCCAGAGCGAAAAGCTCAAGGCGGCGGTCAGTGCCGGGCAGGTGGTGCTGGAGGAGGCCGCGCGCAACATCAACAACATCAGGAAGCTGAGCTCCAGCCGCATTGACTGCATGGCCAGTGATCGCATCTCGGCCGCCCACACCGTCAACCGGCTGGTGCGCCAGGGCGATCTGCCCGCCTTCAAACTGCTGGAAGCCGCCGAACTTTCCACGCAAGAGGCCTTCATCGGCTACAGCCGCAGCTTCCCCGCCCCCTTCAAGAACGACTTCGTGCAGAAGATGGATGCGGCCTTGCTGGAACTGCAAAGAACAGGTGTGCTGGACCAACTGGTGGCCCGGTATACCCAGTGAGGCCGCGGCACGCCAGCGACCTCCCTATGCACATTCTCTACTGCGCTCAGTGCACCCAGCCTCACCGCGCCGCCGCGCCCGGCGGAAACGGGCCAAAGAAGCGCGGCGGCTGCGGCACGAAACCACCCGGGCTGTAAGCCAGATAGGTCTGCCCCAGCGGGCAATTCGCAAGGGGCGATGCGGCAGCAGCAGCATCCGCATGGTTCGGCGCCTCGTCCGGCAGTTGCACCAGGGCATAGCTCGGCGGCGGCGAGATCAGCGAATCCGTCGCCAGCCAAGCACGATGCACGCCACGTGCGGCCAGCAGCGCAGCGACCGGCTCGGCCACGGCGGGCAAGTTCTCCGGCGCTCCGAAATTGCCCACCAGTGCCTTGGCCTGTCTCAGCCAGTCTTGAGCCTGCTTGAGGCAGTCCGGGGCGAACACCGGGAGTTGCTCGGACGGTGTGGCCCGAGCCGGGACTGGCAGCAAGCTGGTGGAAAGTAGGAGCAGCAGCGAGGCGTAAACAAGGGGTGCAAGCACTCGCGATGCGGGGTGCCGATTCATGAGACGTGGGCCGTATTGGCTTTGTTGAGCGCCAGCTTCAAATACTCGGCCACATGCTTCACGGCAATGTCCGAGGTGCAGCTCATCTTGATATGCCGGCGCAGCTTGCCTGCGCCCTCCAGCACCCCGTACTCGTCAGGCAAGGCCGCGCCCGCACCAAACTCCAGCGACACATGCTTGGCGTAGGAAAACACGCCGCAGAAGGGCTGGCCGGCGGAAAACAAGATGCCGCCGTACTTGATCTCCTCAGACACGGCGGGCGACAGCCCCAGAACCATGGCGCGCAGGGTGTGCACCAGCTCATGGCGATCGGGGTCGACAAGGCGAAGGTCTTCGAGGAATTGGGAGACGCGGTCGGTAGGCATCATGTTGGTCACTCGTCTGGGCAGGGCTGAAAGCTGGGACTGCTGTTCAACAGCGTGGTGGGGTGGGGCATCAACATCGGCGTGGTGCGGCAGCCCGCCGCCACCGCACCCTCACCCCACGCTTACCCCACCCTCACCCCCTCCGCTCCACCAACTCTCTCACCGCCTCCGGCAGCCATCCCCGCAGTCGCGCGCTGATGCGCGCCTCGTGGCGTTGCCAGACGATGCCCAGGCCCACCAGGCCCAGGCCGATGAGGGTGAGCACCAAGGGGAACAGCAGGCTGTCGCGGAACACCTCGTGGGCCAGATGGCCCAGGTAGAAGGCCGTGCCCAGACCGCCGAACACGGCGAACACGCGGCGCGAGAGCATGGCGCCCACGGCGATCAGGGCCAAGTTGATGCACAGGTAGAAGAACTTGCTCAGCTCGCTGTCGGACTGCTGCAGCGACAGGCCGCACCAGAAGGCCATGACGCCAAACAGATAGAGCCAGAAGGCGTAGTCGCGCTGCTCGTCGCGCCTGCTGCTGCGCACATCCACCCAGAAGGCCAGCAAGACGATCAGCAGGCCGAACCAGAGCGAGACCAGCTTGCGCAGCGCCCAGCTCTGGTCCTGGTCCTGGAACACAAAGGGCGTGAGGTCCATGCTCATGTACCAGAGCGTCACCGCCACCGGCATCACCAGAAAGGGCAGGCGGTAGCGCCAGAGCAGCACCGCGCCGCTGGCCAGGGTGGCCAGCTCCATGAGCAGCCAGCGCCAGTCCACCCGGGTGTGATAGTCGCGATAGCTCAGGTGCCCCTTGTCGGCCCACCAGCCCAGGCCCAGCTGCAGGCCGTAGACCAGCAGGGGCGTGAGCACCACCACCAGGCAGGCGGTGATGCCGGCCGGAATCCGCAGCTGGCGACGGCTGAGCAAATACTCGGTGAGCGCCAGCCCCAGCACCCCGTAGGCCAGGGCGATGGCAAACAGGCCCCAGCCGCCAAAGCGCTCCCAGCCCAGGTTCATGAACAGGCTCATCGCGCCAATCGCGATCATGCCGCCCAGGTAGTAGAGGATGTGCGTGGCACGAAAGCCGGGCCGCTCGTGCGCCTGCTCGCGCTCGCACTCGCGCAGAAAGTCCCACAGCGGCTGCACCTGCTGCGCGCTGATCAGGCCCTTGTCGCTCGCCTGCTGCAGCAGGCCGCGGTGAATTTGCATGGTGGGTGAGGCTCTTTGGCCTGGAGCTGCTGTTGTGGTGGAAAAGGCTGCCGGGCTGGCAGCCTGCCGCGACGATTGGAGGGCAGCGCAGCCGCGGCCGTCAATCCTCCCTGCGGTGGAATGGTGCGAACGGTAGCCTCCTCACGCCAATGCGGCATGATGCGCCTGCCACCTTCAGGCCCGACCATCACTCCCGGCTCTGCGCCGCGCATCGCCATGACAAGACCTGCCCCCGCCCCCATCGACTGGCACGCCCGTGCCGCCGCCCTCAAGCCCGACGGCCGGGCCTTCATTGCCGGCGAGCGGCGCGAGGCCGCGGACGGCCAGGGCTTTGACAAGCATTCCCCCATCGACGGGCGCTGGCTGGCCCGGGTGGCCCGCGGGCAGGCGGCGGATATCGATGCGGCCGTGGCCAGCGCGCGCCAGGCCTTCGAGCAGGGGCGCTGGGCGGCCAAGCCACCGGCCGTGCGCAAGAAGATCCTCTTGCGCTTTGCCGAGCTGATGCTGGCGGCCAAGGAGGAGCTGGCCCTGCTGGAAACCCTGGACATGGGCAAGCCCATCCAGTACGCCCTGGGGGTGGACGTGCCCGCGGCGGCGCGCTGCATCGCCTGGTATGCCGAGGCCATCGACAAGGTCTATGACGAGATCGCGCCCACCGCGGCCAATGCCCTGGCCCTGATCCAGCGCGAGCCCATGGGTGTGGTGGGCGTGATCGTGCCCTGGAACTACCCCATGATCATGGCCGCCTGGAAGCTGGGCCCGGCCCTGGCCTGCGGCAACTCGGTGGTGCTCAAGCCCAGCGAGAAGTCGCCGCTCACGGCCCTGCGCCTGGCCGAGCTGGCCCTGCAGGCCGGCCTGCCCGAGGGCGTGTTCAATGTGGTGCCGGGCTATGGCTTTGAAGCCGGCGAGGCCCTGGCCCTGCATATGGAGGTGGACGCCATCGGCTTCACCGGCTCCACCCGCACCGGGCGGCGCATGCTGGAGTACGCGGGCCGCTCCAACCTCAAGCGGGTCTACAACGAGCTGGGCGGCAAGTCGGCCTTTGTGGTGTTTGACGATGTGGACGATCTGGAGCGCGCCGCCCGCGCCGCGGCGGGCAGCATGTTCTTCAACGCCGGCCAGAGCTGCAATGCGCCCTCGCGGGTGCTGGTGCACGCAAGCCAGGTCGAGCGCTTTGTGGAGCTGGTGGCGGCCCAGGCCGCGCGCCACCAGCCGGGCGACCCGCTGGACGCGCAGACCAGCCAGGGCGCCATCGTGGACCGCCAGCAGCTGGACACGGTGCTGGGCTATATCGAGGCGGGCCGTGCCGAGGGCGCCCGGGCCCGCGTGGGTGGCCGCCAGGTGCGGCAGGACAGCGGGGGGTTCTATGTGGAGCCCACGGTGTTTGTGGACGCGCGGCCGGAGATGAAGATCGTGCGCGATGAAATCTTCGGCCCGGTGATGAGCGTGCTGAGCTTCAAGACCGAGGCCGAGGCCCTGGCCCTGGCCAATGCCAGCCCCTATGGTCTGGCCGCCAGCGTCTGGAGCCGGCATATCGACCGCGCCCACCGCGTGGCCCGCGCCCTGCGCGCCGGCACCGTGCATGTGAACCAGTACGACGAGGACGATCTCACCGTGCCCTTCGGCGGCTACAAGCAAAGCGGCAACGGGCGCGACAAGTCCCTGCACGCGCTGGAGAAGTACACCGAGCTCAAGACCACCTGGATCCGCATCAATCCGGCGGCGGCCTGATCGATGGAGGCGCCCGCGTCTACGCCTTCCTCGGCCAACGCCGGCCACGCCGCCAGCCACGCCGCCGTGCCCTGGCTGGCCTATGGCAGCCTGGCCCTGAGCACCAGCCTGGTGGGCAGCTATGTGGGCCTGTCCAAGCTGCTGCTGGCGGTGTTTCCGGTGTTTTTGCTGGCCTGGCTGCGCTTCGGCATGGCGGCTGTGCTGATGCTGCCCTGGCTGCGTCGCGCGCCGGACGAGCCGCCGCTGGACGGGCGCACGCGCCGGCTGCTGTTTCTGGAATCCTTCATCGGCAATTTCCTCTTCTCCATCTGCCTGCTCTTCGGCCTGCAGCGCAGCTCGGCCCTGGTGGCCGGGGTCATCATGGCCGGCATCCCGGCCGCGGTGGCGGCCCTGAGCTGGCTGGTGCTGGGCGAGCGCATCGCACGGCGCGTGCTGCTGGGCATTGCCTGCTCGGTGCTGGGCATTGCCTTGGTGGCCGTGGCGCGCGAGCCGGCGGGCGCAGCAAGCGCAGGCGGTGGCGCCTCCCTGCTGGGTGTGGCCCTGCTGCTGGCGGCCGTGCTCTGCGAGGCTTGCTATGTGGTGATCGGCAAGCAGCTCACTGCCCAGGTCTCGGCCAAGCGCATCAGCAGCCTGATCAATCTCTGGGGCCTGACCCTGGTCACGCCCCTGGGCCTGTGGCAGGCCCTGAGCTATGACTTCAGCCGCCCGGCAGCGGGCGACTGGGGCCTGCTGCTCTTCTACGCCGCGGCGGCCAGCATGATCACGGTCTGGCTCTGGATGAGCGGCCTGGCCCGCGTGCCGGCCGCCCAGGCCGGGGTCTTCATGGTCTTCCTGCCGGTGGCCACCGGCCTGGTGGGCCTGGTCTTTCTGGGCGAGCGCCTGAGCCTGGTGCAGGCCCTGGCCTAGGGCCTGGCCCTGCTGGGTGTGCTGCTGGCCACGCTGCCCACCCGTCATCGACAAGCCGCTCGGGCATGAAGCCTTGAGATGAGACCCCGCTCAAAAGCTATGGCCTGCCGCACGGGCCGCCCCAGGGCCATGACCTACCA
>NZ_JBKCLH010000104.1:0-8904 GCF_046300915.1 Roseateles sp. | reverse complement strand
TCCCACGGCCCCCAAGCCCTTTGCCGAGATCATCAAGGACGCCAAGCAGCAAAACGGTCTCTTCCCCATCTGGCGCAAGGACGAGAAGGTCTGGCTGGAAATCCCCAAGGCCATGCTGGGCAAGCCCTTCCTGTTCACGGCCAACACGGCCAATGCGGTGGGCGAGCGCGGCCTGTATGCCAGCGAGATGATGATGGACATGATGGCGGAGTTCCGCCTGGTGGGCCGTCAGGTGCAGCTGATCGCGCTTAACAACAAGTTCCGCGCCGTGGCCGAGCAGGGCAGCAAGACTGCCATCGAGCAGGCTTTCTCGCCCAGCCTGCTGGCTGCGGCCCCCGTGGCCAGCGCCGAGCATCCCGAGCGCAAGTCGGTGCTGGTGGACGCCTCGGCCCTGCTGTTTAACGACATCCCCGGCTATTCCACCCGTCTGGAGATGGCCTACCGTCTGCCCTTCGCGCTGGACAAGGCCAACTCGTCCTTTGCCGCCGCCCGCGCCGACGAGGGTCTGAGCACCCTGACGGCCCGTGCGCACTTCGCCACGCCGCGCATTCCCGCGCCGCCCCTGACGCCGCCGCCGGCTCCGGTGCCCACACCGCCGCAGTCCACGCCCGATCCGCGCAGCCTCTTCGTGGACTTTGTCTACAACTTCCTGGCCCTGCCCGAGCAGCCCATGGCGCCGCGCCACGCCGATCCGCGCCTGGGCCACTTCATGGAGAGCTTCACCGATCTGGGCGGTGATCTGAAGGCCAACCCGCGCGTGCACTATGTGCAGCGCTGGCGCCTGGAGAAGAAAGATCCGGCCGCGGCCCTGTCCGAGCCGGTCAAGCCCATCACCTTCTGGATGGACAAGAACATCCCGGTGAAATACCGCGCTGCGGTGGAGGCCGGCATCCTGCAGTGGAACCTGGCTTTCGAGAAGATCGGCTTCAAGAACGCCGTGGTGGCCAAGCAGCAGCCCGATGATGCCAATTGGGACAATATGGACGCAGGCCACGCCTCCATCCGCTGGTTCGTGGGCGCCGATGTGGGCTTTGCCCGCGGCCCCAGCCACACCGACCCGCGTACCGGCGAGATCCTGGACGCCGACATCATGATGAGCGATGTGTTCGCGCGCGGTTCGCGCCGCTTCATCGCCGAGGATCTGGGCGTGAGCAGCGAGCAGCGCCTGGCCCAACTCAGCCAGGGCTGGCGCCATGGCGGCGACAGCCATGCCGCCTTCTGCAACTACGCCGTCGGTGCCGCCTCCGAGATGCACTTCGCCCTGGACCTGCTGGAAGCGCGTGGCGACATCGCGCCGGACAGCCCTGAGGCCGAGGCCTTCGTCAACTCCGTGATCCGCGACACCATCGCGCACGAGGTGGGCCACACCATCGGCCTGAAGCACAACTTCAAGGCCTCCACCACCGTGACCCAGGCCCAGCTCAAGGACCGGGCCTGGACCGAGGTGAACAGCATCTCCAACTCGGTGATGGACTACAACGCCTACAACCTGCCGCTCAAGGGTGAGGCCAAGACCACCATCAACCCCACCACCCTGGGGGCCTATGACTACTGGGCCGTCGAGTACGCCTACAAGCCCATCGCGCCCGAACAGGAGAAGGCCGAGCTGGCCCGCATCGCCGCACGCAGCACCGAGCCCAAGCTGGCCTACGCCGACGACGCCGACGCGGGCGGCTTTGGCCCCTACGACGGCTTCGATCCCCTGGCCAACCGCTTTGACCTGGGCGACGACCCGCTGGCCTACTACAAGAAGCGCCTGAAGCTCTCGCAGGAGCTGTGGGAGCGCGTGCAGGCTCGCAAGCCTCAGCTGGGTGACGATCCGCTGCGCCAGCGCCGCCAGATCCTGGCGGGCTTCCGCCAGCTCAATGGCGCGGCCGAGTTGGTGGGCAAGTACGTGGGCGGCATGCATGCGCTGCGCGATCTGCCCGGCACCACGGGCCGACCCAGCTTCCGTCCGGTGGAGCCGGCCAAGCAGCGCGAGGCTCTGCAGTTCATCACCACGGGCCTGATGAGCGCCGACAGCTTCCGCTTCAAGCCCGAGCTGCTGTCCTCCCTGACCCTGGACTACAACGAGTGGGACCGCGGCACGCCGCTGAACATTCCGGCCGTGGTCTGGGGCCTGCAGCGCGTGGCCCTGGATCGCCTGCTGAGTGCCGGCACGGCCTCGCGCATGCTGGACCTGAATGCCTATGTGAAGCCCGAGCAGCGCAAGGGCATGATCTCGCTCAACGAGGTCTATGCCACCCTGCAAGGCGCGATCTGGAGCGAACTCAAGACCGGCAGCGAAATCGACCGCCTGCGCCGCACCCTGCAGCGTGAGCATGTCAAGCGCCTGCAGACCCTGCTGACCAAGGGTTCGCCGGCCCTGCCGGCCGATGCCCTGAGCCTGCTGCGCTACAACGCCACCCAGCTGCAGACCGAGCTGCGTGCCGCCGTGGCCAAGGGTGGCCAGTCGGTGGAGACGCGCGCGCATCTGGCCGAGAGCCTGAGCGCCCTGAGCGAGGCTCTGCGCGCCACCATGAGCCGCAGCTGAGCGGATCGCTTCCGTCCCTGAGAAGAAAGAGGCGCATGCCCAAGCAAGCACACAAGAGCAAGGGCGGCGCCTGGCGCCGCCATTCCCTGCATGCCCTGAGCACGGCCCTGCTGGCCCTGTGCGCGGGCGCGGCCCAGGCGCAGACCGCGCCCGCCACGGCACCGGGTGCCGCGGGCGGTCCGGCCCCCGGCGCCGCGGCGCCTGCGCGGCCGGGCGCCGATCCTACGGCGCTCAAGCCCTTTGACGAGGTGATCAAGGGCGCCAAGGCCAGCGAGGGCCTGTTCCCGATCTGGCGCCTGGACGAGAAGGTCTGGATCGAGATCCCGCTGGCGGCCCTGGACAAGCCCTTTCTGTTCACCGTCAACTACGCCAATTCCATTGGTGAGCGCGGGCTGTATGCCAGCCAGATGGGCCCCGGCTGGATGGCCAGCTTCCGCCGCGTGGGGCGCCAGCTCCAGCTGGTGGCGCACAACGAGAAGTTCCGCGCCGTGGCGGACCAGGGCAGCAAGCTGGCCATCGAGCAGGCCTTCTCGCCCAGCCTGCTGGCCGCCGCGGCCCAGGTCAGTGCCGAGCATCCCCAGCGCAAATCCATCCTGATCGAGGCTGCCAGCCTGCTGCTGGCCGACATTCCGGGCATGAGCACGCGGCTGGAGGCCGCCTACCGCCTGCCCTATGCGGTGGACCGGGCCAACTCCAGCTTTGCGGCCGCGCGGGCCGATGCCGGCCTGTCCACGCTGACGGCGCGCCTGCACTTCGCCACGCCGCGCATTCCCGCGCCGCCGCTGATGCCGGGCGCCCCCGCGCCGCAGCTGCCCCAGGCCGTGCCGGACCCGCGCAGCTTCTTCCTGGACTATGTCTACAGCTTTGCGGCCTTGCCCGAGCAGGCGATGGCGCCGCGCCTGGCCGATCCGCGCCTGGGGCATTTCACCGAGTCCTTCACCGATCTGGGCGGCGACCTCAAGGCCAATCCGCGCGTGCACTACGTCAAGCGCTGGCGCCTGGAAAAGCAGGACCCGGCGGCAGCCCTGTCCGAGCCGGTCAAGCCCATCACCTTCTGGCTGGACAAGAACATCCCGGTGAAGTATCGCCCGGTGGTGGAAGAGGCCATCCTGGAGTGGAACAAGGCGTTCGAGAAGATCGGCTTCAAGAACGCCCTGGTCGTGAAGCAGCAGCCCGACGATGCCGACTGGGACAATATGGATGCCGGTCATGCCTCGGTGCGCTGGTTCCTGGGTGCCGATGTGGGCTTCAATATCGGCCCCAGCCGCGCCGATCCGCGCACGGGCGAGATCATGGACGCGGACATCGGCTTGAGCGATGCCTTCGGCCGCGGTGCGCGCCGCCTGCGCGTGGAAGACCTGGGCAAGAGCAGCGAGCAGCGTCTGGCCGAGCTCACCGGCGCCTGGCGCGGCGAGGCCGAGTCGGCCTACTGCAGCGATGCCACGCTCAGCGCCATGGAGGCCGAGTTCGCCCTGGAGCTGCTGGAGGCGCGCGAGGAGCTGGCCCCCGACAGTCCCGAGGTGGAGGCCTTTGTGCGCTCCACCATCAAGGGCACGATGATGCATGAGGTGGGGCACACCCTGGGCTTGAAGCACAACTTCAAGGCCTCCACCACCATGAGCCTGGCCCAGCTCTCGGACAAGGCCTTCACCGACGCCAACAGCATCGCCAACTCGGTGATGGAGTATGTGCCCATCAATCTCGCGCTCAAGGGTGAGCGCCAGGGCGGCTACCACCGCTCGGCCCTGGGCCCCTACGACTACTGGGCCATCGAGTACGCCTACAAGCCCCTGGCGCCGGAGCAGGAAAAGGCGGAGCTGGCGCGCATCGCGGCGCGCAGCACCGAGCCGGCCCTGGTCTATGGCGATGATGCCGATGCCGGCACCGGCGGCATCTATGACGGCATGGACCCGCTGGTCAACCGCTTCGACCTGGGCGACCAGCCCCTGGCCTACTACAAGAAGCGCCTCAAGCTCTCGCAGGAGCTGTGGGAGCGCGTGCAGGCTCGCAAGCCGGTGGCGGGTGAGGATCCGCTGCGCCAGCGGCGCTCCCTGCTGGCGGGCTTCACCCAGCTGGGCACGGTGTCCGAGCTGAGTGCCAAGTATGTGGGTGGCATGCATGCGCTGCGCGATCTGCCCGGCACCACCGGCCGCCCGGCCTTCACGCCGGTCGATCCGGCCCAGCAGCGCGAGGCCCTGCAGTTCCTGGCCAGCGGCGTCTTCAGCAGCGCGAGCTTCCGCTTCAAGCCCGAGTTCCTTAGCAGCCTGACCCTGGACTACAACGAGTGGGAGCGCGGCGTGCCGCTGAGCATCCCGGCCGCCGTGTCCCGGGTGCAGCTGGTGGCGCTGGACCGCCTGCTGAGCCCCGGCACGGCCACCCGCCTGCTGGAGCTGCCCGCCTATGTGGCGCCCGAGAAGCGCAAGGGCCTGATCTCGCTTCACGAGGTCTATGCCACGCTGCAGGGCGCGATCTGGAGCGAGCTCAAGAGCGGCAGCGAGATCGACCGTCTGCGCCGCCATCTGCAGCGCGAGCATCTCAAGCGCCTGCAGGCCCTGCTGACCAAGGGCTCGGCCAGCCTGCCCTCTGATGCCCTGAGCCTGCTGCGCCACAACGCCAGCCAGCTGCAGGGCGAGTTGCGCGCGGCGGTGGCCAAGGGTGGCCAGTCCGTGGAGACCCGCGCCCATCTGGCGGACAGCCTGAGCGCGCTCAGCGAGGCGCTGCGCGCCACCATGAGCCGCAGCTGAGGCCGCCGCGCGGCATCGCGCTGCGCAGGCCGGTGTGCTTCAGGCACGCCGGCCTTTTTTTCTTGTTCAGCGCTCGCTGGCGACGATGGCCCACATGGCCATGAACATGGCCGCGATCAGCGGGCCGATCACAAA
Organism: Roseateles sp.; assembly: GCF_046300915.1. Lineage (GTDB taxonomy): Bacteria > Pseudomonadota > Gammaproteobacteria > Burkholderiales > Burkholderiaceae_C > Kinneretia. The sequence goes on along the minus strand of NZ_JBKCLH010000104.1, from coordinate 3,492 downwards.
GCCATTGAGGCCGAACACGCTCATGCCGCCCAGGGTGGAGATCAGCACCACATAGTCTGGCATCTTGGTGTCCTTGCCCACCAGCAAGGGGCGCAGCAGGTTGTCCACCAGGCCGATGACCAGCACGCCGTAGGCGATCAGGGCCAGGCCCGAAGCGACTTCGCCCGTGGCCAGGAAGTACAGGGCCACCGGGGCCCAGACCAGGCCGGCGCCCACGGCCGGCAGCAGGGACAGAAAAGCCATCAGCACCGCCCACAGCACGGGCGCGTGCACGTCCAGAAACCAGAAGGCCAGGCCGCCCAGGGCGCCCTGTACCGCGGCCACGGCGATATTGCCCTTGACGGTGGCGCGGATCACGGTGGCGAATTTCTCGCCCAGCGCACCCTTGTGGCGGTCATTCAAGGGCAGTGCGCGGCGCAGCAGGGCCAGCAGTGCCTCGCCATCGCGCAGCAGGAAGAACATCAGATAGAGGCTGATGACGAAGCTGACCAGGAAGTCGAAGGTGTCCTGCCCCAAGCCCAGGGCCTTGGAGGCCAGGAACTGGCTGCCCTGGTTCAGGGCGGCCACCAGCTTCTGCTGCAGCACCGAGAGATTGCCTACGCCCAGGCGGTCCAGCAGCTGGGTCAGCCAGGCGGGCAGCGCGTCATAGAGCTGCTGCAGATGGGTGCTGAAACTGAAGTCGCCCGACTTGCTGCGCGCATACAGGCTGGCGGCCTCCTGGGCCAGGGACAGGCCCACCAGGATCAGGGGCAGGATGACCAGCAGCAGGATGACGAGCACCGAGATCAACGCGCTCAGGGTGGGACGTTGCCCGCCCAGGCGCCTGTGCAGCGCCTGGTTCATGGGGGCGAAGACCAGGGCCATGGCCGTGCCCCAGAGCAGGGCGCCGAACAGCGGCAGCAGGATCCAGGCGAAGGCCAGGCTGACGGCGACGAGGATCAGCACGAAACAGCGATCGCGCAGGGCGGGGTGGCTGTCCGGCTCATGGGTGTTCGGCCCCGGTGTTGGCGCTGGCGGGCTGGCCGGGACCAAGGGCTGGGCGCGAGGGGGGCGGTGCTTGCGGGGCTGCTGTGACATGGTGGCCGCATGGTAGCGGCAAGTGCGGCCCGGGCCGCGAACCGCACCCGCGGCAGAGGCTCAGCCGCGCGGCAGCGTGACGCGGCGCTGACGGCGCGACCAGGCCATGGCAGCCAGAGCCGCCAGACCCAGGCCCAGGCTGGCGGGCTCGGACACGGGGGTGCTGCCGGCCTCGATGCGGTAGTAGCCCTTGGCGGTGATCACTTCGTCAAACAGCGCAAAGCGGGCCAGTGAGGCGTCGTCGCCGCCATCGCCCAGGCTGAAGCCGGGGTAGCCGCCCAGGCTGCCGCTCAGCCCCATCAGGCTGCCTTGGCGGAACACCGCATTGAGGGTGCGGCTGGGGTTGATCTCGATCTCGTAGCTCAGGATGCTGAAACTGTATTGCTCCACGCGGATCAGCTGCTCATCCAGGCTCTTGTCCACCCGGCTCAGGTCCAGCTCGAAACTGCCGCTCAGGCTCTTGCCGAGATAGCTGGCGGTGTCCACATGGTCATAGGGCGAGTTGGCCTCGTCGATCTTGCCGCTCAGCGTGAACAGCGAGGCCTGGGCCTGAAGCGTCGCCAGCATCAGGGCGGCAGCGGTGCCGAAGCGGCGAAGAGCGAGGGATAGAGTGGACATGCGGTTTCTCCGAAGTATGGGCCGTGATGCGAGGCGGCGCCGATGGCATCCGCTGGCCACTTGCTGCGGCCATGCCGCCAGCCTAGGGAGTGAGCGTTGACGCAGCGTTGAATGCCGCCGCTGGTCGAATGTCCGCGGAGTCGGCGGCCAGGGTGGCCGCTTCGCGGCCATCGGCCAGGGTGGCCAGGCCGTTGAGGCGGCGCAGGCGCAGGGCCAGGCCGCGTCTTTGCAAGGGACCAACCGCTTGCCAGGCCAGGCGGCTGTGCTGGGTGCGCAGCAGCAGCAGCTCGGCCTGCATGCGGCGCGCTTGGCGCAGGCTGCGTGCCAGATCGCGGCGTACGACGGCCACCTCATGGCCCAGGCCCGCCCCCGCCAGGGCACGCAGACGCCAGAGCTCGGGCAGCAGATAGTCTTCCTGGCGCTGATGGGCCTTGGCCAGGGCCTGCTCCAGGCTGTCCAGGGCCTCGGCATGCCGTCCCAGGGCCAGCTGGGCGTCGGCCAGCATGGACAAAAAGGTGGCCTCGGTGCTGGGCATGGCGACCGCCGCCATGGCGGCGGCCTGGCGTATCGGGGCCAGGCCCGCCGCATCACCTTGCACCGCCTGGGCCCAGCCGCCCACCAGACCGGCCACGGCCTGCCACAGCACCATATCGTGCGCCAGGGCCAGGCGCCGCAGCTCCTCGGCACGGCGCAGGGCCAGCACGGGCTGGCGCAGGCGTTGATGCATCACGCCCACGGTGGCCAGCGCGTAGGCCTCGGTATGGGCGTGGCGCAGGGCGCGCGCCGCGACCAGGGTCTGCTCGGCCTGCTGCAGCGCGGCTTCCGCCCGCCCCTGCAGGGCCAGCACCCAGCAGCGCAGACCGCCGGCCGTGATCCCGCCGTGTTCACCGAAACGGCCCAGCAGGGCGCTGGCATTGAGGCCGCGCGATTCCTGGGTCGCGCGCTCCAGCCAGCGTCCAGCCTCGCTCAGTCGACCCAGGAAGAGCAGGTTGTTGCCCATGGCGTAGGCGGCCTGCACCGCGGCTGCTGCATCCCCCTGTGCGCGGGCCTCCTGCACCAGCCCCTGGGCCTGTCGCAGGGCCAGGGGGCGCTCGGCGCCCGGCTCGGCGGGCTCGGTGCCGCTGCGACTGCCCAGCCACAGGCCCCACAGTGCCTGGAAGCGGGCCGCCGGCTGAGCCGCGGCACCTGCCAGGGCACGCTCGAAGCACTGGCGCGCGCTGAGCGAGCCATAGCCTTCGGTGGCCATCAGGGCGAAGCCCAGGCCCAGCTCCAGGGACGGCGCAAGTTCTTCCGGGGCGGGGGCGCCCGGCAGGGCCAGGGCCTTGAGGCCCTGGCGGAAGTGGTGGCAAGCCTCGACATGGGCCGACAGCGCCGCGGCGTGGCGTCCGGCCAGCAGCCAGTAATGCGCGGCCCGCGCGTCCTCGGCCGCCATCAGCTGCGCGGCCAGCAACTCGGGCGCCTCGGCACCCAGGCTGGCGAAGGGGCCGCGCAGACCTTCGGCCAGGCGCTGATGCAGGGCTCGGCGCGGGCTGGGGGCCAGGGATTGGTAGGCTGCGTCGCGCAGCAGGGCGTGGCGGAAACGCCAGCCCCCGCCATCGGCCTGCAGCAGGCCGGCATCCAGCAACTCCTGCAGCAGGGCACTTTGAGTCGGGGTCGGCTCCCCGGGGTGCAGCCATTGCAGCAGGGCGGGTTCGAAGTGGGTGCCAATCACCGCCGCGGCCTGGGCCAGCTGGCGAGCGGCCGGCCCCACGCGCTCCAGCCGCGCCGCGAGCAGATCCCAGAGCCGGACCGCCATGC
>NZ_JBKCLH010000103.1:0-7856 GCF_046300915.1 Roseateles sp. | reverse complement strand
ATCTGCATCCCATCACATCCCCCTGGCGAGCAGCCCGCACGCCCCCGACGATGCCGCCCACCCCTTGCTGTGCGATTTCAGGCCCCTCGCGCCTGGGCCAGCAAGGCACACGCACCGGGAGCCGCCATGTTGATGATGATGAGGAAGAAGATGCAGCCGAAGCGAACCCCGAGGCCCGCGGCGCTGCTGTCCGCGCTGGCCTTGGCCAGCCTCACCGCAGGCTGCGCATTGCAGCAGCAGCCGCCGCCCGCCGCGGCGCCCGCCAGCGCCCAGCAAGCCGCGCTAGAGAAATTGGGCCCCTTGTTTGACCAGCTCGCCCAGCTGGACGCCCAGGTGTTCGACGCCTTCAACCGCTGCGAGCAGCCCGGCCAGCTGGAGCGGCATGCGGGCTTCTTTGCCGAGGGCGTGGAGTTCTATCACGACCAGGGCGGCGTGACCTGGAGCCGGGCCGAGATGATGGCCAACACGCAAAAGCATGTGTGCGGCAAGTTCCGCCGCGAGCTGGTGCCGGGCAGCTTGCGGGTCTATCCCCTCAAGGACTTTGGCGCCCTGACCCAGGGCGTGCACCGCTTCTGCCAGCACGGCTCCGTGCGCTGCGAGGGGGCGGCGGACTTCATGATGATCTGGCGCCAGGAGGGCGCGCAGTGGCGCATCACCCGCGTGCTGAGCTACGGGCACCGTGCGCTATGAGGCCTGCGCCCTGGCGGGCCGTCTGTCCTGGCCCCGGGCGCCTCAGTTCAGCCAGAACGGCCGCGGCAGCGGGCCGGTGGCGCTGTCCGAGGGGGATGACTTCAGGTAGATCAGCCGGCGCTTCTTGAGCTGGGCTCGGGCGATGGTGTCGGCGAATGTGGCCCGGAACAGGGCCTCGAAAGAGCCGTCGCTGCGCATGCGTTTGAGGCCCTGCTCGAAGCGGCGCCGCAGCTCCGTGTCGTCCTTGTGGAACATCAGGTACACCGGGTTGGGATAGACCAGGGCCAGATGCGGGTCGACCATCAGTCGGCGCTTGTCGGCATGCTGCTCCAGCTCGGCCCAGGCCTCATGCAGGCCGCGGTGGAAGTAGTGGAAGCGGCCCGCCTCCAGCATGGCCAGCAGGGTTTCGGCGTTGCCGGCACCCATGACGGGCAGGCGGTTGAGCTCGAACAGGCGGTAGTCGCTCCACTGGCTGCCGAAGCCGCCCTTGAGCTGGCGCAGATCGTCCAGGCTGCGCACCTTGGCAAACAAGGCCTGGTCGTGGCGGTTGATCAGGAGCAGGCGATAGCCCAGCATGCCCTGGTGCAGATCGAAGGGAATCGCGTCGAACTCCGCCAGGCGCTCGGCGGTGGGCGGCATATAGACCAGATGAACCTTGCGCTCGCGCAGCAGGGCCAGGCAGCGCTCCTGGCTGGGATCGGGGCCGTCGGCAAAGGCTTGCAGGTCCAGCGCCGGTTCGCCGGGCAGCTGGGTCTTGTGCAGGATCTGGCGCACCAGCGCCATGCGGTAGGCGTAGCGGGCTGGATCGCTCTGGCAGACCCGCAGCGCCGTGGCACTGGCCGAGCTCGGGGCCAGTGACAGGGAGAGCAGAAGGAGGAGTGCGCCGAGCGAGGCCAAGCCTGTCAGCTTGCGGATCATTGGATGCTTCATCGGGCACCAACGCCGGATGCACGGGAATCGAAATCGCGCGCAGTCTAAGCGGGCGAGCCGTGGCTTTTTGTGTCAGCACGCCGCAGGCTTGTATCAAATTGCGCGCGACGGGCGCGGCCCTCAATGGTCGAAGTGCAGCCGCAGCACCGCATGGCCCGAGCCCAGACTGGCGCTGCTGAGCTTGTCGGCCAGGTGGCGCATCAGCACGCCGGAGACGCGGGCCATGGCGGCGTCGAGCTGGCTGTCGTCCTCGCTGAGCATCAGGGCATCCAGGTCGAGCGGGGCATTCGCCGCGCCATGGGCGGGGCCAGTGCCGCCCACCGGCAAGGGCTCGCCCTCATGGAGCAGCTACAGGTCGAAGTTGAATTCGTCAAAGCTGCCGCGGATCACCTGCTGGCGCCCGCCGCCAGCGGCGCTGATGGCCTCGCTGGCTTCCAGCGCGGCCAGGGCCGCGCGGCGCACGATGTCCATGCGCGCGCCCCAGGCGGCGCCCTGGCGCTCCACAAAGGCCGTGAGCTGGTGGTTCAGCGGGCCCTGGCGCGGGTCCAGCTCGCAGCTGGCGCGCAGCCGCGTGCCCAGGCGGAACAGCAGGTTCAGGCTCATCACGCACACGCCCGTGACCACAAAGCCATCGCCGGCCAGCAGGGCCAGGCCCTCGGGCAGGCCCTGGCTCAGGCCCGGCATCAGCATGGTGGCCAGACCGGCGCAAAGCGACAGGCCCACCATGAAGATGCCGCGGCTGTCGAGCGCGCGGGTGGCAATCATCTCGATGCCCGAGACGATGAGGTAGGCCGCGGCATAGAGCGAGATGGCGCCCAGCACCGCCTGCGGGATGAGGGTGAGCGCCATGGTCAGCAGGGGGCTCAGGGCCACCAGCAGCAGCAGGGCGGCGCAGGCCAGGCCGATATAGCGGCTGCTGGAGCCGGTGGCATGCACCAGGGCGATATTGGCCGAGCTGGGCGCGGTGGGAAAGCTGCCGAACAGGCCGCTCACAAAGTCACTCGCCCCATTGGCGCGGATGCCGCGGCCCACCATCTGCATATCGGCGCGGCGCCAGTCGGCGTTGTCGGTCTTGTCCATCACGATCAGGCAGCCGATGTTGTCCAGCTGGTTGAGCGTGGCGATCAGCACGATGGCAAAGATGATCTCGGGCCCCAGATTGAAGCTGGGCGTAATCGGCTGGGGCAGGGCCAGCCAGGGCGCGCCCTGCAGCCACTCCAGGCCCAGCAGGCGGTCGCTGAGCGCGGCGATGAGCAAGCCCGTGAGCAGGCCGGCCAGCACGCCCAGCAGCTTGAAGCGCCGTCCGCCCCAGACCGAGAAGATCACGATGCTGGCCAGGGTGGCGCCGGCGATGAGGGTGCTCACGCCATCGATCTGCAGCCCGCCGGCCGGCGCGGCCGAGGCCTGCACACCCAGGGCATTGCGCATGGCCGGCTCCACCAGACCCAGGCCGCCCATGCACACCACGGTGCCCACCACGGTGGGCGGGAAGAGGGCGCGCAGATGGCGCATCAGTGGGCCCACGCAGAGCGTGACGCCGGCGGCAATCAGGCTCACCTGCACCAGGGAGCCCAGGCCGTAGCTGGCGATGGCCGCCGCAGCCACGGTGATCATCATCGGGTCGGGCTGGAAGACCAGCAGGGTGCCGCTGCCCCAGCGCCCGCCCCAGGCTTGCAGGGCCGTGCCCATGGCCATGCCCAGCAGGGTCATGGCCACGATGGAATGGGTTTGCGGCAGGCTCAGGCCCGCGATCTTGGCGGCGGCCAGCACATGCGCGATCAGGGCCAGCACCGTGGCCGCATGCTGCAGGGCCAGCAGGCTCAGGGCGCCGGGCGGCGGGCATTCGTCGGCCGCATAGATCAGCTCGAAGGGGCGGCGCACCGGCTTGGAGGGCGGCAGCCAGCGGCCCAGGGTCTGGAGCAGGGTCATGGCATCAGGAGGCAGGGGGGCTGGCGGGCGCGTCCAGCAGCAGGACATAGCGGCGGGCCAGCCAGACGCAGCGCTCGAACACGGTGGTGGCGCTGAACACGGCCTGGCGCAGGCCGGACTCCAGCTCGCTGCCCTGCAGACGGCGGCGTATGCCGTCCATCAGCTCGGAGCGGTCGTGCGTGAGGCTGCGCAGCAGGGCCAGGTCTTCGGCGTCGGGCAGGGGGCGGCTGGCGGTGTCGGCCAGGGTTTCAAGCATCAGGTGCAGGCTTTGCACCAGCTGGTCCAGCAGCAGGGCCACGGGGGCGCCGTCGGCCGCCGCGCCGCCGGCCGTCTGCGCGGCCTGGTGCAGCTCCACCAGCGAGTCCTGCAGCGAGGCCAGCAGGCGGTTGCGGTCGCGCAGCACCATGCAGCGCTCCAGCACATCGCGGCTGCGCTGGCGGTCCGCCAGCTCCACCAGGAACTGCTCGCAGAGCTGCAGCACCTGGGCCTCGGCGGCCTGGCGTTCGGCGGGGCCCAGGGCGGGGCTGCCCTCGCAGGCGAGCCGGTCCTGGCGCAGGGGGTCGAGGTAGGCGGGCAGGCAGGCCAGCAGGCGCTGCTGCTCCTTGTCGGCCAGCAGCAGGGCGGTCTCGGCCTCGTCCAGCGCCTCGTCGTGCACAGAGTGCGGCCGGCTCAGGTTCTCCTGCAGCGAGGGCGCGGCCCAGGCCTCCAGCCAGCGCAGGGCGGGCGCCTGCAGCGCCCGGCTGGCCAGATCGCTGAGCAGCTGCACCACCATGTAGAAGACGGCCAGGCGCGCGGCCAGGCCCAGGCCGAAGTGCTGCTCCAGCAGCCGGCCGAAGGGATCGTCCAGCAGCCAGCGGTTGGCGGCGTAGAAGAGCAGGGTGAGCAGCAGGCCCTGCAGGCGCAGCAAGACCTGGAACAGCACCAGCTGGCGGGCGCTGCCCTGCAGCCGGCCGGCCAGGCTCCAGGCCGAGGCGGCCGAACCCAGGCCCGCGCCCATCACCAGCATGGCGCCGCCATTCCAGCCGATCAGGCCGCCGGCAGCCAGGCTCATGGTGATGACCACCACCGTGGTGGACGACTGCGCGGCCCAGGCCACGGCGGCCCCCATCAGGAAGCTGGGCAGCAGCCACACGCCCAGCTCGCTGATGTGCAGGCGCAGCCAGGGCTCGGTGCGCAGCAGGGCGGCGCCGCTCTTGATGTAGTCGGTGCCCAGGAAGAGCAGGCCCAGGCCCAGCAGGGCGCCCACGGCATGGCGCCAGCGGGTGGATTGATCGATCTGCCGGTAGTAGGCCATGCCGGTTAGGCCCACCAGGCACAGGGCCAGGGCGTGCAGATCGATGGCCGCCACCAGGGCCAGCGCCGAGGTGCCCAGATTGGCCCAGCGGATGATGGGAAAGGCGCGCTGCCGGTCCATGGCGCCGGCCGTGACCAGGGCCACCAGCACATGGATGACCGCGTTGACGCTCTGCATCACCGCGCCGGCCAGCAGGCCGAACAGAGCGAGGGAGCCGCGCCCGGTGACGGCGCGCGCGATCAGCTGGCGCAGACGGCGCCCCACCACCTGACGCAGATGGCTGCTGATCAGGCGCACGCCGATGAAGAACAGGCCCAGCCCGGCGAACAGGCTGATGAAGATGCTCATGAAACCGGGGCGGCGTGGGCGCTCAGGCCGCCAGCTGGCGCAGACCCTCGGCGCGGTCCGCAACGCTGTCGATGATCTTGAGGAAGCCGCTGATCTCGAACACCTCGCGCACATGCTGGGGCAGGCCGCACAGCAGCAGGCGGCCCTGGGCCTGCTTGGCGCGCTTGGCCGCCATCAGCACCACGCGCAGGCCGGCGCTGGAGATGTAGTCCACGGCGGCAAAGTCCATCAGCGCGCGCGCGCCGGGGGTGGCAAACAGGTCTTGCACGGCCTGCTCGAAGGCGCCGGCGGTGGCGCTGTCGATGCGGCCCTTGAGTTGAACCAGGCGGGCGCCTTGCTCATCGCTGCTGTGGTGTTCGAAGCTCATGGGGGTGCGGTCTTTCTGCGGGTCGAATTCGGGTGGGGCGCTGACGCGGGGCGGGGGCTCAAGCCTTCTTGAGCGTCTTGAGCAGCACGATCAGGTTGCCGCTGCCGTCGTAGAAGGCGCGCACCTCGTCCATCATGGTCTTGACCATGTGCACGCCCAGGCCGCCCACCTCGCGGGCTTCCACGCTGGCGTCCAGGCTGGGCGCGGGGGCCTCAACAAAGGGATCGAAGGGCGGGGCGTCGTCCTTGAGGATGATTTCCAGCCATTCCTCCGAGCGCGAGAGCCGCACATGGATGGGGCGGTCGGGCGCACCGTGCAGGCCGTGCTGGATGGTGTTGGTGATCAGCTCTTCCAGGCAGAGGTTGACGGCAAAGGCCAGGTCGGGGCGTTCGCTCAGCGCCTCGTCCACGGCCGCGGCCAGGGGGGCGATCTCCTCGACCCGGCTTTGCAGCCGGTACTCCAGCAGCAGGGTCTTGTTCTTCAGTTCCAGGGGGGCGTGGCTCACGGTCAGAGCTCCTCGGGCTTGTGGGCTGGCGGGCGTGTCGGTGGTGGCGGGAATCAGCAGGGCGGGGGCGGCCTCGCCCTGCGGCTTGCGGCATAGCAGCAGGGCGGTCAGGTCGTCGCTGGGCTCGGCGCCGCCCACGAAGTCGGCCACATCGCGCACCAGGCTGGCCAGCTTGTCGGCGGCTTGCGGCTCGCGGCTGGCGCGCAGCCAGGCGAACAGGCGGTCTTCGCCATAGGCCCGGCCGGCGGCGTCGAAGGCCTCGGTGATGCCGTCGGTATAGAGCAGCAGGGTGTCGCCGGCATGCAGGCGGGTCTGGCGCGGGCTGTAGCTCATGCCGGGCAGCACGCCCAGGGCCACATCGCGCGGGCAGTCCAGGGCGAGCACCTCACCCTGCGCGCTGCGCAGCAGGGGCGCCGGGTGGCCGGCGCTGGCATAGACCAGGCTGCCATCGCGCGGGTCGTAGATGCAGTAGCAGGCGGTGACGAAGAGCTCCATGGGATTGCGCCCGCTGAGCAGCTCGTTGGCGCGTGCCAGCACCTCCTCCGGGCCCAGGCCGTCCTGGGCCAGGTCTTGCAGCACGGTGCGCGAGACGGCCATGAAGAAGGCCGCGCCCACGCCCTTGCCGGCCACATCGGCGACCAGAAAGCCCCAGCGGCCGCCGGACAGCGCAAAGCAGTCATAGAAGTCACCACCCAGCTCGCGCGCCGGCTGCATGCAGGCCTGCATGGAAAAGTCCGCGGTGTCGGGAAAGTGCTGGGGCAGGATGGCCTGCTGCATATCGCGGGCCGACTCCAGCTCTTCCTGCACCCGCAGGGCGGCCAGGTGCAGCTGGTCGTTCTTGTCGGCCAGCTCCAGGGTGCGCTGCTGCACCAGGCGCTCCAGCTCGCGCTGGCGCGACTCGTTCTGCTCGCGGATCACCTCCAGCAGCCGCCCCACCTCGGCGGCCACGGTGTTGAAGTTGCCGGCCACCAGGACCAGCTCGTCCTGGGTGTCGATGCGGATGCGGGTGTCCAGACGGCCGGCGCAGAAGTCCTGCGTGCCTTGCGAGAGCCGGCGCAGCGAGCGCAGGGTGGAGACATAGATGCCGGCAAAGAGATAGGCAATGGCGGCCATGGCGCCCACCAGCAGGGCGCCCACCTGCCACTGGCTGCGGCGCAGCTGGGCCAGGCGCTCCTGCAGCAGCAGGTCGGCCTGCGTGATGGCCGCCTGCATCAGGGCCTGGACCTGTGCCAGATTGGCCTGGGCCAGGGGGCGCAGCTCGGCCATGGCCTGAGGTCGGTCCAGCACCTTGTCCACCGCATCTTGCTGGCGCTCGACGCGGGCCAGCAGCTCGGCCAGCTGGGGCTGGAGTCCGGCGCGGTCGCCCGTGGCGAGCAGCTGCTGCATGCCGGCGCGCAGCGCGGGCACGGACTCGCTGAGCACCACCTGGGCGGCCACGGCATAGCTGGCCATGCTCTCGCTGGACAGGGCCAGCGCGTCCTGCTGCTTGGCCAGGGTCTCCATCAGCAGGGGCAGGCGGTGGCTGAGCATCTCGAAGGCCGCGTCCAGCGTGGGGTCCACATTGCGGCGGTGGGCGCGGGCGCTCTGGCGCATCAGGGCCAGCAAGGAGTTGATGGCGCCGGTGTGGGCGGCGAAGCGGCGCTGCGCATCGTCGTCGCCCTGGGCACTCAGCTCGCGCAGCTGTTGCCATTGCTGCTGCAGGCGCTGGCCCAGAGCGGGCAGGGCGCTGGGCGGGGCATGGGTCGGGAGCTGGGGCGCGGCGGCCCAGCCCAGCAGGGCCTGCTGCTCGGGGG
>NZ_JBKCLH010000102.1:0-17784 GCF_046300915.1 Roseateles sp. | reverse complement strand
ATGCTGGGCGGCAGATCGGTCTGCACCTGGGCTTCCCCGACCAGGGAGGCTGCCACCCGGGCCGCAAAGGCTGCCTCGGGCGCGCTGTTGATGGTGGCGGGGTAGAGGCGCTTGTAGTTCACGGTGGCATGGCCCCCAAAGCCCAGGGCCAGGGACTCGACCAGGGCATTGAGCCGCTCCTCCACCAGCTGCTGCACCTCGGGGCGGAAGGTGCGCACCGTGCCGGTGAGTCGGGCCTCGCGCGGGATCACGCTGAAAGCGCCGGGGTCCCCCGCCTGCATGGCGCACAGGCTCACCACGGCCTGATCCAGTGGCGCCACATTGCGCGAGACCAGGCTCTGCACCGCGGTGATCACATGACCGGCCATCAGCACCGGATCCACCGCCAGATGCGGATGGGCGCCGTGGCCGCCGCACCCCTGCAGCACGATCTCGACCTGATCCGCCGCCGCCATCATGGCCCCGGCATTCAGGCCGATGCGCCCTGCCGGCATCAGCGGCCAGTTGTGCATGGCGTAGACCGACTCGACCGGAAAGCGCTCGAAGAGCCCGTCCTGGATCATCTCGCGGGCGCCGGCATAGCCCTCCTCACCGGGCTGGAAGATCAGCACGGCGCTGCCCTCGAAGCGGCGCGTCTCGGCCAGATAGCGGGCCGCAGCCAGCAGCATGGTGGTGTGGCCGTCGTGGCCGCAGGCGTGCATGAGGCCGGGCGTGGCGGAGCGCCAGGGCACTTCGTTGTCTTCCTGGAGCGGCAATGCGTCCATATCGGCACGCAAGCCGATCTGGCGACCGCCAGCCCCACCGCGACCGTGGATCACCGCCACCACGCCGGTACGGCCGATGCCGGCGTGGATCTCGTCCACCCCGCACAGGCGCAGGGCCTCCACGACGCGCGCCGCGGTGCGGGTCTCCTGAAAGCCCAGCTCGGGCATGGCATGTAATTCGCGCCGCAGCGCGGTCAGCTCACCGCGCAGGGCGAACAGGCGCCGGTAGGCACCGTTCTCGCTCAGCGCCTGCATCTCAATGGCCTCCGGCCTTGCCCTCGATGCGCAGGCGCGGATCGACCGCGAAATACAGCATGTCGACCAGCAGATTGATGGTGACGAAGATGAAGGAGATCAGGCAGAGGTAGGCTGCCATCACAGGGATGTCAGCGAACTGCACGGCCTGGATGAAGAGCAGGCCCATGCCCGGCCACTGGAACACGGTCTCGGTAATGATGGCAAATGCGATCAGCGAGCCCAGCTGCAGGCCGGTGATGGTGATCACCGGCACCAGGGTGTTCTTGAGCGCATGGCCGAAGTACACCGCGCGATTGCTCAGGCCGCGGGCCCGGGCGAACTTGATGTAGTCGGTGCGCAGCACCTCCAGCATCTCGGCGCGTACCAGACGCATGATCAGGGTCAGCTGGAAGACCGAGAGCGTGATGGCCGGCAGGATCAGGTGCTTGAGCCCGTCAAGCGTCAGCAGGCCCGTGGTCCAGCTGCCCAGGGTGACCACGTCACCGCGGCCGAAGCTGGGCATCCACTTGAGCGTCACGGCGAAGATCAGGATCAGCAAGATGCCGATCAGGAAGGTGGGCAAGGACACGCCCAACAGGGATAGGGTCATCAAGAGCTGCGAAGAGAAGCGCCCTCGCCTGAGCGCCGCATAGACCCCCAGTGGTATGCCCACCCCCAGCGCAATCACGCCAGCCGCCATGGCCAGCTCCAGCGTGGCCGGAAAGCGCTCGGCAATCAGGGTGGACACCTTGCGCCCCTGGCGCAGGCTCAGGCCGAACTCGCCCTGGACCGCATTGCCGATGAACTTGGCAAACTGAACCGGGAAGGGGTCGTCCAGACCCAGATCCTTGCGCAGCTGCTCGCGCTGCTCGGGCGTGGCGTCCTGACCCAGCAGATTGGTGACGGGGTCGCCCACATACTGGAACAGCATGAAGGCGATGAAAGCCACCGTGAGCATCACGACGATGGCCTGGGCAAGGCGTCTGAGAATAAAAACTAGCATGTCTTGTCGGTCAGCGATTGGGGGGAATGTGGGCCATCACCACGTTCCTTAAATGCACGATTCGGGCCAGCCGCCACAAGCCACGCCGCGCTCTGGCAGCGCATAACAGGCGCACAGCTCGGCGGCTGGTCATTACAGCAAGGCAGCCCCGGGGCGCATGCAGATCGATCCAAGCACCAAGGCAGTGCATGAATCGGCTGGGCGCCATCATGGAGAAGTCCGGCGACAGCGGCAAACGGGAAAGCCCTAAGAGCCTGGCGTCAAACGCACCGTCTCGCCAGCTGCCGGACGGCGCAGCCGCAGACTGCCGGGCAGCACCTCACCCTGCGCCGAACGGAACACCACATCGCCGTAACAGGCGCTCTTGCGGGAGCGCGTATTGTCCGCATCGGTCATCAAGGCCGCGCCGATCAAGGTCCCGGGCGGCTCTCCGTAGGCGCGCTCGAAATCGGCGCGCACATCGCGCTGAAAGTCCAGCCAGCGCCCTGGCGCCGGCCCGGAACCCACCACAATCTTGCGCACCCGGTCGCTATGACTGCTGGTCACCACGGTTTCGGCCGTGGCGCCATGACTGTCCCAGGCGTACATCAAGGTGGCATAGGGCGGCGCCTCGCCACTGATGGTTTCCATCAGCTCAAAAAGACTGCGATTGCGCAGCGACAGGCGCCGCACATCGCCATCAAAGGCCAACACCAATCGCGCGGGCGCATCGTCGCGCTCGGCCTGAGTCACCGTGGCCTGCGCTTGTGCACTCAGCAACCACCAGGAGAACTCCAGGCCCGCCAGCGCCTCCGGCGCAATGGACAGGCGGCGACGCCACAGGCTGGCCGACTGCTCCGCCTGCGCCAGCACACAGCTGCGCCCTCCTCGGCTGGCCAAGCCGTAAGCCGTGCTGCGCTTGCCCGGCAGCGCGCGCGCCGACCAATCGGGCAGCTCGGTCGCAAGCGCCTGGGCCGCAACCTCCAGCGAGGCCTCTTTGTGGGCACAGCCCGCCGCCGCCACGCTCAGGCCCAGCATCAGCAGCAGGCGCGCCGGCCGCAGCCCAATTCCCTCAGACGATCGCAAAACCAAGTCCTCCAAAAGCAGCAAGGGCCGCACACGGCGGCCCTTGAGCAGGCTTGCTGAGCGCCTCCCACACAGCGGACCTGCCGCCGCGTCGGGAGTGCGCCTTCAATCAGAAGCGGTGACGCACACCCATGGCCACATTGTTGGAGTCTACGCCAGGCGCACGGGTGAAGCCGCCCAGGAAGCCCGCCTGACCGGGCGCGGCCTGACCACCGGCCTTGTTGTCGAAGTGGGTGAACACAAAGTTCAGGTCGGTGCGCTTGGACAGGGCGTAGGTGTACACCGCCCCGTAAGAGTCGGTGTCGCCGTTGAAGCGACCCTTGTCATTGAAGCTGTTGTAGGCCGTGTAGATGGTGTGCGGACCGAACGTCATCTTGTAGCCAATGCTGAACAGCGTCGCATCCTGCACAAAGGCCTGCTTGTAGTCGTTGACCAGGCTGGCCACATTGATCTGCCCCGCCAGCACAGTGCCCAGGCCAGGCGCAGCAGCGTTGATCTGTGCCGCCAGGCCCGGCACGATCTGGGTGCTCAGGGCACCGCTCAGACCATCCAGCAGTGCCGACAGGCCGGACGGATTCGGATCGGACACATCGTTGTACAGGAAGCTCACCGTGCCCGGTCCAACCTTGGCCGAGGCGCCGAAGGTGATGGTGCGCAGCGAGCGCTGACCCAGCTCGTTCTTCTTGGTGTTGACGCCCAGACCCACACCATAGGCATCGGTCTTGTACATGGCCATGGCACCCACAAAGCGCCCCTGGCTGGCCTCACCCTCACCGGCGGCCACCATCAGGCTGGCGCTCAAGCCGCCCTGCTGGATGCGATATTGAAGGGCGTTGTTCTGACGGATGTCGATCACCGCCGGGACGGCAGCCACCTGGCCCGCCGCCAGGCTGGACTGTGTACCCATGGTGTCGAAGGTCGCATTGAGCTCATAGGCCGGGGTGTATTGACGACCAGCCAGAATGCCCCCCACCGGCGTAACCAGACCCACATAGGCCTGACGGTCCCAGAAGCGGGCGTTGCCGATGTTCACACCGAAGGAGGCCGCCGACAAGCGAGCACCCAGGGTGTTGGTGGTGGTCTGAAGCGCCGAGGCCAGACCAGCGCGTGCCGCACCGATCAGCTGGGCCGCTACGGGAGCGGGCACCGTGCCCGGCAGGACGAAGTTGGTCGGCGTGAAGATGCCCGAGGCCTTGCCCCAGCGATCCGGCAGGAAGGTGTTGCCCGAGACCGGCGCATTGCTGTTTGTGCCGGTGTCCAACTCGGTGCGGTTTTCCAGCAGGAACAGGGCGCGGTAGCCGCCACCCAAATCCTCATTGCCGCGCAGGCCGAAGCGCGAGCCATCCATGATGCCGCTGACCACCTGCTTGCGCGCGCCGCCCGCGATGCCGGTGGTGTAGCTCACACCGCCATCCAGGATGCCGTAAACGCTTACCGAGGACTGGGCCCAGCTCGCGGTACTTGCGGCGGCCAGCGCCAGAATCAATGCAGTCTTCTTCACGGGTTTGTCTCCTTGGCTTGTTGTCCGGGCGTACCCAAGACATTTTCATGACGTATCAGCTAGGCTGAATTGTCTCGTCAAGGTCGACGTCCTGCCTTGGCAATGTTGCTCGACACCTACAAGCACAAACCCTGTCGCTGCCGCGACAGACAAAGGAGCAAACATGAAAAAAGCCGCCCGGAGGCGGCTTTCGCTGATGAGCAACCCGCTTGCGCGGGTTGAACATCAGAAGGTGTGACGAACGCCCACTTCCACGCCGCCGTTGTCTTGGCCGGCACGAATCACCCAAGCAGCGGGACCGGCAACCTTGACAGCCGAGGCAGTGCCGTTGTCGTTGGTCACGCGAGCCACCGAGCCGTACAGGGCGGTGCGCTTGGAGAGGTCGTACACATAACCCACAGCCAGCTGGGTCGCCAGGCTAGATTGGGTGTACGAAGCACGGACGGTGCCGTTGCCCAGGGGGGCGGTGGCGCCAACCAGGCCGATGTTCTGCTTGCGAGCGCCGAACTTGTTGGTCTGGTAGAAGCCCATCAGCTTGACAACCTTCAGGTCGTACGAAGCGCCGAAAGTGGTGCGCTTGTAGTCGGTGTTGGAGGTGTCGGGGTCGCTGTTGGCGAAGGCGAAGCTCACGTTCACAGGACCTTGGGCGTAACCCAGGCGGAAGCCCATGTACTTGTTGTTAGCTTGGGGCGAGGTCTGACCTTCACCTGCGGCGATTTCGGCCGAGCCGTAGAAACCACCCAGGTTCGAAGGCAGGAAGTAGCCCACGATGTTGTCGGCGCGAGTGCTAGAGGTAATGCCGCTGCCCAGGGTGTCCACCATCTTGCCCACATCGCCGACACCGTTGGTGCCGAAGGGATCGAAGTCAGCGTAGCCAGTGAACTGGTTGGTCAGGTAGCGACCCAGACGCACTTCACCGAAGTCACCCATCAGGCTGACCGAAGCGCGACGATGCCAGAAGCGCGAAGAGTTGGTGGTGCCATCATCGGGGTTGATGGCCGACTCCAGCCAGAAACCGGCCTTCAGGCCGCCGCCCAGATCTTCCACGCCACGGATGCCCCAACGGCTGCTGTAGATGCCGTCCGTGCCCATGGTCTTGGTGGTCTTGCCGCCGCCCTTGTTGTAGCGGGCATTCAGGTCCACGCCGCCGAACAGCGTCACCGAGGACTGAGCCGCCGCAACGCCCGCCATGGAGCTGAGCACGGCCAGCACAATCATGGATTTCTTCATTCGATTCTCCTTGGTTGAGTAAGAGGCCCCGATCCAGGAAGCCCTGTGGTGGGGGCTGATCGGGCCAACCTCCTGAGCGGAAGTTGCCGTATTGCACCAGAGCGGACCACACCTGAATAGAGTCGGGCCAGGAAAAAGCAGTGACTTCGTTGTCCTCGCGCAACGCAACAGATTCTCATCAATTCTTCATGAATTGCGAGGAAATTCAGGGGCTGAATGGGCTGCCACACACCCCCATGAGGCTTATCACCAAGCCCTACACTGGCGGCATGAATGATCAATCTCGCCTAAGCGGGCCCGATCGGCTCCTGGCCAGCCTGGATCAGGGTCTGCGCACCGTGTTTGCCCGCCAAACGGCCGCCCGACCCGCGCCGAAACCCGAACAGGAGGCAGAGGCTCCCCTGGATGCAGCGGAGCGCCGCTACGCCGCATCACTGATGCGAGTCAATCATGTAGGCGAGGTCTGTGCCCAGGCACTTTACCAATCGCAGGCCCTCTTCAGTCGCACCCCGGCCCTGCAAGAACAGTTGCGTCAAGCCGCCCAGGAAGAGACCGACCATCTCGCTTGGACCCGAGAACGCCTCGAACAACTTGGCAGCCGCCCGAGCTATCTGGGCCCGCTTTGGTGGGCCGGTGCCTTCGCCTTCGGCAGCTTGGCGGGACTGGCCGGCGACCGGCGCAGCCTGGGCTTTGTAGTTGAGACCGAGCGTCAGGTGGAAGCCCATCTGGCCGGGCACCTGGAAAAGCTGCCGACCAAGGACACCGTCTCCCGCGCCATCGTGGCCCAGATGAAGCAGGACGAGGCCCGACATGCCGACGAGGCCCTGGCAGCCGGTGCCCAGGAACTACCCGCGCCCATCAAAGGCCTGATGCGCCTGGCGGCCAAGGTCATGACAGTGACCGCCCACCGCATCTGAGCCCGGCGCGCGGCATATCACCGCCTCAGACCTCGACGATCTCGACCGAGGTCGTGATCTCGGCGGTCTTGGCCAGCATGATGCTGGCCGAACAGTACTTTTCGTGCGAAAGCGCCACGGCGCGCTCCACCGCCGCCGCATTCAAGCCCCGGCCACTGACCACAAAGTGCATGTGGATCGCGGTGAACACCTTGGGCTCGGTCTGCGCGCGTTCCGCCCTGAGCTTGACCTGGCAGCCACGCACATCATGACGACCGCGCTTGAGAATCAGCACCACGTCATAAGCCGTGCAGCCCCCGGTTCCGGCCAGCACCGTTTCCATGGGTCGCGGCGCCAGATTGCGTCCGCCACCATCCGGAGCGCCGTCCATATTGAGCAGATGGCCACTGCCGGTTTCGGCCACAAAGGCCATGCCATCGGCCCCCATCCAGTTGATCGTGCACTCCATCCCTCGTCCTTTGCGATCAGGGCCAAACCCCGGGCCGGGGACTGGCGTGAATTGATACCTCGTCTGCAAAACATTTTTTGCAGCGCAGCATGCCTTGCCATTAGAATTCTACGCAGGCAGAGAAATCAGCCCTTGTTCAAAGGTGGATGCACGCAGAACAAGGTAGTTACCAAAATGATGCAGTATTTTCCGCACTGCACCAATTGAGAACTCCAAGAACCATTCGCGTGCAGTCACCACGGCGCTGAGCTTTGCACAGATTGTCTCCTCCACCGCCTCCATGGTGGATTCAGCCCGAGTTCGCAAGAACTCGGGCTTTTTTTCGCGTCGGCTCCGCACGGCACAGAAATACCCACGATCACCCACGGGCTATCATGCTGCGCCGCAATAGACCCTACGGAGAGCATTCATGGC
This sequence comes from Roseateles sp., assembly GCF_046300915.1. Classification (GTDB taxonomy): domain Bacteria; phylum Pseudomonadota; class Gammaproteobacteria; order Burkholderiales; family Burkholderiaceae_C; genus Kinneretia. Next base: position 10,205 of record NZ_JBKCLH010000102.1, on the reverse strand, counting down.
CGGCCCCGCCCCCTCGCGCCGCACCCCTCGCAAGAGCCCCAGCAGCCAGCAGCCCGCGCTGATTCACAGCGACAACAGCTATCTGCAGAGGATCCTCAATGCCAAGGTGTACGAGGTGGCGATTGAAACCCCGCTGGACCCGGCCCGCAATCTGTCCAAGCGCCTGGGCAGCAAGGTCTTCCTCAAGCGCGAGGACCAGCAGCCCGTCTTCAGCTTCAAGCTGCGCGGCGCTTACAACAAGATGGCCCACCTCTCGCCCGAGGCGCGCGCCCAGGGCGTGATCTGCGCCTCGGCCGGCAACCATGCCCAGGGTGTGGCGCTCTCGGCCCGCAAGCTGGGCTGCCGCGCCGTGATCGTGATGCCCATCACCACGCCCAAGGTCAAGATCGACGCCGTCCAGGCCCTGGGCGGCGAGGTGGTGCTGCACGGTGACAGCTTCACCGATGCCTATGGCCGCGCGCTGGAGCTGGAACGTGAGCAGGGCCTGACCTTCGTCCATCCCTTTGACGACCCGGATGTGATCGCCGGCCAGGGCACCATCGCGCTGGAGATCCTGCGCCAACACCCCGGCCCCATCGATGCCATCTTCGTGGCCATCGGCGGCGGCGGCCTGATTTCGGGCGTGGCGGCCTATATCAAGGCCGTACGTCCTGAGATCAAGATCATCGGCGTGCAGACCAAGGACTCCGACGCCATGGCCCGCTCGGTCAAGGCCGGCAAGCGGGTGCAGCTGGCCGATGTGGGCCTGTTCTCCGATGGCACGGCGGTCAAGCTGGTGGGCGAGGAAACCTTCCGCATCACCAAGGCCCTGGTGGACGACTTCGTGATCGTGGACACCGACGCCGTCTGCGCCGCCATCAAGGACGTGTTCGAGGACACGCGCAGCATCCTGGAGCCCGCCGGTGGCCTGGGCGTGGCCGCCATCAAGCAGTACACGGCCCAGACCGGCGCCAAGGGTCAGACCTTTGTGGCCATCACCTGCGGTGCGAACATGAACTTCGACCGCCTGCGCTTCGTCGCCGAGCGGGCCGAGGTGGGCGAGCAGCGAGAGGCCCTCTTCGCCGTCACCATCCCCGAGGAACGCGGCAGCTTTCTGCGCTTTTGCGAATTGCTCGGCCCGCGCAGCGTGACCGAGTTCAACTACCGCATTGCCGATGCCGAGTCCGCCCACATTTTCGTGGGCGTATCCATCCAGAAGCGTGAGGAAGCTGCCAAGCTGGCCAAACTCTTCGTCAAGAACGGCTTCCCCACCCTGGACCTGACCGACAACGAGCTGGCCAAACAGCATTTGCGCCATATGGTGGGTGGACGGGGCGAACTGGCCAGACACGAGCGCCTGTACAGCTTCACCTTCCCCGAGCGCCCCGGCGCCTTGATGCGCTTTCTGTCGAGCATGCATCCGGACTGGAACATCAGCCTCTTCCACTACCGCAACCAGGGCGCGGACTATGGCCGCATCCTGGTGGGCATTGAAGTCCCACGGGGCGACAGCGCGGCCCTGCGCAGCTTTCTCGACTCCCTGCAGTACCCCTATCAGGACGAGAGCCAGAACCCGGTCTACAAACTCTTCCTGCGCTAAGCCTCCCCCAAGGCCTTGGGGGGCATGCCGATGCCGCCAGCACGCGGCAGACCGCAAAATCCCGACTGCCATGCCCATCCACCAATCGCTGATCTCGCCCACCGCCAATCCCGAGCTGGAGAGGGCCCTGCGTGATCGCATAGACCGCCGCGCAGCCCTGGCCGGTGGCCTGGGTGAGCTGGAACCACTGGCCGTGCGGCTGGGTCTGGTTCAGGGCAGCCTGACCCCGCGCTTCAGCAACCCGGCACTGGCCTTGTTTGCGGCCGACCATGGCATGGCCGTGGATGGCATCGGTCTGCTGCATGGTCGCAGCAGCCGTGATCAGGCCTTGCTGGCCCTGCGGCAGCGTCTGCCCCTGGCCGTGTTTGCCAAGCAGCAGGGCCTGGGCATGCATGTGGTGGACTGCGGCTTGGCCGACGCTCTGCTACCCCATCCCCGCCTCTTGGCGCGCAAGATCGCTCATGGCACCCGCAACGCCCGCAGCAGCGCGGCCATGAGCATGGAGCAGGCCCATGCCGCCCTGCGCGTCGGCATGGAGATTGCCGACAATCTGGCCGGCAATGTGCTCGCCTGTGCCGGTCTGGGTCAGGGCTCTCAGGAAAGTGCCGCCTTGCTGCTGTCCATGCTCAGCGGCCAGCCCTTGCGGGACTTCATCACGTCCGGGCCCGATATGCCGGCCGAGCAGCAGGCGCATCTGCTGCAGATTCTCGGGGTGGCCAAGGCCCGCCACCGCGACCTTCAAGAGCCACTGGACGTTCTGGCGGCGGTGGGCGGCTACGAGATCGCCGTGATGGTCGGCGCCATGCTGGTGGCCGCCAGCAAGCGCCACCTCATCATCGTCGACGGCATGGCCGCCTGCGCTGCCCTGCGCGTGGCGGCACTGATCGCCGCCCCTGTCACGGACTACGCGGTCTTCTGCCGCAGCCACAGCCATCGCGGGCTGGATGAGGCCCTGGCCCAGTTCCATGCCTCGGCCCTGCTGGAGCTGGGCATGGAAGGCCAGGATGGCACGGGCGCCGCGCTGGCCTGGCCCCTGATCCGTTGCGCCGCCTCCCTGCTCAGCGATCTTCACGACCTCGCCGAACACCCGCCGCACAGCGGTCCGGGCCATAGCGACTCCAACCCCCTGCCCCTGCTGACCGAGGCCGTCAGTCCGCCCCGACCCATGTTCTGAATCCGGGGCGATCCGGCGCCAGCGCCCAAGGCTCAGCGCGTCGCGGCCTCACGAACAGACTGACCCGGCGCGGGCAGCACTTCGGTGCCCGGCGGCTGCGCCGGAGCCACCGGCTGCCCGTCCACCAGACCCGGCGTGGCCGCGGGCGGGGCACCACCTGGAGCCGGCTGCCAGCCCGCGACGGGCAGCGCCGGGGGCAGCGTGCCCGTGGCCGCCGGTACCGGGGGACTGAGGGTCAGACGCACCCGCACAAGCCCCTGGCTGCCCAGCGAAGCAGATTGGCGATCCAGTGCCAGCAGGCGCAAATCGCCCTCGACCACGCCGCCGACCCGCACCGGCCGAGGCGGCGCACCATCCACCGAGATCACGGCGACACCCTCGGTGTCATGGCGTTCGGCATGACGCGGCGCCACCAGGCCCAGCAGGCGAAAGCGTGCATCGGCAGGCGCTTGGGCCTGTGGCATCTCTGCCGTGGCTGCGGCGCTGCCCAGCAGTCGCCCCAGGTCCGCCCGCAGCGCGGGCGCCCCCTGGGCCGACACCGCCTGAGCCGGCACGGGCAAGGGGTGGGACAGCAGCCTCAGCCCCCAGAAGACGGCCAGCCCCGCCAGCAGAGCCCAGACCAGAAAAGCCAATATTCGCGCAAGCATGCGGCGATTATGATTCAGCGAAATTACTCTTCCCGACCCGCAGCAATGCACGCAAACCATATTCAGCGCCGCCGCGGCGCGCGCGGCTTCACCCTGATCGAGCTGCTGGTGGTACTGGTCATCATCGGCGTGCTGGCCGCCCTGGTCGTGCCCAATGTGCTGGACCGCGCCGATGACGCCCGAGTGACCGCCGCTCGCACCGACGTCAACAACCTGATGCAGGCGCTCAAGCTCTACAAGCTGGACAACCAGCGCTTCCCCAGCGCCGAGCAGGGCCTGGAGGCCCTGGTGCGCAAGCCCGGCAGCGGCCCCATCCCGGCCAACTGGAAGCCCTATGTGGAGAAGCTGCCCAACGACCCCTGGGGCCGCCCCTACCAGTACGCCAATCCTGGCGTGAAGGGCGAGATCGATGTCTACAGCCTGGGCGCCGACGGCCGCCCGGGCGGCGAGGGCAAGGACGCCGATATCGGGTCCTGGCAATAGTGGCATCTCCCCTGCCGCTTGCTGTGGCATGCGCGCGGAGCAGCCGGGCCGGCTCGGGCGCTGAGCATGGTTTCACCCTGATCGAACTCCTGGTGGTCGTGGCCCTGATCGCGATTGCCGCGGCCACGATCAGCCTGGGCCTGCGCGACCCGGCCGCCGCACAGCTGGAACGCGAGGGCGAGCGTCTGGCCGCCCTGTTCGAAAGCGCAAGGGCCGAGGCGCGAGCCTCGGGCCTGCCGGTTCGCTGGCGGCCGGTGGCCGACGCCGGCAGCGGCGCCCAGTTCCGCTTCGAGGGCCTGCCCGCCCGCATGGCCCTGCCCAGCCGCTGGCTGGGCGAGCCGGTCGCGGTGGAAATCCTGGGCGGGGCCGGCGCCGTGGTGCTGGGGCCGGAGCCGGTGATCGGCGCGCAGCGCCTGCGCCTGAGCTTGGGTGCGCAAAGCCTGACCCTGGCGACCGACGGCCTGGGGCCGTTCTCACCCCAGTACGAGGACGGCGCCCGATGAGTCGCCGCCGACATCCCGCGTGTGGCTTCACCCTGATCGAGGTGCTGGTGGCCCTGGCCATCGTGGGCATCACCCTGGCTGCAGGTCTGAAGGCGGCCAGCGCATTGACCGACAACGCGGAACGCCTGGCCCTGGTGAGCGCCGCGCAATGGTGCGCTGAAAACCAGCTGGTGGAGCTACGCCTGAGCCGGCAGTTTCCTGGCGTGGGCGAACAGGACTTCGCTTGCCGGCAGCTCGGCCGCGATTACCAGGGCCGCCTGCTGGTCAGCCCGACACCCAACCCCAATTTCCGGCGGGTGGATGCGCGTATCGCAACTGCCGAAGGCCAGCCCCTGCTCGGCATCTCGACCATCCTGGGACGCTTCTGATGCGGCACGCTCCGGCCACATTCCGGCGCCATGGCGGCTTCACGCTGGTGGAGGTGCTGGTCGCCCTCCTGATCATGGCCGTGATCGCCGTGCTGGGCTGGCGCGGCATTGACGGCATGCTGCGCGCTCGCGAGATCAGCCAGACCAGCCTGCTGCGCAGCGAGCGGCTGCAGGCGGTGCTGGTGCAATGGGAACTGGACCTGCGCCTGCTGCAGGACAGCGAGCTGACTCGGGCCCCGGCGCTGTCCTTTGACGGCAATGCCCTGCGCCTGACGCGCCGCCAGGCGCAGGGCCTGCAACTGGTGGTCTGGCGACTGCGCGAGGGTGCTTTGTACCGCTGGGAAAGCCGGCCTCTGCAAGGTCAGCAGGCCTTGATCGAAGCCTTCAGCCGCAGCCAGCAAGGCCTGGAGAGTCCTGGCCGCGAGATCCGCATGCTGGAGGGCCTGAGTGCCTGGCAGATGTTCTTCTTCCGCGGCAATGCCTGGAGCAATGCCCAGTCCAGCGATGACCTGGCCCCCGCCCCCGGCCAGGCGGCCTCCGGTCCCGGCGCAGGCACCAGCGTGCGTGTGCTGCCGGCAGGCGTGCGCATGCTGCTGCAGTTCACCGAGTCCGGAGAACTGACGCGCCAGGTCTTGCTGGGAGGGCAGCCATGAGCCGCCTCGGCACAGGGCACCGGAGACAGCGGGGCGCAGCCCTGCTCACCGCCATGCTCATCGTCAGCCTGGTGGCCAGTCTGGCCGGTGCCATGGTGTGGCGCCAGTACCGGGCGGTGCAGATCGAGGCCGCCGAACGCGCCCGTGCCCAGTCCGCCTGGATCCTGCAAGGCGCCCTCGACTGGGCGCGCCTGATCCTGCGCGAAGATGCCCGCGCCAACCGCAGCGAGCCCGTCGATCACCTGGGCGAGATCTGGGCCGTGCCCCTGGCGGAAGCCCGGCTGTCCACCTTTCTGGCGGCGGATCGCAACAACAACAGCGCGGCGGACGAGGGGCCGGAGGCCTTTCTCTCGGGCAGCCTCGCAGACGCCCAGGCCCAGTACAACCTGCGCAACCTCTTACGCGCCGCGGATCCGGCACTGGAGCTGCGGACGCTGGAACGCCTGTGCGAGAGCGCCGGCCTGCCTGCCGACACGGCAGCACGCATCAGCACCGCCCTGCGGCAGGCCTTTGCCGAGGGCGGCGAGAACCAGACCGTCGACGCCCCCCTGCGCCCGCAGAGCCTGGAGCAGCTGCAATGGCTGGGCTTGCCCGCCGAAAGCGTGGAACGCCTGCGCCCCCTGCTGACCCTGCTGCCCACCCCGACGCCGGTCAACCTCAATACCGCGCCGCGTGAGGTGATCGCCGCCCTCTTCGACGGCATGGATCTGGCCACGGCCCAGCGCATGGTGCAGCAGCGCCAGAGCAGTCCGCTGCGCAGCCTGGATGAAGCCAGAACCCAGTTGCCCAGCCGCATCGTGCTGAGTGCCGAGCGAGCCTCCGTGGCCAGCAGCCATTTCATCGTCAGCGGACGCCTGCGACTGGAAGAACGGGTGCTCGAGGAGCGCTCCTTGATACGGCGCCGGGATCTGGAAATGCAGGTCCTCAGCCGCGAACGCAGCCAGCTGCAGCTCAAGGCCGGGTACTGAGGCCGGGCGCCATCCCGCAAGCGTCACGCCCTACTCCTAGAATGCGTCACCGAACATGAGCACCCTCATCCTCCTCCTGCCCCAGCGCAGCCGCCTGCGAGCCCAGGGTCACAGCGGCGAACCACGCGCCGACACGGGCCGGGAATTCAGCTTTGTGCTCAGCGCCGACGGCCGCCAGGTGCAGGCCCAGGGCCGTGCGCCCGCGGCCCAGCTGCCGCGTGCCGACATGGTGCTGGCGGTGCCGGCCGAGGCCGACATCTCCTGGCAAGCCCTGACCCTGCCGCGCGTGCCGCGCGGCAAGCTGCGTGCCGCGCTATGCGGCCTGCTCGAGGAGCAGGTGCTCGAGGATACCGAGCAGCTGCACTTCGCCCTGCCGGCCGAGGCGCAGCCTCAGCAAACCTGCTGGGTGGCCGTCTGCCATGGCGCCTGGCTCAAGGAGCTGTTGACCGAGCTGGAACAAGCCCAGGTCTTCGTGGACAGGCTCGTGCCTCTGTCCTGGCCGGGCGAGCCGGCGCAGGCCCATTTCGTGGACAGCCCCCAAGGCCTGCTGCTGCGCTGGAGCCATGCACAGGGCGCCGGCACCCTGAACCTGAGTGGCAGTCTGGCCCGCGACCTCTTCACCCCCGAAACCACGCAGGCCATGCGCTGGACGGCGGCCCCGGGCTGCGTCGCGGCCGCCGAGCGCTGGCTGGGCAGCGCGGTGGCGGCACAAACCGATGCCGAGCGCGCCCTGCGCGTGCTGCAAAGCCCCTGGAATCTGCGCCAGTTCGAGCTCAGCCCGCGCACCCGCGGCACCCGCGCTCTGCGCGAGCTCTGGCGCGAGTTCATGACACCGCGCTGGCGCCCGGTGCGCTGGGGGCTGGCCGGCCTGGCTGCCGTGCAGCTGCTGGGCCTGAATCTCTGGGCCTGGCAGCAGGGCCGACAGGTGGAGGAACGCCGCGCGGCGCTGGAACAGATTCTGCGCAGCGCCCACCCGCAGGTTCGCGCCATACTCGACGCACCGGTGCAGATGAGGCGCGAGACCGAGCTGCTGCGCGCCAGTGCCGGCCGGCCCGGTGAACAGGATCTGGAAACCCTGCTGGCCGCAGCCGCCACCGCCTGGCCGCCCGAGCGCGGCCCGGTTGAGGCCCTGAGCTTCGAGACCGGCCGGCTGCAGCTCTCGGCGCAGGGCTGGTCCGAGGCCCAGATCGAGCAATTCCGCCGTCAGCTGGAGAGCGAGGGCTGGCAACTCGCGGTCAGCGACGGCCGCCTGAGCCTGAGCCGGGCCCGCACCCTATGAACAAGCCCCGAAACGCCGCACAAAGCTCCCTGGCCCAGGCGCTGGCGCCGCTGCGCGCCCACTGGCAGAGCCTGGGGGCACGAGAGCGTCAGGCCCTGCAACTGGCCGCATTGGCCCTGGGCCTGCTGCTGCTGTGGACCGTGCTGCTGGCGCCCGCCCTGCGCGTGCTGCGCGAGGCCCCCCAGCAACTGGCCCAGCTCGACGCCCAGCTGCAGCAGATGCAGGCCCAGGCGCTGGAAGCCCAGGAGCTGCGGCAGCAAGCCCCGGTCGCACCCGCTCAGGCTCGCCAGGCCCTGGAGTCCGCCAGTGCCCATCTGGGCGAAGCCGCGCGGTTGAGCATCACCGGCGACCGTGCGGTGCTCACACTCAAGGAACTCGACGCCGCGTCGCTGCAGACCTGGCTGGGTGAAGTGCGCAGCGCGGCCCGTGCCCGCCCGGTGGAGGCCAGTCTTCAGCGCGGCCCCAAGGGCTACAGCGGCACCATCGTGCTGGCCCTGGGAACGGGAGCGCCATGATCCGCCGCTGGGTGATCGCCGGAAGCACCGTGGGCGCCCTGCTGGCCCTGCTGACCCAGGCCCCCGCCCATTGGCTGGCCCAGGGTCTGCACCGTGCCAGCCAGGGGCATCTGCAGCTGGCCGAGACCCGCGGCACCGTCTGGGACGGCTCCGGCCTGCTGGTGCTCGGCGGCGGTGCCGGCAGCCGCGATGCCAGCGTGCTGCCGGATCGGCTGGAGTGGCGTCTGGGCCTGCAAGGCCTGGGCGTGGCGCTGAAGCTGCGCCAGGCCTGCTGTATCAAGGGCGAACTCAGACTGCTGCTCAAGCCCGAGTCCGGACGCCTGAGCCTGAGCCTGCCCCATCAAGCCGCCGCGGGGGACTGGTTGGCCCGTTTCCCGGCCGCCTGGCTGGGCGGACTGGGCACGCCCTGGAACACCTTGCAGCTGGGCGGAGGCCTGCGCCTGTCGGCCCGCGACTTCAGCCTGGACTGGATCCAGGGCCGCTGGCAGCCCCGCGGTCAGCTGGATCTGGACTTCATCAACCTCAGTTCTCGCGTGACCACCCTCGCGCCGCTGGGCAGCTACCGTTTCAGCCTCATCGCCCCCCTGGGCCAAGCCGGCCCGGCTTCGCTGCAACTCAGCACGCTGGAGGGCGCCCTGCTGCTCAGCGGCCAGGGCAGCCTGGGCCCCACGCGACTGCGCTTCCAGGGCGAGGCGCGTGCGGCGCCCGAGCGCGAGATCGCCTTGAACAATCTCCTGAACATCATCGGACGCCGCGATGGCGCGCGCTCCCTCATCTCGATCGGATAAGCGCATGAACGCCAAGATCCTGCCCCTGCTGCTGACCCTCTCGGCCCTGGCTCCCGTGTCGCCATCGGCCCAGGCCCAGGCCAGCCGCGGCCCGGCCCTCAAGGCCCAGACCCCGGTGACCCTGAACTTCGTCAATGCCGATATCGAGGCCGTGACCCGCGCCATGGGCGCCATGATGGACCGCCAGTTCCTCGTGGACCCACGCGTCAAGGGTCAGATCACGCTTTACAGCGAGCAGCCCATGAGCGTGCGCGAGGCCTATCTGAGCTACCTGGCCGGCCTGCGCGGCCTGGGCTTCACGGTGGTGGAGGCCGGCGGCCTGTACAAGGTGGTGCCCGAGGCCGATGCCAAGCTGCAGACCGGCGGCGTGGTCGTGGGCAACGAGGGCAGCAAGCAGCGGGGCGACCAGATCCTCACCCAGGTCTACAAGCTCAATCACGAGAACGCCAACAATCTGGTGGCGGTGCTGCGCCCCCTGATCAGCCCCAACAACACCATCAATGCCAACCCGGGCAACAACAGCCTGGTGATCACCGACTACGCCGAGAACCTGCAGCGGCTCTCACGCATCATCGCCGCCATGGACACGCCGGCCAGCACCGACCTGGAGGTGGTGCCGCTCAAGCATGCGGTGGCCTCGGACCTGGCGGCCCTGGTGCAGAAGCTGGCGGACGGCGGCGGCGGCACGGCCGCGCCGGGCGTTGTGGCCGGCGGTGGCGTCAGCGTGCTGGCCGATCCGCGCAGCAATGCCCTGATCCTGCGCGCGCCCAACCCGGCCCGCCTGGCTGCCCTGCGCGCCATGATTGCCAAGCTGGACCAGCCCGGCACGGACAACAACGCCGCCGGCAATATCCGCGTGGTCTATCTCAAAAACGCGGACGCGGTGAAGCTGGCCACGGTGCTGCGCGCCGCCTTTGGCAGCGCGGGCGGTGGCGCAGGCGCCGGCAGCAGTTCGGGCGGCCTCGGTGGCTCCGGCCTGGGTGGGAGTGGCCTGAGCGGCATGGCCGGCAATGCCGGCAGCACGGGCCTGGGCGGCGCCAGCGGCATGAGCAGCGCCAACAGCAGCGGCAACCAGGGCTCGGCGGCGGCCACCACCCCCGTGGCAGCGTCGGCCAGCCCCTCCACCGGCGGCTTCATCCAGGCCGACCCGGCCACCAACTCCCTGATCATCACCGCGCCGGAACCGCTGTACCGTCAGATCCGCGCCGCCATCGACCAGCTCGACGGCCGCCGCGCCCAGATCTATGT
>NZ_JBKCLH010000101.1:0-23203 GCF_046300915.1 Roseateles sp. | reverse complement strand
ATCGGTGAACACCACAAAACGGGCATTGCCGCCCTGGGCCGCCCGCCAGCCCTCGCCCATTTCCATCAATTGCTGGTGGTACTGCGAGTTCTTGGGCACCAGGCTGCCGATGCGCAGCTGCACCGGCGCCTGCGCCCAGGCGCTGCCGGTGGCGGACATCAAGGCCAGCAGCATCAAGGCGGCGGCGTGGCGGCGGTGGAGTTGGGTCATCGGCAGCCTGGTGCCCAAGAACTCGCCATACCACCAGCAGCTGATGGAGAGGGGCGAGAGCTGGCGCGCCGCGCAAGGCGGCACTGCGCGCTTCGTGGCCTTCACCGATGGCAGCCAGGGCGGCGAGGCCGAGCTGGCGCGGCGCATGCGCATCGGCCAGCTGCAGGGCGCGTTGATGTCGGTGGTGGGGCGGCGCGAGATCGAGCCCACGGTGGCTGCGCTGCAAAACCTGCCGCTGCTGTTCCGCAACTGGGACGAGGTGGACCATGTGCGCGAGAAGATGCGCCCGGCGATGGAGAAGCGCTTTCTGGAGCGCGGCTTCGTGGTGGTGGCCTGGGGCGATGCGGGCTGGGTGCGCTTCTTCTCCAAGGAGCCGGCGCTGCGGCCGGATGACTTCAAGCGCATGAAGTTCTTCGCCTGGGGCTCGGAGCCCGAGCAGCAGGCCATCATGAAGAGCCTGGGCTACACGCCGGTGCCGCTGGAGACGGCCGACATCCTGCCCGCGATGCAGACCGGCATGATCAATGTGGTGCCTTCGACGCCCTACTTCGCGCTGGCCAGCCAGGTCTACGACACCGCCAAGAACATGCTGGACATCAATTGGGCGCCCATCGTCGGCGCGCTGGTGGTCACCAAGAAGGCCTGGGACGCGATGTCACCCGCCGCCCAGCAGGCGCTGAAGAGCGGCGGCGAGAAGGCCGGCGTGGTGATGCGCCAGCAGGCCCGCAAGGAAGTGGACGAGGCGGTGGAGGCGATGAAGAAGCGCGGCCTCAAGGTGAACAAGCCCTCGGCCGAGCAGATGCGCGAATGGAACGAACTGGCCGAGCGCCTGTACCCGCGCATCCGCGGCAGCATGGTGCCGGCCGACACCTTTGACGAAGTCTTCATGCATCTGAAGGCCTACCGCGCCAGCAAGGGGCAGTGAGTGAGCATGGCTGAACAAGCCGCGCTGCCTGCAGCCGGCGGGCCGGCGCGCTGGCTGGCGCGCTTCGACGAAGGCCTCGCCTCGGTGGCGCTGGCGCTGATGGTGCTGCTGCCGCTGGCCGAGATCGCGCTGCGCCCGCTGATGGGCCGCGGCATCGAGAACGCGTCGGTGCTGGTGCAGCACCTGGGCCTGCTGCTGGCGATGTTCGGCGCGGTGGCGGCCGAGCGCCATGGCCATCTCAGCACGCTGGGCAGCAGCCTGGGCCAGCTGGGCAGCGAACGCAGCCGGGCCTGGGTGCAGGCCTTCGCCAAGGGCAGCGCCGCGCTGCTATGCGGCATGCTGGCGCTGGCCAGCTGGCGCTTCGTGGCCAGCGAGATCGAAGGTGCGCAGACACTGGCCTACGGCCTGCCGGTGTGGTGGGTGCAGGCCGGCATGCCGCTGGGCTTTGCGCTGCTGGGCTTCAAGCTGGGCCTGCGCTGCGCGCCAGGCCTGCTGGCACGCCTCGCGCTGGGCCTGACGCTGCCGCTGGGCGGCTGGCTGCTGGCCGCCGCGGGCGATGGCCAGGGCGGCCTGCTGTGGCCGGCGCTGGCCTTGCTGCTGCTGGCGCTGCTGGCGGGTGCTCCGGTGTTTGCGGTGCTGGGAGGACTGGCGCTGGCGCTGTTCTGGAGCGACGGGCTGCCGCTGGCTTCGATCGCGCTGTCGCACTACCAGATCACCGTCAACCCTTCGCTGCCGGCGCTGCCGCTGTTCACGCTGGCCGGCCTGGTGATGGCACGCACCGGCGCGGCACAGCGCCTGGGCACGCTGTTCGTGGCGCTGTTCGGCGGCGGTGCGCGCGGCACGGTGCTGGCGGCAGCGGTGCTGTGCTCGGCCTTCACCGCCTTCACCGGCGGCAGCGGCGTGACGATTCTGGCGCTGGGTGGCTTGCTGCTGCCCCTGCTGCGCAATGCCGGCTATCCCGAGCAGCGCGGCATCGGCCTGGTGACCAGCGCCAGCGCCTTGGGCGTGCTGCTGGCGCCTTCGGTGCCGCTGATCATGTATGCGGTGATCGCCCGTGTGCCCATCATGGACATGTTCCTGGCCGGCCTGCTGCCGGCCCTGGTGATGGTGGCCTGCCTGCTGCTGTTTGGCGGCTTCTTGCGTGGGGGTGGTAGCGCCCCGGCCACCCCAGCAAGCCGGCCGAACGCGCGCCAGGCAATGGCAGCGGCCTGGACCGCCAAGTGGGAGATCCTGGCGCCGGTGGTGGCCATCGGCTCGCTGGCCAGCGGCCTGGCCACACCCACCGAGAGTGCCGCGCTGACGGCCGCCTATGCACTGCTGACCCAGGCGCTGGCGCACCGCGAGCTGGGCTGGCGCCGGCTGGCGCGTTGCCTGTCCGAATGCGCGCAGCTGATCGGCGGCGTGATGCTGATCCTGGGCATGGCGCTGGCGCTGACCAACTTCCTGGTGGATGCGGGCATTCCGGACCGGGCCGTGGAATGGGTGCAGGGCGCCATCCCGAACAAGTACCTGTTCCTGCTGGCCCTGTGCGCCTTCCTGTTTGTCGCGGCGGCCCTGATGGAGATCTTTGCCGCCATCGCGGTGCTGGTGCCCCTGCTGCTGCCGCTGGCCCTGGCCTACGGCATCGACCCGGTGCACTTCGGCATCATCTTCCTGGCCGCGATGGAGGTGGGCTTTCTGTGCCCGCCGGCCGGCATGAACATCTACTTTGCGGCCGCCATGTTCGGCAAGTCGATCCGCTATGTGGCGAGCGCGGTGCTGCCGGCCATGCTCGCCATCTTTGTGGGTACGCTGCTGATTGCGCTGCTGCCGGGCTTAAGCCTCGGGCTGGCAGCGCTCATGCGCTAGCCAGAGCAAGCGGCGCTCATGCGCTCGTCAGCTCCTGCCGGAGGGTCTTAGCCGCCTCCACCATATGCCGCAGCGCGGCCTCGGTCTCGGGCCAGGCGCGGGTCTTGAGGCCGCAGTCGGGGTTGACCCAGAGCTGGTCGGCCGGGATCACCTCGGCCGCCTTGCGCAGCAGGCGCAGCATCTCCTCGCGGGCCGGCACGCGGGGCGAGTGTATGTCGTAGACACCAGGGCCGATCTCGTTGGGGTAGCGGAAGTCGCCAAAGCCGCGCAGCAGCTCCATGCCGGAGCGGCTGGTCTCGATGGTGATCACATCCGCATCCAGGGCCGCAATCTCGGGCAGGATGTCGTTGAACTCTGCGTAGCACATATGGGTGTGGATCTGGGTGCGGTCCGCCGCCACGCCGGCACTGATGCGGAAGGCGCGCGTGGCCCAGGCCAGGTAGTCGGCCCAGTCGCGCTGGCGCAGGGGCAGGCCTTCGCGCAAGGCAGGCTCGTCGATCTGGATCACGGCAATGCCGGCGGCTTCCAGATCGGCCACCTCGTCGCGTATGGCCAGGGCCAGCTGCAGGGCGGTGTCGGCGCGCGGCTGGTCGTCGCGCACGAAGGACCACTGCAGCATGGTGATGGGCCCGGTGAGCATGCCCTTCATGGGGAGCGGGGTCAGGCTTTGCGCGTAAAGCGTCCAGTCCACCGTCATGGGCTGGGGACGGGCCACATCGCCAAAGAGAATGGGCGGCTTCACGCAGCGCGAGCCGTAGGACTGCACCCAGCCTTGAGCGCTGAAGGCATAGCCTTGCAGCTGCTCGCCGAAGTACTCGACCATGTCATTGCGCTCGGCCTCGCCGTGCACCAGCACGTCCAAGCCCAGTTCCTCCTGCTTGCGCACGGCCAGGGCGATCTCGCGCTGCATGGCGGCGCGGTACTCGGCCTCGGACAGCTCGCCGCGCTTGTGGGCGGCGCGGGCCGCGCGGATCTCGACCGTCTGCGGGAAGGAGCCGATGGTGGTGGTCGGGAAGGCCGGCAAGGCGAGGCGCTGGCGCTGCAGCGGGCGGCGCTGGGCAAAGGGCGAGGCGCGGCGGTCGGCATCGGCGCCCAGCCCGGCCAGGCGGGCGGCCACCGAGGGGCGGCGCACGCGCGGGCTGTCGCGGCGGCTGGCCAGGGCGGCGCGGTTCTCGGCCAGGGCCTGGGCCAGCGTGGCGTCCGGCGCGGCCTGCGAGCCGGCTTCATCGGCCTCCTCCGCCCACAAGGCACGCTCCAGCAGGCGCAGCTCGGCCAGCTTTTCCTCGGCGCCGCTGAGCCAGCTGCGCAGCTCGGCGTCCAGGCCGGCGTCCTCGCGCAGCCGGTAAGGCACATGCAGCAAGGAGCAGGAGGCGGCTACCCAGAGCCGCCCGCCGCGCAGGGCCCGCAGCGTGCGCAGGCGAGCTAGCGCCGCGTCCAGATCGGCGCGCCAGATATTGCGGCCGTCGATGATGCCCACCGAGAGCTCGCGCTCGGCCGGCAGCGCGCGGGCCGCCCGCTCCAGCTCCTCGCCGCCGCGCACCGCGTCCAGATGCAGGCCCGCCACCGGCAGGCTGCAGGCCAGGTCCAGGTTCTCGCCCAGGGGGCCGAAGTAGCTGGCCAGCAGGATCTGCTGCTCGCCACGAGCCAGCTGCTCATAGGCCTGCAGCAGCGCGGCGCGCCAGGGCTCGCCCAGTTCCAGGCCGAGGATGGGCTCGTCCAGCTGCACCCAGGACACGCCGCGCGCCGCCAGCTTGTCCAGCAGGGCGGCATAGGCCTTGAGCAGCCCGGGCAGCAGGCTCAAGCGATCAAAGCCGGTCTGGTGGCTCTTGCCCAGGTGCAGAAAGCTCACCGGCCCCAGCAGGGCCACCTTGGGCGTGGCCGGCAGGGCCAGGGCCTCGTCCAGCTCGGCCAGCAGACGTTCGGGCTGCAGGCTGAAGCGGGTGGCGGCGTCGAACTCGGGCACCAGATAGTGGTAGTTGGTGTCGAACCACTTGGTCATCTCCAGCGCCGGCTGGCCGCGCGGCTGCTCAGGTCCGGCGGGCGTGCCGCGGGCCATGGCGAAGTAACGCGCCAGGGCCGGCTCCTCGCCGCTGAAGCCGAAGCGCGCGGGCTCGCAGCCGAAGAGCTGGATCAGATTGGCCACCTGGTCGTAGAAGGCGAAATCGCCCACGGTGACAAAGCCCAGGCCGGCGTCCAGCTGCAGGCGCCAGTGGCGCTCGCGCAGGCGGCGGCCCACCTGCTCCAGGGCCGCGGCATCGATTTCGCCGCGCCAGTGGCGCTCCAGGGCGGTTTTCAGTTCGCGCTGCGCGCCGATGCGGGGAAAGCCCAGAACATGAGTTTTGATCATGGAAAAACGTGATGACAATGAAAACGATTCGCCATGATCCCGTCTTCGCCTCTATGATTCAAACGAAACGTTTTTGGGTTCACACTGAATTTCACTCATGCAATCCCCGCTGGAGCTGCGCCATCTGAAAACCCTGCTGGCCCTGCGCGAGGCCGGCAACCTCTCGCGGGCAGCCCAGCTGCTCAATCTCACCCAGTCCGCCCTCTCCCACCAGCTCAAGGCCCTGGAGGCGCATTACGGCGCCAGCCTCTTCGAGCGCAAGTCCAGCCCGGTGGTCTTTGGCGCTGCTGGCCAGCGCCTGCTGCGCCTGGCCGAGCAGGTGCTGCCCCAGGTGGAGGAAGCCGAGCGCGATGTGGGCCGCCTGGTGGCGGGTTCGGCCGGCCAGCTGCGCATTGCCGTGGAATGCCACACCTGCTTTGACTGGCTGATGCCGGCCATGGATGCCTTCCGCGCCCGCTGGCCCGAGGTGGAGCTGGACATCGTCTCGGGCTTTCATGCCGACCCGGTGGGCCTGCTGCACCAGGACCGGGCCGAGCTGGCCATCGTCTCCGAGCTGGACGCGGACGAGCGCGAGGTGGCTGTGCACCCGCTCTTCGCCTTCGAAATCGTGGCTCTGCTGCCCAAGGGTCATGTCTTGCTGGGCAAGCCCTGGCTGGAGGCTCAGGACTTTGCCGAGCAGACACTGATCACCTACCCCGTGCCCGACGAGATGCTGGACCTGGTGCGCCGGGTGCTGCAGCCCGCGGGCGTGAGCCCGGCCGCGCGGCGCAGCACCGAGCTGACCGTGGCCATGCTGCAGCTGGTGGCCAGCGGGCGAGGCATTGCCGCCCTGCCCTTGTGGGCCGTGGAGCACTATCTGGCGCGCGGCTATGTGGCGCAGCAGCGCATTGGCGAGGCCGGGCTCACCGGTCGTCTCTACGCCGTGAGCAGCCAGCGCCTCGCAGGCAAGCCCTTTCTGGCCGATTTCGTGCGCCTGATGCGCGAGACATCGCTGATCAATCTGCCGGGAGTGAGTCTGCTCTGAGCGGACTCCCGGCACCCGCCTGCGGCCTCAGCCCTGCGATTCGTCTTCGTCGGGGCTGTCATCGATCAGGCGATCGAAATCGGCGGCGCCTGCGATGGCCTTGGGAATCAGCGGCTTGTCCAGCGGACGGTAGATGCGGCTGTGCAGGCGCTTGAGGCGCTCGGAGCGCTCCACGGCGCGGTTGACCTGATCGGGGTCGAGCAGCATGGCAAAGGGATGAGGAACCAGTTCCGACTTGTGCAGCAGCATGATGAGGACTCCTGAAGCGATGGAATCCACTCTAGGCATCTGCACGCCATGCGCCCATTGGGCCGGCCACCAAATGGCGTGTCGGCTTTTTTCCTAGGGCTTGTCAGCCGCGGCGCGCAGCTGACGCGCCAGACGGTCGCGGCCGGCTCGCTCGGCAAAGTCGGCCGCGGTCTGGCCCTGCTCATTGCGCAGGCCGGCCTTGGCCCCCGCCTTGAGCAGGCGCTCTGCGCTGCTGATGCCGCCATAGCCGGCGGCCAGCATCAGGGGCGTGCTGCCATTGGGGGAGCGCGCATCGATCTCGGCGCCTTGCAGCAAGAGCCAGTCCACCACGCCCTCGTCCGGGCCGCTGCAGGCGTAATGCAAGGGGGCCCAGCCCGGACGATTGATCTCAGCGCCGCGCTGGCGCAAGGCCTGGACCCAGTCCAAACGCCCGCGCAGGGCGGCCAGCATCAGCGGCGTCTCCCCCGCGGCGTTGGCCAGGTTCATGTCCAGCCCGGGGTGTTCCAGCAGGCTCTTGAGGGCTTTCTCGGACTCTTCCTTGAGCGCAATGAGCAGGGCCGTCTGGCCGCGCTCGTCACGCGCATTGGGATTGGCGCCGCGCAGCAGCAGGCTCATGATGCGCCGCCCGTCATCCAGACGCGCGGCCTGCAGCAGATCGGCGTTCAGCGTCTCGGCCGCAGCGCCGCCCAGCAGGCCCAGTCCGAGCACCGAGCCCAGCACCACGCCCAGCAGCCCACGCCGCTGGCAGCCGGTGGCAAGCGCCCTCGCCCGCTTCATGCTTCAGCGCAGGCCAAAGAGCCTGCGGCTGTTGGCCGTGGTGGCCTCGGCCACGGCTTCCAGGCTCAGGCCGCGCAGCTCGGCGATCTGGGCCGCCACATGGGGCACATAGGCGGGCTGGTTGAGCTTGCCGCGGTAGGGCACGGGGGCCAGATAGGGGCTGTCGGTCTCGATCAGGATGCGGTCCAGCGGCAGGGCCTTGGCCACCTCGCGCAGATCGGCCGCGTTCTTGAAGGTCAGGATGCCCGAGAAGGAGATGTGAAAACCCAGGTCCACCGCGGCGCGTGCCACCTCGGCCGTCTCGGTGAAGCAATGGAACACGCCCACACGGTCGCCACCGGCGTTCTCCTCGCGCAGCAGACGCAGGGTGTCCTCGCTGGCGCTGCGGGTGTGAACCACCAGGGGCTTGTCACAGCGCTGAGCGGCACGGATATGGGTGCGGAAGCGCTCGCGCTGCCACTCCATATCGGCCACGCTGCGGCCGTTCAGCCGGTAGTAATCCAGACCGGTTTCACCAATGGCCACCACCTTGGGATCCCGGGCGCCGTCCAGCAGTTCCTCGAGGCTGGGCTCATGCACATCCTCGTTGTCGGGATGCACGCCCACGGTGGCCCAGAGCTGCTCATGCGCCGCGGCCAAGGCCCGTACCTGGGGGAACTCCTCCATGGTGGTGCAGATGCAGATGGCCTGCGCCACCTGGGCGGCGCTCATGGCGGCGAGCAGCTCGGGGATCTGGGCGCTGAGCTCGGGAAAGCTCAGATGGCAATGGGAATCGATGAACATGCGGAGACAGGAATCAGTCGCGGGCCTACAGGGCCGGCGCTCACAGCGTTTGAGTGGGCTTGGCCGAGGAGATCATGGTGCCCAGCAGCTCCTCGATCTTGAGCTTGATGAGGCGGTGCTTCTCGTCCGGCGGAAAGCGCACGCCCACACCCTGGGTGCGACCACCCGAGGCATTGGCCGGGGTGATCCAGCCCACCTTGCCGGCCACGGGATAGCGCTGTGGATCGTCGGGCAAGGAGAGCAGCAGGTAGATGTCCTCACCCAGGCGGTAGTCGCGGTTGGTGGGCACGAAGAGGCCGCCATCCGAGAACATGGGAATGTAGGCTGCATACAGCGCACCCTTTTCCCGGAAGACCAGCTGGATCACGCTGGGGCGGGCACCGGCGGCGGCCGTGGGTAATGCGGCGGCGGGGGGACGGGCGGGCAACTCACTCATAGTGGACTCAGTGTAGCCAATGCCTGCGGGCGCAGCGGCGACTCAGGCACGCGGCACATTGCGCTCGGGATTGCGCTCGGGATGCAGGGCGGCCTGCCCCTGCAGCAGCAGGGATTCCAGCAGCAGGCCGGCATTGAGCGGATGCTCGGCATGGCGTGCCGCCTGTTGCAGCACCCGGCTCCAGGCCGTGACGGCACTGGCTAGCGGCTTCTTGGGCAGACTGGCCGCGGGACAGAAGCGCGGCGCCGCGCCATGAGCTAGGCACAGCAGATCGTGGGCCAGGCGCGGCAGGGTGTCGAGGGCGCGGGGCACGGGCCAGTCGGCAATGGCCGCCACCTCACCGCGCGCCAGCCGGCCCGGCAGGGCCAGCCAGGTCGCGGCCTTGAGCCCATCCTGCGCCCAATCCAGGGCCTGCTGGGGCCGGCCGCCCGCGGCCGCCAGCAAGACCTCGGCCTGCTCCACGCCGCGCGCGGCCAGCCAGTCACGGGCCTGGGCCGCATCGGGCAGGCCCAGGGGCACGGGCTGGCAGCGGCTGCGAATGGTGGGCAGCAGGGCCTGGGGCGCCATGCTGGCCAGGGCGAAGCGCAGCGCGCCGGCCGGCTCCTCCAGGGTCTTGAGCAGGGCATTGGCGGCCACGGTGTTCAGGGCCTCGGCCGGGTAGACCACCACCACCTTGGCGCGACCGCGGGCCGGCGTGGTCTGGGTAAAGCCCAGCATGGCGCGCACCGCATCGATCTTGATCTCGCGGCTGGGCTTGCTCTTGCTCTCCTTGCCTTCCTTGCCCTCGGCCTCTTCGGCGGCCCAGCCCAGGGGCTCGCGCAGCGCGTCGGGCAGCAGGATCTGGAAGTCGGGGTGGGTGCGCGACTGAAAGAGCTTGCAGCTGCCGCAGTGGCCGCAGGCGCGGCCGTCGGCCGGCCGGGCCTCGGGTGCAGCCTCGCAGAGCCAGGCCTGGGCCAGCAGCAGGGCCAGATCGAACTGGCCCACGCCGGCCGGGCCCTGCACCAGCAGAGCGTGCGAGCGCGCATGCGCCAGGGCCTGGGCCAGGGGCTGGGCCAACCAGGGCAGATCGAGGGCGTCCATCACCAGCCCCGGGCTTCCAGGGCCACGGCCACCTGGGCGGCCACGCTGGCGATATCGCCGCTGGCGTCGATGCGCACAAAGCGCTGCGGCGCGGCGGCGGCGCGGGCGGCATAGCCGGCGCGCACGCGGTTGAAGAAGTCCAGATCCTGCTGCTCGAAGCGGTCGGCCTCGCGCGCCGCGGCGCGGCGCTGGGCGGCCTGCTCGGCGGGCAGATCGAACCACAGGGTCAGGTCTGGCTGGCGGCCCTGCAGCACCCATTGCTCCAGCGTGGCCAGCACCTGCAGGTCCATGCCGCGGCCATGGCCCTGGTAGGCAAAGCTGGCATCGGCAAAGCGGTCGCAGACCACGGTCTGGCCGGCGGCCAGGGCCGGCTCGATGACCTTGACCAGGTGGTCGCGCCGGCCGGCGAAGACCAGCAGGGCCTCGGTCAGATGATCCATGCCCTCGTGCAGAAAGAGGCCGCGCAGGGTCTCGGCCAGGGGCGTGCCGCCGGGCTCGCGGGTGTTGAGCACCGTGGCGCCGCGCGCGCGCAGGCGCGCGCTCACCGCCTCGATATGGGTGGACTTGCCGGCACCGTCGATGCCTTCGAAGCTGATGAAACGGGCGCTGCTGCTGCTCACGGGAGGATGGGCGACGGCTACTTCTGGCCGCGCTGGTATTTGTTGACGGCGCGATTATGCGCGGCCAGGTCTTCGCTGAACTGGCTGCTGCCGTCCCCGCGTGCCACGAAATACAAAGCCCGGCTGGTGGCCGGGTGCAGGGTGGCCTGCAGCGAGGCCATACCCGGCATGGCGATGGGCGTGGGCGGCAGGCCGCCACGGGTGTAGGTGTTGAAGGGCGTGTCGGTCTGCAGATCGCGCTTGCGCAGATTGCCGTCGAAGGCCTCGCCCAGGCCGTAGATCACGGTGGGATCGGTCTGCAGCGGCATGCCTATCTTCAGCCGGTTGATGAAGACCGAGGCCACCATGCCGCGGTCGGCGGGGGCGCCGGTCTCTTTCTCCACGATGGAAGCCAGGATCAGGGCCTCGGCCGGGCTCTTGAGCGGCAGGCCCTCGGCGCGGCCGGCCCAGGCGCTTTCCAGGCGGCGCTGCATGGCGGCATGGGCGCGCTTCATCACGGTGAGGTCGCTGACGCCGCGGCTGTAGGCATAGGTGTCGGGAAAAAAGGCGCCCTCGGCCGGCCAGTCCGGGCTGCCCAGGGCGGCCATCAGCTCGCGCTCGCTCATGCCCGCACTCAGGGGCTTGAGGCTGGGCGCCTTGGCCAGGGCGGCGCGGAACTGGCGGAAGTTCCAGCCCTCGATCAGGCGCACCACCTCCAGCACCTCGTCGCCGCGGACCATCTTGTCCAGCAACTGGCGCGGCGTGATGCCCTCATGCACTTCATAACTGCCGGCCCGGATCTGGCGGGCCTGGCCCGACCAGCGGAACCACTGGTAGAGCAGGCGCGCGTCGGTCTGCACGCCCGCGCCCACCCAGCCCTGCGCCACTTGCTGGGGCGAGGTGCCGGGCTCGATGGACAGCTCCACCGAGGCCTGAGCCAGGGACAGCGGTCGCTGCAGCCACCACCAGGCCGCGCCGCCCAGCACTGCGCCCAGCAAGAGCAGCAGGGCCAGAGCGGCCGCCAGCACGCCCAGCAGGCGCCCTTGTTGCCGGCGCGAGCGCGGCGGCCTTCCCATGCGATTTGTTGTGCCAGACAAGACCTGAGGCCCCCTAGGTGATGCGGGCGCTGATGATAATCGCGGCATGAGCGAGATCTCCCCCACCCAAGAATTTCGAGTGACCGGCGGCGCCCTGCGCCTGAACGACTGGGGCGTGATGCGCGCCCAGGGCGAGGAGGCGGCCAAGTTCCTGCATGGTCAGCTGACCCAGGACACGGTGCTGCAGACGCCCGAGCAGGGGCGTCTGGCCGGCTACTGCTCGCCCAAGGGCCGGCTGCTGGCCCTGATGCTGGCCATCAAGACCGGCCCAGAGCAGCTCTTGCTGCCCCTGCCGGCCGAACTGCTGCCGGCCACGCTCAAGCGCCTGTCCATGTTCGTGCTGCGCGCCAAGTGCAAGCTCAGCGACGCCAGTGGCGAGCTGGCCGTCTGGGGCCTGGCGGGCACGGTGGCCCAGACCTGGCTGGGCGCCGAGGCGCCGGCCGCCATCTGGGGCGTGAGCCGCCGCGGTGAGGCCGCCTGGGTGCTGCGCCTGCCGGACGCCGGCACGCCGCGCTATGTGCTGATCCAGGACAGCGAGGCCGAGGCCCCTGCCCTGCCGGCCCTGTCGGCCGATGACTGGGCCTGGCTGGAAGTCGAGGCCGGCCTGGCCTGGGTGCGCCAGCCCACGGTAGAGCAGTTCGTGCCCCAGATGCTGAATCTGGAGCTGCTGGGCGGCGTGAATTTCCAGAAGGGCTGCTACCCCGGCCAGGAGGTGGTGGCGCGCAGCCAGTACCGCGGCACGGTCAAGCGCCGCACCTATCTGTTCGAGACCGCGGGCGAGGCCAGCCTGGGTCAGGAAATCTTCCACAGCGGTGATGCCGAGCAGCCGGCGGGTCTGGTGGCGGCCGTGGCCCGTCGCGAGGGCCGCAGCCTGCTGCTGGCCGAGGTGAAGCTGGCGGCCCTGGAGGCGGGCAGCCTGCACCTGGGCTCGGCAGGCGGCGCTGCCCTCAGCCTGCGCCCCTTGCCCTATGCCGTGGGAGAACCGCAATGAGCGCGGCCAACAGTCCCAAGCCGGCCTACGAGCTGTTTGTCTATTACCGCGTGCGGGCCGATCAGGCACAGGCCGCACAAGCGGCCTTCGAGGCCGAACGGGCGGGGCGAGCGATGCGCCTGCTGCAGCGCCACGACCCGGACCCCAGCCTGCTGACCTGGATGGAGGTCTATCCCGCCGAGCTGCTGGGTGCCGAGGCCGCCATGGCCACCGTCATGGGGCCCTTCGTGCAGGGCCTGCGTCACCGCGAGACCTTTGAGCCCCTGTTGGGCTGAGCACGCGCCAGGAGCCGACAGGAGCCGCCGGGAGCCGGCTTTCTCAAAGCGTGCGCACCATCTCCACATGGGCGATGCCGGCCTCTTCAAACACCGGACCGCGGCGCTGGAAACCGGCCCGGGCATAAAAGCCCTCGGCTGAAAGCTGGGCGTGCAGCAAGACCTCGCGGTCGCCGCGCTCGCGTGCCGAGCGCATCAGGGCCTCAAGCAATTCCCGACCCACGCGGCTGCCGCGCAAGCTGGCCGAGACGGCCATGCGGCCAATCTTGGCCACGCCGGGCACATGCTCAAGCAGGCGGCCGGTGCCCAGGGGCCGGCCCAGGCGGTTGTAGGCCACGGCGTGCATGCAGCTGGCGTCGGCACTGTCCCACTCCATCTCGGCCGGGATGCCCTGCTCCTGCACGAATACGGCCTGGCGGATGGCGCTGGCATCCTCGCCCAGCGCAGCCCAGTCGCCCAGACGCACCGTCACCATGGACTCGCCGCGCTCGAAGCCCAGGAGCAGCTCGCGCAGGGCGGCGGGCACCGGCAGCGGGCGGCGCTCCTGGGCATGGGCGAAGACATAGACCATCTCGGCATGCACCAGGCACTGCTCGGCCCGGAACACGGCGCAGCGCAGGGTGAGGGAGCTGTTGCCCACGCGCTCGCAGCGCACGCCCACGTCCAGCTGCTCGTCATAGCGCGCCGCATCCAGGTATTCCAGCGTGGCCTTGCGCACAAAGAGATCACCGCCCAGCCCCGCCATGGTCTGGGCATAGGGCAGCGCCAGGGCGCGCCAGTAGGCACCGACCGCGGTGTCGATGTAATTCAGGTAGTGGCCATTGAAGACGATGTGCTGGGCATCGATCTCGGCCCAGCGCACGCGCAGGCGTTCGAAACTGCGGAACTCGGCGCGGCGCGGGGTGGGCGCAGCAGGGCTTGCGGGCGTGCTCATCGCTCGAACGCCTCCTTCAAGGCCAGGCCGCAGGCCTCCAGGGCCTGCAAGGCCTCGGGGATCTGCCGCCCCATCTTGATGAAATCATGGGTCACGCCGCGGTATAGCTCCAGCTGCACCACATTGCCGGCGGCGCGCAAGGTGTCGGCGTAGGCAATGCCCTCGTCCACCAGGGGATCGCATTCGGCCAGCACCAGGCAGGCCGGGGCCAGGCCGCTGTGGTCCTCGGCCTCCAGCGGCGCAAAGCGCCAGTCGCGGCGATGGTGGTACTCGATGTAGTGGCTGAAGAACCACTCGATGCCGGCGGCATCCAGCAGAAAGCCGTTGGCAAAGAGCTTGTGCGAGGGCGTGTCCGCATGGGCCGTGGCGCCGGGCGTGATCAGCAGCTGCAGGGCCAGATCAATGCCCTGCTGGCGCGCATGCAGGGCGCTCACCGCGGCCAAGGTGCCGCCCGCGCTATCACCGCCCACGGCGATGCGCGAGGGATCCAGCCCCAGGGTCTGGGCCGAAACCGCCAGCCAGCGCAGCACGGCCCAGCAGTCCTCCACCGCGGCCGGAAAGCGGTGTTCCGGCGCCAGGCGGTAGTCCAGCGAGATCACGGCCGCCCCGCTCTTGAGCGCCAGCTGCCGGCACAGGCTGTCATGGGTCTCCAGGCTGCCGATGGTGAAGCCGCCGCCATGGAAGTACAGCAGCACGGGCAGGCCGGCGGCCTCGCTGGGCGCGTACAGGCGGGCGGCCAGCGGCCCCTCGGCGCCCGGCAGCTGCAGGTTTTCGATCCTGGGCAGGGGCGCACGCGGCAGATCCAGGATCTCGGCGCCCATGAGATAGGCGATGCGCGCCTGCTTGGGCGTCAGGCTGTGGAAGGCGGGACGGTTGGCGCGGTGTATGCGCTCCAGGACACCGGCCATGCGCGGTGTCAGCAAGCTACTACTCAAGGGGAACTCCAGCGGATGACGCTCGGGAACAACGGCGCGCAGTGTGCCAGAGCGGCGCGGGACGCTGCGCTGCGCGGCCATTGCGCTACAACTCCAAGGGCTTGCTCAGACGCAAAAAGCCCGCGGCTTGTGGCCGCGGGCCGGGTGCCCCGTCGAGACCATGACGGGGCGCTTGGGTAGCTCTTGCGGGTGGCCGCACCAGGACGGCCGCCCCCGCGATCAGCCGTGCTTGGCGTCGAAGAACTGCTCGTCTTCGGTGGAGCCCTTCAGGGCCGCGGTGGAAGCTTCGGCCTCAATGGTGGTGGTCACGGCATCAAAGTAGCCGGTACCGACCTCGCGCTGGTGCTTGACGGCGGTGAAACCGCGGTCGGCGGCGGCGAACTCCTTCTCCTGCAGCTCGACGAAGGCGCTCATATTGTTGCGAGCGTAGCCGTAGGCCAGGTCGAACATCGAGTAGTTCAGGCTGTGGAAGCCGGCCAGGGTGATGAACTGGAACTTGTAGCCCATGGCGCCCAGCTCGCGCTGGAACTTGGCGATGGTGGCGTCGTCCAGATTCTTCTTCCAGTTGAAGCTGGGCGAGCAGTTGTAGGCCAGCAGCTTGCCGGGGAACTTGGCGTGGATGGCGTCTGCAAAGGCCTTGGCGAAGGCCAGGTCGGGCTTACCGGTCTCGCACCAGATCATGTCGGCATAGGGCGCATAGGCCAGGCCGCGGCTGATGGCCTGATCCAGACCGTTGCGGGTGCGGAAGAAGCCTTCCACGGTGCGCTCGCCGGTGCAGAAGGGCTTGTCGTTATCGTCCACGTCGGTGGTGACCAGGTCACCGGCCTCGGCATCGGTGCGAGCCAGCAGCACGGTGGGCACGCCCATCACATCAGCGGCCAGACGGGCGGCGACCAGCTTGGCCACGGCCTCGCGGGTCGGCACCAGCACCTTGCCACCCATATGGCCGCACTTCTTGGCAGCGGCCAGCTGATCTTCGAAGTGCACGCCGGCGGCACCCGCGTCGATCATGGCCTTCATCAGCTCGAAGGCGTTCAGCACGCCGCCAAAGCCGGCTTCGGCATCGGCCACGATGGGGGCGAAGAAGTCGGTGTCGTTCTTGCCCTCGCTCCACTGGATCTCGTCAGCGCGCTTGAAGGTGGCGTTGATGCGCTTGACGACCTTGGGCACCGAGTCCACCGAGTACAGCGACTGGTCGGGGTACATCTCGCCATTGCTGTTGGCATCACCGGCGACCTGCCAGCCCGACAGATAGATGGCCTTCAGGCCGGCCTTGACCTGCTGCATGGCCTGGTTGCCGGTCAAGGCGCCCAGGGCGTTGATGAAGGGCTCGGTGTTGACCAGGTTCCAGAGCTTCTCGGCGCCGCGCTGGGCCAGGGTGTGCTCGATCTTCAGCGAGCCGCGCAGGCGCACCACATCGGCGGCGGTGTAGCCGCGCTTGATGCCCTTCCAACGGGGGTTCTCGGCCCAGTCCTTCTCAAGGGCGGCAATCTGCTGTTCGCGGGTCAGGGTGCTCATGGTGATGCTCCTACAGGGGTGGTTCGGAAGAGGAAAAACTTCGCTGTTGATGGCTCTAAGCGTAGTCCTCCCCCACCCGCCGCGGAAGTGTTATGTCTTATATAAGACTAAAAATTTACACCATGAAAATCAATGACTTACACCATAAATTTCGAATCGCGAAAAGTAATTCACCATAATGAGAAAAATTGCGGCAGCGCAGCAAGCGCTGCTTTCACGATCCGAAAGAGTCATTTCGCATCGTGAAAACCCAGATTCAGAGCCCGCCAACAAAGTAGCGCTTGAGGCCGGCCAGGATCATTTCCACCGCGATGGCCGTCAGAACTAGACCCATCAACTTCTCGATGGCCGAGACCACGGAGTCGCCCAGGAGCTTGCGGATGCGGTCGGCCAGGATCAGCACCACAAAGGACACGACCATGGCCGTGACCAGGGCACCAATCCATTCGCCGATGCGCTCGGGCTGGCGCGAGGCCAGCAACAAGACCGTGGCCATGGCCGAGGGACCGGCCAGCAGCGGCACCGCCAAGGGAAAGACAAAGGGCTCGCGGCCGGGCTCAAGCCCGTAGGCCGACTCGCTGCTGCTGCCAAAGATCATGCGGATGGCGATGATCAAGAGGATCACGCCGCCCGCCACCTCCAGCGAGCGCTCAGAGAGGTGCATCAGGCGCAGAAAGGCGTCGCCCAGGAACATGAAGGTGAGCAGCACCACGAAGGCGATGCCGATTTCGCGCAGCGCCACCAGGGTGCGCCGTTCCTTGGGCACGGCGCGCATGATGGAGATGAAGATGGGCAGGCTGCCCAGAGGATCCAGCACCAGCAGCAGCAGGATCAGGGCGGAGAGAAAACTATGGTCCATGGCCGCTATTGTCGCGCCCGGCCTGCTGGACAATGCAAGCCCTATGGACAAGGCCACCCTCCCCCTGGACGCGATCGACCGGCGCATCGTGGAAATCCTGCAGCGCAACGGGCGGTTGTCGAATGTGGATCTGGCGGCCGAGATCCACCTCTCGCCGCCCCAGACCCTGCGGCGCGTCAAGCTGCTGGAGGAGCGCGGCGTGCTGCGTGGCTACCGCGCCCTGGTCGATCCGGCCTCGCTGGGCCTGGGCGTGACGGCCTATGTGAGCCTGAGCATCGAAGCCGCCGCCTTCGGCCGGGTGCGCGAGATCGAGGCCCTGATCCGGGACTTTCCGGAGATCCTGGAGTGCCACACCGTCTCGGGCGACAGCGACTACCTGCTCAAGGTGGTGGGCAGCGACCTCAAGACCCTGTCCCAGTTTCTGGCGGACAAGCTGATGCAGGTGCCGGGCGTGGCCGATATCCGGACCATGATCTGCCTGGAGGAGATCAAACCGCCCGCGCCCCTGCCCGTTCGATAGGCCCGACTCAAGCGCGAGGATGATGCGCGGCGTGGATGGCCTTGAGCCTCTCCCGCGCCACATGGGTGTAGATCTGGGTGGTGGACAGATCGGCATGGCCCAGCAGCAGCTGCACCGCACGCAGGTCGGCACCATGGTTGAGCAGATGGGTGGCGAAGGCGTGGCGCAGGGTGTGGGGTGAGAGGGGCGCCGTGATGCCGGCAGCCAGGGCATGCTTCTTGACCAGGGTCCAGAACATCTGGCGCGTCATGCCCTCGCCGCGCACCGTGACGAACAGCGCGTCAGAGCGCTGCGCCTTGAGCAGGGCGGGCCGTGCCTCCTGCAGATAGCGCATCAGCCAGGCATGGGCTTCCTCGCCAAAGGGCACCAGGCGCTCCTTGGCGCCCTTGCCGGTGATGCGCAGCACCGCCTCCTTGAACCCGACATGCACGCTCTTGAGCGTGACCAGCTCGCTCACCCGCAGGCCGCTGGCATACATCAGCTCCAGCATGGCGCGGTCGCGCAGACCCAGGGGACTCTGCACATCGGGCGCACCGAGCAGGGCTTCCACCTGCCCCTGGCTCAGGGTCTTGGGCACACGCAGCGGCTGTTTGGCGGCGGCCAGGCGCAGGGTCGGGTCTTGCGTGATGCGCTGCTCACGCAGCGCCCAGCGAAAGTAGCGCTTGAAGACCGAGAGCCGGCGGTTGGCCGAGGTGGCCCGGCTGCCCGCGTGGCGGGCGCTGGCATAGGCGAGCAGCTGCAACTCATCCGCCTGGTCCAGGCTCAAACCTGGGCCGGCCGCCAGCCAGTCGGCCAGCAGGGCCAGATCGCGCCGGTAGGCCGCCAGGGTGTTGGCCGACAGCCCATCCTCCAGCCACAGGGACTCGGCAAAACGCTCGATGGCCTGCTGGCTGTGCTCGCGCGGGAGAGTGCTCATGCGGATTGGCTTGGGTGTGGAACGAAAAAAGGAGCGCCGCAGCGCCCCTCTCTCATGCCGCCAAAAGGCTCATCAATCCAGCTTGAGCTTTTGCTGCTGCACCACGCGCTTGTAGACCTCGAACTCGGCACGGGCCTCGGCGGCGAACTGCTCGGGCGTGTTGGCCACGATGATGGAGCCCGTGTCCTCGATGCGCTTGCGCACGTCCGGCAGCTCCAAGGTCTTCTTGACGGCGGCGTTGACCTTGTCCACCACGTCCTTGGGCAGACCCTTGGGGCCGTGGATGCCGTAGTAGGCCATGCGGTTCACCGGCTCCAGGCCCATTTCCTTGAAGGTGGGCACATTCGGCAGCACGCTCAGGCGATTGGGCGCGGCGACCACGATGGGGATCAGGCGACCATCGCGGATAAAGGGCAGCGCCGAGGGCAGATTGTCAAAGATGATGGGCACCTGGCCCGCCACGGTGTCGTTCAGGGCCGGGCCGGCACCGCGATAGGGGATGTGCAGCACGAAGACACCGGCCAGGCTCTTGTACAGCTCCATCTGCATATGGCCGATGCCGCCAGTGCCCGAGCTGGCGAAGCTGTGCTTGCCGGGGTTCTTCTTGAGTTCAGCGACAAAACCCTTGTAGTCACGGGCCGGGAAGGAGGGGTGAACCGCGATCACATTGGGCGTGGCCGCCACATTGATGATGGAGGTGAAGTCCGTGAGCGGGTTGTAAGGTGTCTTGGGATTGATGGCCGGGTTGGAGGCCGTGGTCGAAACGGTGGCCATGCCCAGGGTGTAGCCATCGGGCGCCGCCTTGACGATTTCGTTGGCGCCGATGATGCCGCCGCCGCCCGCCTTGTTGTCCACGATCATCTGCTGCCCCAGGGCCGCATTGACCTTGTCCGCCACGACGCGGGCCACGATGTCCGTGGTGCCACCGGGCGCGAAGGGAACGATCAGGCGCACCGGCTTGGCAGGATAGGCCTGCGCAAGCGCCAAGGGACTGAGCAGGGCACCTGTTGCCAGCACTCCACAACGACGCATCCAGTTTCGACGGCTCATGGCCTTTCTCCTCGTTTTGTAATCAAGAAAATCACACAGCATCTCGCTCCCCTGTGATGCTAGGGGCGCGACACGCCAAGCATGCTAGCGGAACTACGTAAGTCCCTGGGCTTGGGCCTGGCTTCAGTCGGGTGAACCACCCAGCAGGCCGCGCTTGAGCCGGGCATCCACGGGCCGCTGGCCCAGGAAAACCTTGAGCAGGGCCGTGTAGAAAGCCCCACCGGCAATGGGAGCGCCAATCGCACGTCCGTTCAGGCGGATCTGGGTGGCCTGACTGGGCAGTTGATCGAGCTCGATCAAGTCCTTGTTGCGCACCTTGCCCACCGCGCGCAGCTGGCTGACGAATTGGGACAGAGACGGGGCGATCTCGGCCTGTTCGGCCTCGCTGCAATTGCGCCGCACGCCCTTTTCAACCGCCTTGATGAATTCCTCGGTACTCACATCCAGCAGCATCAGGATCTGCAGCTTCTTGGGGCCGGCGGCCGCATAGATCGCTTCCGGGCTGCTGGCGGGTTGCGGCAGGTACAGGGCCGCCAGATAGCCCTTGATCACCGCCACGGCACGCTTGCCGACCCCATTCAGGCTGAGCCGCTGCCCTTCGAGCTCCAGACTGTCGGGAAAGTCATGGCCCTCATAGCGGCGTGCCAGGGCCGGACGCGCCGCGATCAGGCTGGCGGCCACGGCCAGCAAAAAAAGACGTCGCCGGCGTACGCGGGGTGCGCTGCTCGCCCGCGGGCGCGAGGGCGCAAACAAGGCATTTTTCAAACTGGACTCCTGGAACTGGCTCGGCAACAAGGCAGCAGCCTAACGCAGGGCTGTGGGTTCCGGCTGACAAGGGGGCAAGCTTTGGCTCACGGCGCTGGCACACTGGCCGAGCCATGCCCGATGTCCTGCTCCTGCTGCCCGACGCCTTGCTGATCCTGGCGGGCTTTCTGATCTGCCGCTACACCGCCCTGGATCGTCCCATCTGGGAGGCCGCCGAAAAGCTGGTCTATTACCTGCTCTTCCCGGTGCTGCTGTTTAACAGCATCGTGCGCACGCCGCTACAACCCGCCGAGACCCTGAGCCTGGGTGGCGCCGGCATGGCCGTGGTGCTGCTGGGCATGGGCCTGGCCTATGCGCTGCGCGCCTGGCCGGGCGTGGATGCGCGCGCCCATGCCTCGGGCGCCCAGGTGGCCTTTCGCTTCAACTCTTATGTGGCCCTGGCCCTGGCCGAGCGCCTGCAGGGCGCCCAGGGCGTGGCCTGGGTGGCCTTGCTGGTGGCTCTGTGCGTGCCCCTGTGCAATGTCGGCGCGGTGCTGCCCCTGGCCCGTCATGGCGGACACGGCCTGATCCGCGAGCTGGCACGCAACCCGCTGATCCTGGGCACCCTGGCCGGGCTGGCGGCCAATCTGGCGGGCCTGCGCCTGCCCGAGCCGGCCGCGCTCACCCTGCACCGCATCGGCCTGGCCGCCCTGCCCCTGGGCCTGATGGCCGTGGGCGCCGGCCTGCGCCTGGGCGCGCTGCGCGATGCGCCGGGCCTGGCCACCGCCTTGCTCGCCATACGGCATGCCGCGCTGCCGCTCTTCGCCCTGGGCCTGGGGCGCTGGCTGGACTTGCCAGACGGCCAGCAACTGGTACTGCTGATGTTTGCGGCCCTGCCCACGGCCTCCAGCTGCTATGTGCTGGCGGCGCGCATGGGCGGCCATGCCGCCTTCGTGGCCGGTCTCGTGACCCTATCCACCCTGGTGGGCATGCTCAGCCTGCCCGTCTGGCTGGGGCTGTGGCAGGGCCTGCGCTAGCGCCCAGTCGATGTGCTCGGCCAGCAAGGCATCGGCCAGCGGGCGCTGGGACTCCAGCGCGGCACGGATGTCGCCGTCGTCACCGTGGCGCAGCGCATTGCCCAGGGCCACGGCGATATTGCGGCGCCAGCGCGCGTGCCCGATGCGACGTATGGCCGTGCCCTCGGTACGGCGCAGGAACTCGGCCTCATCCCAGGCCCAGAGCGTGAGCAGATCGGCGTCCCGCCAGGGCTGGCGTACCTCAAAGTCCGGCAACAGGCTGCGCTGGGCGAATTTGTTCCAGGGGCAGGCCAGCTGGCAATCGTCGCAGCCGTAGATGCGGTTGCCCAGGGCCGGGCGCAGCGCCTCGGGAATAGGGCCGTCATGCTCGATGGTCAGGTAGGAGATGCAGCGCCGCGCATCCACCCGGTAGGGCGCGACGATGGCCTGGGTGGGGCAGATGTCCAGGCAGGCGCTGCACTGGCCGCAATGCGCACTCACGGGCTCGGACAGCGGCAGGGGCAGATCCAGATAGATCTCGCCCAGAAAGAACATGGAACCATGCTCGCGATGCAGGGTCAGGGTGTGCTTGCCGCGCCAGCCTATGCCTGAGCGCGAGGCCAGCTCCACCTCCAGCACCGGGGCCGAGTCGGTGAAGACGCGGTGGCCGAAGGGCCCGATGGTCTGGGCCAGCTTGTCCGCCAGCTGCTGCAGCCGCGCGCGCAGCACCTTGTGATAGTCGCGCCCCCGGGCATAGAGCGAGACCTGGGCGCGCCGGGGTGTGCCCAGGCCCTGCCACTCGATGGCCTGCCAGTCCTCGGTGCTGCTGGCCGGGCGGTAGTCCATGCGGGCGGTCAGCACCCGCAGCGTGCCGGGCACCAGCTCGGCGGGACGAGCCCGCTTGAGCCCGTGCGCGGCCATATAGTGCATCTCGCCGTGAAAGCCGGCCTCCAGCCAGGCCAGCAGACCCGGCTCGGCGCTGGCAAGGTCGATATCGGCCACGCCAATCTGTGAAAATCCCAGCTCACGCGCCCAGGCGCGCAGCTGCTGCATCAGCTGATCTGTATCGATGGTTTGCCGCGGAGCCCCGTTCATTTGAGCATTCTAGAAACCCGCCACCTGGTCTGGCCCGAGGAGGCCGCCACCCAAGCCTTTGCCGCGCGCCTGGCCGCGCTGCCGGCCCTGCGCGACGCGACGATTGAACTGCATGGCGGACTGGGCGCCGGCAAGACCAGCCTGGTGCGCCATCTGCTGCGCGCCCTGGGCGTGGCGGGCCGCATCAAGAGCCCCAGCTACGCGGTGCTGGAGAGCTATGAGCTGGCCGACTGGGGCGGCCAGGGCGAGGTCAGCCACTTCGACTTCTACCGCTTCAGCGACCCGCGCGAGTGGGAAGACGCGGGCTTTCGCGAGATCTTCGCCCGCCCCGGACTCAAGCTCTGCGAATGGCCCGAGAAGGCCGCCGGCATGCTGCCCGAGCCCGATCTGCGACTGCACCTGGACATCCGCACCGAGGACGAAGCCCGCCTGGTGCGCCTGGAGGCCTGCACGCCCCGGGGTCAGGCCTTGCTGCAGGGGAGTCTTGACGCATGAGCGCCAATTCTCGCCGGCGCGCGCTGCGCCGCATGGGCAGCCTGGCCCTGCTGCTGCAAGCACCCACCCTGGTCCGGGCGGCCAGCGCTGCCAGCATCGTGGCCGTGCGGGTCTGGCCCGCCGCCGACTACACCCGCGTCACCCTGGAATCCGACCGCCCCTTGGCGGCCAAGTACTTTCTGGTGGACAGCCCCGACCGGCTGGTGATCGACATCGACGGCCTGGAGCTCAGCCCCGGCCTGCGCGAGCTGCTGGGCAAGATCAAGCCCGACGATCCTTTCATCGCCGCGGTTCGCGTGGGTCAGAACCAGCCCCGCGTGGTGCGCATCGTGCTGGACCTCAAGCAGGTGGTGGCGCCGCAGATCTTCACCCTGGAACCGGTGGCGGCCTACAAGCACCGCCTGGTCTTCGATCTCTACCCGCAGCAGGAGCGCGACCCGCTGCTGGCCCTGATCCGGGAGAAGGAGCAGGCCGAGACCC
>NZ_JBKCLH010000100.1:0-6000 GCF_046300915.1 Roseateles sp. | reverse complement strand
CCGCGGCCGGGTCGGGCTGCTGGGGCACGGGCACCAGGGCGGCCGCCAGCAGCGCGGACAGCTCCTCCTGAGACTCCGCCACCAGCCGCGCCAGCAAAGCCGCCTTGTCGCTGAAGAAGCTGTAAATCGTGGCATGGGAATAGCCCACCGCAGCGGCCACCTCGCGCAGGGTCACGGCCTCCGCGCCCTGGGTGGCAAACAGCTGGCGCGCGGCATCCAGGATGCGCCGCTCCAGATCGGCCTTGTGTGCCGCCCGACGCTGGGCCGATGCGCTGCTGGCGGCGGCGCGCCTCCCCCCCGGCGCCGTCTCGCTGTCTTGCTGCGGCTGGCGTTTTTTCTTGAGCGGCCCTTCGGGCTTTTGCGTTTTCTGGCGCTGACGCGGCTGCGGCCGGGCCAGGGGCTTGTCCTCGCCGTCGAGCGCGTCGGGCGCCGGGCTCACCACGCCGGTGGCCCGATGCAGGCCCTTGGAGCCGCTGGGGCGCGGATGCGGATTCAGAAATGGAATTGCAGTTTTACTAACCATTGGTTAATATTTTGTCGACGGTCAATTTCACCTCAAGCCTACACCATTCACGGATCGCACCATGTCTGAACCCTCTAGCCCCCTGTCGCGCCACCCTCTGCATCTCAGCCATGTCACCCCCGGCGATACCAGCGCCCTGCCGGCCCTGATCTCGCTGCTGCAGGATGCGGTGCGCGGCGGCGCCTCGCTCGGTTTCCTGGCCGATATGGAGGCGGCCGAGGCAGGGGCGTACTGGACGCGCGTGCTGGACAGCCTGGACGAGTCCCTGCAACTCTGGCTGCTGCATGATGAGGCGGGCCAGCTGCTGGGCACGGTGCAGCTGGCCCTGTGCGA
The DNA here is from genome assembly GCF_046300915.1 of Roseateles sp. GTDB lineage: Bacteria > Pseudomonadota > Gammaproteobacteria > Burkholderiales > Burkholderiaceae_C > Kinneretia. The sequence continues at coordinate 5,144 of NZ_JBKCLH010000100.1, read as the reverse complement.
CAAGCCCAACGGCCGCCACCGCGCCGAGGTGCAGAAGCTGATGGTGCGGCGCAGCGCTCGCGGCCAGGGCTTGTCCAGCGTGTTGCTCAAGACCTTGGAGCAGGCCGCACGCCAGCAGGGCCGCAGCCTGCTGGTGCTGGACACCGAGGCCGGCTCGCATGCCGAGACGGTTTACACCCATCTGGGCTGGCTCAAGGCCGGCGAAATACCGGCTTTTGCGGCCAATCCCGACGGCGGCCTGCGCCCGACGGCCCTGTACTACAAACAGCTGGATGCCGCGGCGGCGTTGCCGCGCTGAGTCGGGCGCTGCACGCGAGCCCCCATTGCGCATACACTGCGCTTCGGATTCAGGAGAGTGCCGGCCCGCAACAGGTCGGCCGCCGAAGGCGCAAGCTCCCATACTCGCTCAGGCCCCGTACTGGATCCGCCACAAGCCGAATGCTGGAGAGCGCGCCGCCCCTGGGGTGGCGCCACCGAAGGAGCAAGGCCCCCGCCGGGTGGTGTGGGTCGAATCTCTCAGGTACCAAGGACAGCGGGAGCGGCGCGCGTCGGGCGCCTGCCGTTTTCCGCTGCCGGAATGACTCCGGCCGGCTGTCGCGTCCGCGCACTCGCGAGGAGTGCTGCACATGCACATCATCGTTCTCGGCGCCGGCGTGACCGGCATCACCAGCGCCTGGTATCTGCGCCAGGCGGGCCATGAGGTCACCGTCGTCGACCGCCAGCCGGCCGCCGGCCTGGAAACCAGCTTTGCCAACGGCGGTCAGATCTCGGTCTCGCATGCCGAGCCCTGGGCCAACCCAGGCGCGCCGGCCAAGGTGCTCAAGTGGCTGATGAAGGAAGACGCGCCCCTGCTCTTTCGCCTGCGGGCCGATCCAGCCCAGTGGCGCTGGGGCCTGGCCTTTCTGCGTGAATGCGCGCCGGGCCGCACCGCCCGCAATATCCGCAGCATGGTGAGCCTGGGCCTGTACAGCCGCGCCAAGCTGCGCGAGCTGCGCGCCGCCACCGGCCTGCAGTACGAGCAACGCACACAGGGCATCCTGCACTTCTACACCAGCGAGGCCGAGTACGCAGCCGCCCAGGAGCCCGCACGCCTGATGCGCGAACAGGGCTGCGAGCTGGACATGAAGACGCCCGAGGAATGTGTGGCCATCGAGCCCGCCCTGGCCCAGTGCCGCGACAAGATCGTGGGCGGCAGCATGACGCCCAGCGACGAGTCGGGCGACGCCCACCGCTTCACTCAGGAGCTGGCGCGGCGCTGCGCCGAGGCCGGCGTGCAGTTCCGCTACGAGACCCGCATCCTGGGCTGCGAGCGCGAGGGTGATGCGGTCTCGCAGCTGATCACGGCGGACGCCGCCGGCCGCGTGCAGCGCCTGCGCGCCGACGCCTATGTGCTGTGCATGGGCTCCTTCAGCCGCGGCTTCGCGCGCGAGCTGGGCATTGATCTGAACATCTACCCGGCCAAGGGCTACTCGGTCACCCTGCCCGTGATCGCGCCCGAGCACAGCTACCAGGTCTCGCTCACCGACGACGAGTACAAGCTGGTGTTCTCGCGCCTGGGCGAGCGCCTGCGCATCGCCGGCACCGCCGAGCTCAACGGCTACGACACGACGCTGAACCTGGCGCGCTGCGAGGCCATCGTGCGCCGCACCCGCGAGCTTTTTCCCCAGATGAGCGATGGCCGCGGCGCCCAGTTCTGGACCGGCCTGCGCCCGGCCACGCCCTCCAACGTGCCCTATATCGGCCGCAGCCGCCTGCGCAATCTCTTCCTGAACACGGGGCATGGCACCCTGGGCTGGACCCATGGCTGCGGCTCGGGCGCGGCGATTGCCGACATCGTCAGCGGCCGCCGCCCCGAGCTGGACTTTGCCTTCACCGGCCTGGAAGCGGGGGCGCCGAGCCTGAGGCCGCAGCCCGCGCTCTGAGCTATTGCCGCCACGGCGCGCATGCCCTACGCTGGGGCCCGGACCTTTGCCGCAGGAGCGCGCCATGGCGGATTCGCAGAGCCCCAGCCCCGTCCACCCCGGGATCGCCGCGATCCGCAGCCTGGCCCTGGTGGGGCCGGCCGGCGCCGGCAAGACCAGCCTGGCCGAGGCTCTGCTGCAGCGCAGCGGCATGCTGGACAGCGCCGGCAGCGTGGAGCGGGGCAGCACCGTCAGCGACTTTGACCCGCTGGAGAAAAAGCTTCAGCACTCGCTGCAGAGCAGCGTGCTGCATATGGAGCATGCGGGCCTGCGCCTGCACCTGATCGACACGCCCGGCGCGCCCGACTTCGTGGGCCAGTCCCTGCCTGCGCTCGAAGCGGTGGACACGGCCGTGATCGTGATCAATGCGCAGAACGGTATCGAGCTGATGGCCTCGCGCATGATGGAGGTGGCCGCCCAGCGCGGCCTGGACCGCCTGATCGTGATCAACAAGATCGACGCCCCCGGCGTGGACTTGCCCGGCCTGCTGGCCCAGCTGCGCGAAGCCTTTGGCCGCGAATGCCTGCCCCTGAACCTGCCCGCCGAGGGCGCCAGCCGCGTGCTGGACTGCTTCTTCAATATCGTGGGCGCCAGCGACTTCGGCTCGGTGGGCCTGGCCCACCAAGCCCTGGTGGAGCAGGTGGTGGAGGTGGACGCGGCCTTTGTGGAGCGCTACCTCAGCGAGGGCGATGTGGACCCGCGCGAACTGCATGCGCCGCTGGAGCAGGCCCTTCGCGAGGGGCATCTGATCCCCATCTGCTTTGCCTCGGCCAAGAGCGGCGCCGGCGTGGCCGAACTGCTGGACGTCATCGAGCGCCTGCTGCCCCATCCAGGCGAGGGCAACCCGCCTCAGTTCCTGCGCGGCGAAGGTGCCGAAGCCCTGCCCCTGCAGGCCTTGCCCGAGCCCGAGGCCCATGTGCTGGCCCATGTGTTCAAGATCGTGGCCGACCCCTATCTGGGCAAGATGGGCGTGCTGCGCGTGCATCAGGGCACCCTGCGCAAGAATGCCCAGCTGCTGGTGGGCCATGCGCGCAAGCCCTTTCGCGTCAGCCATCTCTTGCGGCTGCAGGGCAAGGAACATGTGGAGATCGAGCAGGCCCTGCCCGGCGAGCTCTGCGCCATCGCCAAGGTCGAGGAGCTGCACTTTGATGCCGTGCTACACGACGACCCCGAGGATGCACACATCCATCTGGCACCGCTGGACTTTCCCGTCCCGGTGCATGGCCTGGCCATCAGCCCGGCCCGGCATGGCGACGAGCAACGACTCTGGGAAATCCTGAACCGCCTGGTGGACGAGGACCCCTGCCTCAGGGTCGAGCAGGTGGCGGCCACCAACGAGACCCTGGTCTACGGCCTGGGCGAGCTGCACCTGCGCCTGCTGCTGGAGCGACTGCGGGAGACCTACCGCGTCGAGATCCACACCCAGCCTCCGCGCATTGCCTACCGCGAGACCATCTCGGCCGTGGCCGAGGGTCACCACCGCCACAAGAAGCAGAGTGGTGGTGCCGGGCAGTTCGGCGAGGTCTGGCTGCGTGTGGAGCCCCTGGCGCGCGGGGCGGGCCTCGAGTTCGTGGACGCGGTCAAGGGCGGGGTGATCCCGGGCCAGTTCATGCCCGCGGTCGAGAAAGGCATACGCCAAGCCTGTGCGGCCGGCGTGATCTCGGGCCATCCCCTGGTGGACCTGCGAGTGACGGTGTTTGACGGCAAGCACCACTCGGTGGACAGCAAGGAGGTAGCCTTTGTCACTGCCGGACGCAAGGCCCTGGTGGCCGCGGTGCGCGAGGCGCGCCCCCTGGTGCTGGAGCCCATCGTCGCGGTGGAGATCAGCGCGCCGGAGAGCGCCATGGGCGATATCACCGGCGATCTGGCGGCACGGCGCGGCCAGGTCAGCGGCACGCGCGCGCCGGTGCCCGGCGTGATCGCGGTGCAAGGCCTGGCCCCGCTGGCCGAGCTGGCCAGCTACCAGAACCGGCTCAATGCCATGAGCGGCGGCCAGGGCCGCTACACCCTGGCGCTCTCGCACTACGAGCCGGTACCGCCCACAACCCAGGCGCAGCTGGTGGCGGGCTACCAGCTGCGCGAGGACGACTGAAGATGCGCCCGCTCAGGGCTTGGGCGCCGAACCCGCTGCCGCTGCCGCAGCACGCGCCTGGGCGCGGAACTTCTCCAGCTGGGCCAGCCACTCGCTCCAGTCCACCGGCCCGCTCTCGTAGCGCTTCTTCAGATTGCCCAGCACATGGCCCCAGGCGCGGTCGAAATAGGCATAGGCCTTGTCCCACTCTCCTCCGTCTCCCCAGCCCACATGATGCAGGCGCACACGGGTCTCGCCCTCGCCCAGGGGCTCGAAGCGCAGGATCACCACAGTGCGCTGGGCCCGCACCTCGGGCAGGCTGGGCGGCGCGTTCCAGTCGAAGCTGAGCATCCTGGGGGGCTGCAGGGCGAGGTAGCGCATCTCGTCGGCGCCCTTCATGCCGGGTGCGGCGCCAGGATCGATATAGATCTGGAAGGCCCCGCCCACCCGTGGCTCGATGCGGGCATCGGGCGCGAAGAAGGCGACGATGCCTTCGCGCGTGGTCCAGCTGGCCCAGGCCTGTTCCGGGCTGGCCTTGATGATCACTTCTTTATCAATCGCGCGCTCGGCGGCCCGGGCGGCCGGGCTGAACAGCTGCAGGGCGGCCCCTAGCAGAAAAGCGGCAGGGAGGGTGGCAAAGATGGGCAAACGCGGCATGGCGGCACTCCTCGCACGGGCCTCGGATCAAGGCAGCTTTATCATACGCATATGTCCACCGCCCCCCGGGACCTTGCGCAGATCCGCCTGGACAACGCGCTGATCCTGTTCGAAGAGTTCGTCACCGCCACCGTCAAGCATCCCGACGCCGCCACCCTGCGGGGCCTGGAGCGTCGGTTCGCGGAGAGTTTGCAGATCCAACCCAGCTACTGGAGCCAGATCAAAGGCCGCTCGCGCCAGATCGGCGAGCGCCTGGCTCGCCAGTTCGAGCAACTGAGCCACAAGCCCATGGGCTGGATGGACCAGGAGCACCTGACCCCGGCCGCGGGGAGCACCACGGCCGCCGAGCCCCTTCCGGGGCTGCCCCAGGATGATGATGAGCGCTTCATCGTCGGCCTGGTGCTCACCTACTACCGACGCCACCCACAACGCGCCCGTACCCGGCTGCTGGACCT
>NZ_JBKCLH010000099.1:0-15192 GCF_046300915.1 Roseateles sp. | reverse complement strand
GGCGCCGCAGCCCAGGTCCAGCACCCGCAGGCCGCGCAGATCACCCGCGGCCCGGCCGAAGTGCGCGGCCAGATGCTCCAGCAGGTAGGCGCTGCGCAGCTGGTTGAGCACATGCAGCGGCCGCATGGGGCCACGCGGATCCCACCCCAGGGCGGCCAGGCGCTCGTAGCGCTGGCGTTCGGCCGGGTCAATGGTGGGGCTTGGGGCGGCGGCGCTCATGGGGGCTGGGCTGGGTCAGCAAGGTCCTGGCATTGTGCTGGGCGGCCCCGACCCATGCCGGCCTGGGGTTGTCCCGGCTTGGCCAGCACCTGCGGCCGTGCCTTGTGGTTGTGCTAGCCAATCAATCGAACTACCGATGGCGGAATGGGTCGCAAACAAGGGTTACCAAATCCCGGCAGGACAAGAATCAGCGCCGCCTGCTGACGGCTGTGCTGGCGCTGATCGTCGGCCTCGGGCTTGCGGCTGCTGCTCGTGGTCTGGACCCTGTTGCGCCGGCACAAGCTCCGGGCCGAGGCTCAGCCCTCATCGTCCTGAGTCGGTGGCCCGGGTGGGCGGCCGCGCCGGGTCGCCGGGGTCTTGTCGGGCCGGATGCCGCGGCGGGCCAGGGCCTCGCGCAGCAGGTACTCGATCTGGGCATTGGCCGAGCGCAGCTCCTGCGCAGCCAGGCGCTCGATCTCGGCCCAGATGGCGGGATCGATGCGCAGTGCAAAGCTTTTCTTGTCCGGGCTGGCCATGGTTAGCGGCGGAGCTGGCGCCGTGGCGCCGTGCCGCCGCGCCCTAAAGCCGCCATCGGCGGCGGGCAAAGGTCCGGCCAGGCAAGAGGGAACAGCCTGCGCATTGAGCTTCAGTCCCTACCGGGTCGGGGCGAACCCGTATTGAAGCGCCCGGCCAGCTCGGCGTGGTAGTAGGCCAGGGCGAGGGTGCCGCCCCAGAGCATCGCCGAGAGCTCGGTGAGCACCAGAGCCAGGCCTGAAAGGGTCAGCGGCCCCATCAGCAGGGCCAGCGGCAGGGCGACGATCGACAAGATCAACGACCAGCGTCGGCCTGCGGCACGGAAGCGGAACAGTCCGATCGTGGCCCAGATGCCGACAGGCAGAAAGGCCAGGCAGACCAGGCCCATGGCCATCACCAGTCCGTCTGGCTGGGCTGCATCCTGCTGCTCCATCAGGTCCCGGAAGGCCGAAGGCAGCAACTGCGGAAAGAGCAGGTCGACGCAGACGGAGGCGATGGCGAGCAGGATGGCCAGGCTCAGCAGTTGGCGGAAGCGGCGGGGTGTCATCGTGTGACTCATGGCGTGTGCCCTATTGATGCAGGCGCGGTTCGGCTCAGTTGTAAAGCGTGCCGGTATTGACGATGGGCTGGGTGTCCTTGTCGGAACACAGGACTACCAGCAGATTGGAGACCATGGCGGCCTTGCGCTCGTCGTCCAGCTCCACGATGGAGCGCTCCGACAGGCCCTTGAGCGCCTCCTCCACCATGCTGACCGCGCCCTGCACGATCTTTTTGCGGGCGCTGATGATGGCCTCGGCCTGCTGGCGGCGCAGCATCACCTGGGCGATCTCGGGGGCATAGGCCAGATGGGTGATCTTGGCATCCTGCACGCTGATGCCCGCCTCGGCGAATCGTGCCTGCAGCTCGGACTTCAGGGCGCTGACCACCTCGTCGGCGCCGGCGCGCAGTGTGGGCTCAGCCGGGGCCAGGTCCTCACCCTCGTCGTAGGCGAACTGGGCGGCCAGATGGCGGATCGCGGCCTCGGCCTGGATGGCGACATAACGCTCATAGTCGTCCACCTCGAAGACGGCACGGGCCGTGTCTTCCACCCGCCAGACCAGGGCGGCGCTGATCTCCACCGGGTTGCCGCGCTTGTCATTGACCTTGAGGGTGGGGGCGTTGAAATTTCGCGCGCGCAGCGAGACGCGGCGCTTGAGGGTCAGGGGATTGGCCCATCGCAGGCCGGCCATGCGGTCGGTGCCGCGGTACTGGCCGAACAGGGTGAGGATGCGGCCCTCGCCGGGCTGCTGCATGTACAGGCCTGCGAGCATCGCGCCGCCGGCGCCCAGCAGCAGGCCACTCAGGATCAGGGCCGTGGCCGGGCGTCCCTGGGTCAGCCAGGCGAGCAGCACGCCGGCCGCCAGTGCACCCAGACCCAGCAGGATGGCCAGATAGCCGTTGGCGGTGCTGGCCGGCGTTTCCTTCAGCCCCGCACCGATGCCGTTGTGGTTCATATGATGTCACTCCCTTAAAAGTGATATCACTTTAATTGCATGCTCGAGGGAATGCAATGGCCTGGCCTGAGCGCCTCATGAAGACCGGAAGGTCTCGCCCGTGCAATAGAAAAGGGCGGCTCCAAGGCCGCCCTTCTCATTGAGACCGAAACCGGTCAGGCCGCGGCTGCGGCGGCGCCTTCCTGGTAGCCACGCGGCACGGCGCCCAGCAGGCGGCGGGTGTACTCCTGCTTGGGGGCGGCCAGCAGGGCCTGGGTCTCGCTTTGCTCGACCACATCGCCGTTCTGCATCACCAGCACCTCGTCGGAGATGAACTTCACCACGGCCAGGTCATGGCTGATGAAGATATAGCTCAGGCCGAACTCGTCCTGCAGATCCTTCAGCAGGTTCAGCACCTGGGCCTGCACCGACACGTCCAGAGCCGACACCGCCTCGTCCAGCACCAGCACCTCGGGCTTGAGCGTCAGGCAGCGCGCGATGGCGATGCGCTGGCGCTGGCCGCCGGAGAACTCGTGCGGGTACTTGTTGAGCGCGCTGTCGTCCAGACCGACCTTCTTCAGCAGGGCGCTGGCCGTGGCCAGGCGCTCGCTGTGGTTGGCGCCGATGCCGTGGATCTCCATGGGCTCGACCAGGGTCTGGCCGATGGTGAAGCGCGGGTTCAGCGAGGCATAGGGGTTCTGGAACACCACCTGGATGCGGCGGCGCATCTTCTGCCAGTCATTGCCGCTCATCTTGAGCAGATCCTTGCCCTCGAACATCACCTCGCCGCCGGTGGGCTCGTGCAGACGCAAGAGGGTCAGGCCCATGGTGGTCTTGCCCGAACCGGACTCGCCCACCACGCCCAGGGTGTAGCCCTTCTTGAGCTGGAAGTTCACGCCCTTGACGGCCTTGAACTCCTTCTTGCCGAACAGGCCTTCCTTGAAGAAGAAGCTCTTCTTCAGGCCGCGCACCTCCAGGATGACGGGGGCGTTCGGGTCCTTGGCCTTGCCCTCCACGCGGGCGCGCTGCTCGCCGTTCTGGCCGGCGATGTGATCGTCGATCACCATCAGGCGGGCCGGGTTCTCGCTCAGCGAGGGGCGGCAGGCCAGGAGGGCCTTGGTGTAGCTGTCCTGCGGGTTCTTGAAGATCTGCGCCACCGGCGCCTTCTCGCGGATCTGGCCGTGGCGCATCACCACCACCTGGTCCGAGATCTCGCCCACCACGCCCAGGTCATGCGAGATGAACAGCATGCTCAGCTTGTGCGTTTCCTTGAGCTTGGCCATCAGCTCCATCACCTGACGCTGGATGGTCACGTCCAGCGCCGTGGTGGGCTCATCGGCGATCAGCAGCTTAGGGCTGCAGGCCAGGGCCACGGCGATCATCACGCGCTGCTGCTGGCCACCCGACATCTCGTGCGGGTAGGCCTTGAGGCGGCGCTTGGGCTCGGGGATGCCCACTTCGTTGAGCAGCTCCTCGGCGCGCACCAGGGCCTGCTTGCGGCTCATGCCCATGTGCTTGATCAGGGGCTCCATGATCTGGTCGGCCACGGTGAACACGGGGTTCAGCGAGGTCATGGGATCCTGGAACACGCAGGCGATCTCGCGCCCGCGCACGCCTTGCAGCTCGGACAGCGAGGTCTGCAGCAGGTCACGACCCTGGAACAGGATCTTGCCTTCGCGCTCGGCGTTGCTGGGCAGCAGGTTGAGGATGGACATGGCGGTGACGCTCTTGCCCGAGCCCGATTCGCCCACCAGGGCCACGGTGCTGTTCTCGGGGATGTCGAAGCTCACGCCCTTGACGGCCAGCTGGCGCTGCATCTGGCCGTCGACCTTGCCCATGCGGAAGGCGACCTTCAGGTCTTGAATACTCAGAAGCATGTCTTTACTCCAGGCCACGCAGCTTGGGATCCAGCGCATCGCGCAGCGCATCGGTGAAGAGCGCGAAGGCGGTGACGAAGATGGCCATGAAGCCGGTCACGGCGGCCAGCTGCCACCAGTAGCCCAGGATCAGCTCGCTCTGGCTCTCGGAGAGCATGGTGCCCCAGGAGACCTGGTCCACGCCCACACCCAGACCCAGATAGGACAGGATCACTTCGCTCTTGATGAAGGCCACCACATGCAGGGAGAGCTGCACCAGGGCCACATGCGAGACATTGGGCAGGATGTGCTTGAACATGCGGCTGGTCTTGGAGGCGCCAATGGCCTCGGCCGAACGCACGTACTCGCGCACCGAATGCTTCATGAACTCCGCCCGGATCAGGCGGTAGATGCCGGGCCAGCCGGCCAGGCCCAGGATCATCACCACCGAGAGCACGCCGCGGCCGAAGATCACGGCGAAGGCGAAGATCAGCAGGATGCCGGGGATGGCGGTGAAGACGTTGTAGAGCCACTCCAGGAAGTCGCCCACCTTGCCGCCGAAGAAGCCCGAGATGGCGCCCAGCACGGTGCCGATGATGGTGGCCACCACGGCCGCCAGCACGCCCACCATGATGGAGACCTCGGCGCCCTTGATCACCTTGGCCAGCACATCGCGGCCCAGGCGGTCACCGCCCAGCGGCAGGGTCTCGGCCTTGACCACTTCCTCGGTCTTGAACTGCTTGGCGCGCTCTTCCCATTCCTGGTAGCGCGGGGCCAGCGGGTCGATGTCCGAGAGGTCCACATTGGGGCCCTTGGGCGTGGCGATGGTGCCCATGGCTTCGGCCGGGGCCGGACCCATGAAGGTGGGCGGCGCATTGGCCACGCCCACTTCCTTCTGCCAGTCCTTGGCCACGAGGCCGGCGCCCGAGGCGATGACCAGCAGCAGGAACAGGCCGACGATGGTCATGCAGACCATGCCCACCTTGTCGGCACGCATGCGGCGCCAGGACGCGGCCCAGACGCCTTCGGAGCGCTGCGGCTTGGCCGCAGCGGTGTTGGGGGTAGAAAGCACTGCGCTCATTTCAGCACCACGCGCGGGTCGACCAGCTTGTACAGCAGGTCAGTCAGGAGGTTGACCACCATGGTCAGGAAGGCGATATAGATCGCGAAGGCCTGGATGACGGGGTAGTCGCTGCGGTTCACGGCCAGCAGGATTTCGCGGCCCAGACCCGGGATCGAGAAGAACACTTCCAGCAGGAAGGAGCCCACGAACACGCCCGGCAGCGCCACCGCCACATTGGTCAGGATGGGGATCATCGCGTTGCGCAGCACATGCTTGAGCAGGATGGTCTTCTCGGTCAGACCCTTGGCGCGCGCGGTGCGCACATAGTCGTGGCCGATCTCATCCAGGAAGAAGGTGCGGTACAGACGGGTCTGCGGCGCCAGGGCCACGGCCACGGCCACCAGCACCGGCAGCGGCGCATAGGTGGTCAGGTTGGTCCAGACGCTGTCGGTCCAGCCCTGCACCGGGAACCAGCCCAGGCGGAAGGCGAACACATACTGGGCCACGATCACATAGACCAGCAGGGAGATGGACACGGCCACCGTGGTGATGATCATCACCGAGCGGTCGGTCAGGCTGCCGCGCACATAGGCCACGCCCAGGGCGAAGGGGATGGCCAGCAGCACTTCCAGCACCAGGATGGGCAGCATCACCGTCAGCGTGGCCGGCAGGCGGCTGGCGAACAGGTTGGCGACCGATTCATTGGTGGCCCAGCTCTTGCCCCAGTCGAAGGTGACGATCTGCTTCAGGAAGATGAAGAGCTGTTCCCAGACCGGCTTGTTCAGACCCAGCTGTTCGCGGATCGCTTCGATCTGTTCGGGGCTGGCATTCAGGCCACCCAGGATCTCGGCGGGGTCACCACCGAAGTATTTGAAGAGGAAGAACACCAGCAGCACGACGCCCAGCAGGGTGGGAATCATTTGCCACAGGCGCCTTATCAGGTATGCCGCCATCGCTGTCGGTCTCCAAGCAAGGTCTAAAACGAAACCCCGGGCACTTGTGGCGACCGGGGTTCCCAGGGCGAAAACAGGCGGGAGTCTAATGGACGCGGACCTGGGGACAACCCGCATTTGCCCTTGGTTTACGGGGAAAAGCCCCGCATGAACCCCATGAACCGGGGCGAAACCGGGCGTTTCTGGGCGAAAATGCGCGCCCGATGCACCCTGGGGGCCGCGCTCCTGGGGTTGCCGTGCATGGCTTTTAGCCTCCCGGCGCCTTAGACTGCGCGGCTTCGCCCGGAGCCCGCGCCCATCCGCGCCGGTCCCCTGTAGTGATGCGCCCCGCCGCCCACAAGGCCGGTGGCGTTGTGGTTTGCGAGATAAGGATTCTTGACGTGATGCGACGTGGATTTGCAAGGGCTGCTGGCCTGGCCGCCCTGCTCGGCGCCTTCTCCCTGACTGTGGCGGCCCAGACGGCCCAGCCCACCAAGACGCTGAGGTATTCCTTCCGCGTGGCCGAAACCGGCTTCGATCCCGCCCAGATCTCGGACCGCTACTCCAAGACGGTGGCCGCCGGCATCTTCGAGGCGCCGCTGGAATTCGCCTACCTAGCCCGCCCCTACCAGCTGCGTCCCTCCACGGCCGCGGCCATGCCCGAGATCTCGGAGGACTTCAAGACCCTGACCTTCCGCATCAAGCCCGGCATCTACTTCTCGGACGATCCGGCCTTTGGCGGCAAGAAGCGCGAGCTCACTGCGGCCGACTACATCTACTCCATCAAGCGCCACTACGACCCGGCGCTCAACAGCCGCAACCTCTATCTGCTGGAGAACGTGCAGATCCTGGGCCTGTCCGAGCTGCGCAAGGAGCTGATGGCCGCCAAGAAGCCCTTTGACTACGACCGCGAGGTCGAGGGCCTGCAGCTGCTGGACCGCTACACCTTCCGCGTCAAGCTGGGCGTGGGTGACCCGCGCTTCATCAACCAGTTTGCCGACTCGGCCTTCCTGGGCGCCATGGCGCGCGAGGTGGTGGAGTACTACGGCGAGAAGAAGATCATGGAGCACCCGGTGGGCACCGGGCCCTACCGTCTGGCCGAATGGCGCCGCAGCTCGCGCATCGTGCTGGAGCGCAATCCGAATTACCGCGAGGAGCTCTACGACGAGCAGCCGCCCGCCGATGCCGACCCGGTGCTCAAGGCCCAGGCCGCCCAGCTCAAGGGCCGCCGCCTGCCCCTGACCGACCGGGTGGAGATCGCCATCATCGAGGAGAACCAGCCGCGCTGGCTGTCCTTCCTGCGCCATGAGGCCGATGTGCTGGAGGAAGTGCCCTCCGAATACGTGAGCATCGCCACGCCCAATGGCAAGCTGGCGCCCAATCTGGCCAAGGAAGGCATGCGCGCGGTGCGCTTCCCCTATCCGGAAGTGGCCTTCAGCTACTTCAATATGGAAGACCCGGTGGTGGGCGGCTACACGCCCGAGAAGGTGGCCCTGCGCCGCGCCATCTCGCTGGCCGTGGACATCGACAAGGAAATCCGCCTGCCGCGCCGCGGCCAGGCCTTGCCGGCCCAGGGCCCCTTCGGCCCCGGCACCTTCGGCTACCGCCCGGACTACAAGTCCGAGATGAGCGAGTACAACCTGCCCAAGGCCAAGGCCCTGCTGGATCTGTACGGCTATGTGGACAAGAACGGCGACGGCTGGCGCGATCTGCCGGACGGCAAGCCCCTGGTGATCGAGTACGCCACCCAGCCCGACAGCCAGAGCCGCCAGCTCATCGAGCAGTGGCAGAAGAATATGGACGCCCTGGGCGTGCGCATCGAGTTCAAGACCGCCAAGTGGCCCGAGAACCTCAAGAGCGCCAATGCCGGCAAGCTGATGATGTGGGGCGTGTCCTGGGTGGCCACCGCACCGGACGGCGACACCTTCCTGGCCCTGGGTGACGGCCGCGCCAAGGGCCAGGCCAACAAGTCGCGCTTCGACCTGCCGGCCTACAACGCGCTCTACCAGAAGCAGAAGCTGCTGCCCAACGGCCCCGAGCGCCAGGCCCTGATGGAGCAGGCGGCCAAGCTGATGATCGCCTACATGCCCTACAAGATCACGGTGCATCGCCTCTTCACCGACCTGGCCCAGCCCTGGGTGATCGGTTTTGACCGCAATGTCTTCATCCGCGATTTCTGGCAGTACGTGGACGTCGACACCGAACGGCTCAAGCAGCAGCAGTCGCGCTGAGCCTGTGCCCCAGAGCCCCTGAGTGCAGCGCCCGACCGGGGCGGCCCGACTAGCGAGAAGCGTGTACCCCACCATGAAGATCCTGCGTCGCCATCTCTGCACTCTGGCCGCTCTGGGCACCCTGGCGGCCCTGTCCCTGGGGCCCATCCGGGCGCTGGCGGCCGATGCGCCGCCCCCCGGGGCCAAGGTGCTGCGCTACGCCTTCCAGGTGGCGGAGACGGGCTTTGACCCGGCCCAGCTCTCCGACATCTACTCGCGCACCGTCACCGCCCATATCTTCGAGGCGCTGTACCAGTACGACCCGCTGGCCCGCCCGGTGCGCCTCAAGCCGCTGACGGCGGCGGCCATGCCCGAAGTCAGCGAGGACTTCCGGACCTGGACCATCCGGCTCCAGCCCGGCATCTTCTTTGCCGACGACCCGGCCTTTGGCGGCAAGAAGCGTGAGCTGGTGGCCGAGGACTATGTCTACAGCTTCAAGCGCTTTGCCGATCCGGCCTTCAAGAGCCCGGCCTGGGCCACGCTGGAGGACGCCGGCATCCTGGGCCTCAAGGCCCTGCGCGAGCAGGCGCTCAAGAGCAAGCAGGCCTTTGATTACGACAGCCCCATCGAGGGTCTGCGCGCCCTGGACCGCCACACCCTGCAGATCCGCGTGCAGCAGGGGCGGCCCCATCTGCTGCAGGCCCTGCTGACCGGCTCCGACCTCTATGGCGCGGTGGCGCGCGAGGTGATCGAGGCCTATCCCGGCAAGAGCATGGAGCATCCGGTGGGCACCGGGCCCTTTGTGCTCAAGGAGTGGCGACGCAGCTCGCGCATGGTGCTGGAGCGCAACCCCGCCTACCGTGAGCGCGTCTACGACGCCGAGCCCGCGGCCGATGACGCCGAGGGTCAGGCCATGCTGGCCCGCTTCAAGGGCCGCCGCCTGCCCATGCTGGACCGGGTGGAGATCTCTGTGATCGAGGAAGCCCAGCCGCGCTGGCTGAGTTTTCTGAACGGCGAGAAGGACTATCTGGAGCGCGTGCCGGCCGAGTTCATCAGCCAGGCCCTGCCCAATGGCCAGCTGGCGCCCGGCCTGGCGCGGCGCGGCATCCAGGCAAACCGCATCGTGGGCCCCGAATCCACCATGACCGTCTTCAATATGGAAGACCCGGTGGTGGGCGGCTACACGGCCGAGAAGGTGGCCCTGCGCCGCGCCATCGGCCTGGCCATCGATGTGGACCGCGAGATCCGTCTGGTGCGCCGCGGCCAGGCCATTCCCGCACAGTCGCCCGTGGTGCCCCACACCACCGGCTACTCGCCGCAGTTCAAGAGCAGCATGAGCGACTTCGATCCGGCCCGGGCCAAGGCCCTGCTGGAGCTCTATGGCTATGTGGACCGCGACGGCGACGGCTGGCGCGAGCTGCCCGATGGCAGCCCCCTGACCCTGACCCGCCACACCCAGCCCGAGAGCGCCTCGCGCCAGCTCGACGAGATCCTGCAGAAGAACCTCAGGGCCGTGGGCCTGCGCATCGAGTTCAAGACCGCCAAATGGCCCGAGAACCTCAAGAGCGTGCGCGGCGGCAAGTTCCAGATGTGGGGCGTGGCCTCCTCGGCCGACAAGCCCGATGCGCAGGCGGCGCTGCAGCGCCTTTACGGCCCGGCCATGGGCGGGCAGAACCTCTCGCGCTTCAAGCTGCCGGCCTTTGACCGCCTGTACGAGCGCATGCAGACCCTGCCCGACGGCCCCGAGCGCCTGGCCTTGATCGAGGAGGCCAAGCGCATCGCCGCGGTCTACCTGCCCTATCGCAACCATGTGCACCGGCTCATCACCGATGTGAACCAGCCCTGGCTGATCGGCTACCGCCGCCCCCTGTTCTGGCAGGACTGGTGGCAGTACGTGGATGTGGCCCCGACCCTGAAAGCCCAACCATGAAACGCAGACAACTCTTTGCCGGCGCCCTGGCGCCCCTCGCCGCCGCCCTGCTGCTGAGCGCTGCCGCGCCCCAGGCCCTGGCCAACAAGGGCGAGGCGGCGGCCGCGCCCAAGGTGCTGCGCTATGCCTTTGTGGCCTCCGAAACGGGCTTCGACCCCGCCCAGCTCAGCGATCTGTACTCGCGCATCGTCACCGGCCATCTCTTCGAGGGCCTGTACAAGTACGACTATCTGGCCCGCCCCTACAAGGTCAAGCCCAATGTGGCGGCCGATATGCCCGAGGTCAGCGCCGACTACCGGACCTGGACCATCAAGCTCAAGCCCGGCATCTTCTTCACCGATGACCCGGTCTTCAAGGGCAAGCCGCGCGAGCTGGTGGCCGAGGACTTTGTCTACGCCTTCAAGCGCTTCTTTGACCCGGCCACCAAGAGCCCCGTCTATGCCGGCATGGCCTCCGTCGGCATGCTGGGCGTGGAGGAGCTGCGCCAGGCCGCCATCAAGACCAAGAAGCCCTTTGACTACGACACCCCGGTCGAGGGCCTGCGGGCCCTGGACCGCTACACCCTGCAGATCAAGCTCAAGGAGCCGCGCCCGCGCCTGCTCTTCACGCTGGCGGACAACAGCCTGTTCGGCGCCGTGGCCCGCGAGGTGGTGGAGCATTACGGCGACAAGATCATGGAGCATCCGGTGGGCACGGGGCCCTTCAAGCTCAAGAGCTGGCGCCGCAGTTCCCAGATCGTGCTGGAACGCAACCCCAGCTACCGCGAGCTGGTCTACGACGCCGAGCCCAATGCCGACGATGCGCGGGCCCAGGAGTTCGCCGCCCGTTTCAAGGGCCGTCGCCTGCCCATGCTGGACGAGGTGCACATCTCCATCATCGAGGAGTCGCAGCCGCGCTGGCTGGCCTTTCTGAACGGCGAGTTCGACCTGGTGTCCGTGCCCCTGGAATTCAGCGGCGTGGCCCTGCCGCATGGCCAGCTGGCGCCCAACCTGGCCAAGCGCGGCGTGCAGCTGGAGCGCGTGCTCAACACCGACCGGGTGCTCTACTACTTCAATATGGAAGACCCGGTGGTGGGCGGCTACACGGCCGAGAAGGTGGCGCTGCGCCGCGCCATCAGCATGGCCACCAATGTGGACCGCGAGATCCGTCTGGTGCGGCGCGGCCAGGCCATCGTGGCCCAGTCCGTGGTGGCGCCCTTCTCCTATGGCTACGACCCGGAGTTCAAGACCGAGAACAGCGACTTCGACCTGCCGCGCGCCAAGGCCCTGCTGGAGATGTACGGCTACAAGGACCGCGACGGCGACGGCTGGCGCGAGCTGCCCGATGGCAAGCCCCTGGAGATCGAGTACGCCAGCCAGCCCGACGCGCTCTCGCGCCAGTTCGACGAGCTCTGGAAGAAGAACATGGACGCCCTGGGCGTGCGCTTCAAGATCAAGGCCGGCAAGTGGCCCGAGCAGCTCAAGAGCGCGCGCGCCGGCCAGCTGCAGATCTGGCAGCTGGGCTATAGCGCCAGCTCGCCCGATGTGCAGGACGGTCTGCAGATCCTCAACGGCCCGGACGCCGGCGGCCAGAACCTGGCGCGCTTCCGCAACGATCGCTTCGACGCCATCTACAAGCGCATGCAGGAGCTGCCGGACGGCCCCGAGCGCCTGGCCCTGCTGCGCGAGGCCCAGCGCATCACGGTGGCCTTCATGCCGCAGAAGTACACGGTGCACCGCATCATCAACGACCTCAGCCAGCCCTGGCTGATCGGCTACAAGCGCCCGCCCTTCGGCAATGTCTGGTGGCAGTACGTGGACATTGACGACAGCAAGCGCGAGACCGCGCGCTGAAGCTGCGCAAGCCGGGCATGAGCTGCATCACCCCGCGCCGCCGCGATCTGCTGCTGGGCAGCCTGGCCGCCGCCGGCGTGGCCTTGCCGGGCGCGGGCCTGGCGGCCACCGACCGCAAGGTGCTGCGCGTCGCCTTCCAGACCGCGGAGGTGGGCTTCGACCCGCCCCAGGTCTCGGACCAGACCTCGGTGCACATCAACGCCCATATCTTCGAGCCGCCGCTCAGCTACGACCCGCTGGCGCCAGGGGCGGTGCTGCGCCCGCTGACGGCGGCGGCCCTGCCCGAGATCAGCGCCGATGCGCGGCACTTTGTCTTCAGCATCCGGCCCGGCATCTTCTTTGCTGACGATCCGGCCTTCAAGGGTCAGCGCCGCGAGCTCGTGGCCGAGGACTATGTCTACAGCATCAAGCGCTTCTTCGATCCGCGCCTGCGCACCGAGCATCTCTACCAGTTCGAGGGTGCCCAGATCCTGGGCCTGAACGAGCTGCGCCAGGCGGCGCTCAAGAGCCAGCGCCCCTTCGACTACGACCGTCCGGTGCCGGGCCTGCGCGCCCTGGACCGCTACCGTTTCGAGATCCGCCTGGCCGAGGGCGATCCGCGCTTCGTGCACCTCTTCGCCAATGCGGGCCTGACCGGCGCCGTGGCGCGCGAGGTGGTGCAGGCCTATGGCGATGAGCTGATGGCCCACCCCGTGGGCACGGGCCCCTTCCGGCTGGCGCGCTGGCGGCGCGGCTCCCTCATCGTGCTGGAGCGCAACCCCGGCTTTCGCGAGCAGCGCTTTGACAGCGTGGCCCCGCCGGACGACGCCCAGGCCCAGGCCATGGCCACGCACCTGGCAGGCCGCCGCCTGCCCCTGCTGGACGAGGTGCACATTGCCATCATCGAAGAAGAGCAGCCGCGCTGGCTGGCCTTCCAGGGCGGCGAGCTGGATGTGCTGACCCTGCCACCGGGTCTGGCGCCCGTGGTCATGCCCGGGGGGCGGCTGGCCCCGCATCTGGCCAAGCGGGGCATGCAGTCGCGCACCAGCCTGGGCCCGGACGTCAAGTTCACCTTCTTTAACTGCCAGGACCCCCAGGTGGGCGGCAACACGCCCGAGCGCGTGGCCCTGCGCCGCGCCATCGCCCTGGCCTATGACAGCGAGCAGGAGAACCGCGTGGTGTTCAAGGGCCAGGCCGTGCCGGCCCAGTCCCTGTTGCCGCCCGTGATCTACGGCCATGACGCCCAGCTGCGCAGCGAGCTCAGTGCCGCCGACCTGCCGCGCGCCCGCGCCCTGCTGGACATCTACGGCTACCGCGACCGTGACGGCGACGGCTGGCGCGAGCATCCCGATGGCCAGCCCCTGACCCTGCGCATGGCCGGCACCGCCCACTCGCGCCAGCGCGCCGTCAACGAGCTCTGGAAAAAGCGCATGGACGCCCTGGGCCTGCGCATGGAATTCGAGACCAGCCAGTTTGGCGAGCTGATCAAGAAGAGCCTGGCCGGCCAGCTGATGATGTGGGGCTTCAGCTGGGACATCAGCACGCCCGACGGCGACTTCTTCCTGGCCATGGCCTACGGGCCCAATGCCGGCCAGTCCAATGACGCGCGCTGGCAGCTGCCGGCCTATGACCGGCTCTACGAGCGCCAGCGCCGCCTGCCCGACGGCCCCGAGCGCCTGGCCACCATGCGCGAGGCCAACCGGCTGATGCTGGCCTATATGCCCTATATCGCGCATTCCCACGCCATCCGCGTGGACCTCTGGCAGCCCCAGGTGCAGGGCTACCGGCGCCACCCCTTCAACCGCGACTGGTGGCGCTACGTGGATCTGCAGGGCTGAGCCCCCGGCGCGCGCTGGTCAGCGCCGCATGCGGCGCAGGGCCAGAAAGGCGATGGCCCCGGTCAGCCCGGCGATCAGGGCCAGCATGATCCAGAAGCCCCGGCCATGCTCGGCCAGCGGTATGCCGCCCACATTCATGCCGAACAGGCCCGAGACCAGATTGATGGGCAGGGCCAGCACCGTGACCATGGTCAGGGTGAAGAGGCTGCGGTTATTGGCCTCGGCCACGCGGGTGGCGCTCTCGTCCTGCATCAGCTTGATGCGCTCCTGCAGGGCCGCGATATCACCCAGCACCAGGGCGAACTCCTCGCTGGCCCGGCGCAGCTGCTCGCGCGCCTCCACAGCCACCCAGGCGGGCGGCCGGCTGAGCATGCGCAGCAGGGCATTGGGCTCGGGGGCCAGCAGGCGCTGCAGCCGCACCATGAGGCGGCGCAGCGAGGCGATCTCGGCGGTCTGGGCCTCGGGGCGACCGGCCAGCAGGGCGTCCTCGATCTCGTCCACCCGCTGCGTGGCCTGGCGCACGATGCGTTGCAACTCATCGGCTTGGTCATTCAGCAGATGGGTCAGCAGCTCCAGGCCCGAGCCCAGGGGCTCGCCGCGACGCACGGCCATGCGCAGCCGGTCCACCGAGCGCAGCGGCCGGCGCCGGGCGCTCAGCACCAGTCCGGGGCTCAGGGCCAGCCACAGCGTGGCCAGGTCGCTGGCCTCGAAGCTGAAGTCGAAGGTCACGTCATTGATCACGGCCAGCAGGCAGTCGCCGTCGCGCTCGATGCGGGTGGAGCGTGAGGCGCTCTCGTGCAGGGCTTCAAAAAAGCTCTCGGGCAGATCGGTGGCGTGCTTGCGCAGCCAGGTCTCGGCCCCGGCATGGCTGAGATTGAAGTGCAGCCACAGCACGCTGCCATCGGCGGCGGCGCTGTCCGCATGCAGGGGCAGGGCCTCGCTGGCCTGGCTCAGGGGTTCGGCCGGGCGCTCCGGATGCAAGCGGTAGCCGCAGATCAGACCGTCGGCATCGCAGCCATAGCTGGAGATGGCGGCGGGAGCGCCAGGCAGGCCGGCCATGGGCTGAGCGCGGCCCTCAGTGCGGGGCCGGCTGGCCGAAGCAGCCGCCGGTCAGGTCGGCAAAGGCGTTGAACAGCCAGGGGCTGCCCGGCATCACGGTGTAGTGGCGGCGCTGGCCCGTGGAGCGGCGGCGCAGGGTGATCAGATGGCCCAGCTCGCTGCGCGGGCCGCTGCGCAGCTCGAAGTCCCGGGGCTCGAAGCCGGCACGGCTGAGCGTGCTGGACAGCGGTGCCCAGAGCGGGTACTGCTCAACTCCGCCTGAGGTCCGCGAGCGGGCTTCATCAAGCGG
>NZ_JBKCLH010000098.1:0-24174 GCF_046300915.1 Roseateles sp. | reverse complement strand
CCACGGCGGACTCGAAGCGATGGCCACGGGTCTCGCGGCCGGCGCTCAGGCCCAGCACGCCCACCGGCACGATCTCGCGGCCATGCAGGGCCACCAGGCCATGGGCCGGGCGCACG
This sequence comes from Roseateles sp., assembly GCF_046300915.1. Lineage (GTDB taxonomy): Bacteria > Pseudomonadota > Gammaproteobacteria > Burkholderiales > Burkholderiaceae_C > Kinneretia. The sequence continues at coordinate 24,058 of NZ_JBKCLH010000098.1, read as the reverse complement.
AACTTCACATCGCTCCAGCCGTCGGCCAGCTGGTAGCTCATGACCTTGGGGATGGGCAGCTTGGCCAGGCTCTCCTCCAGGGCCTTCTGCAGGCCTTCGGCCAGGGTGGCGCCGGCCACCGTGGTCTGGATGAACAGGGCCTCGGCCTTGCCGTCCATCTCACGATAAGCCTGGGCAGCCTGCTCGGCGCCCAGCCCCAGGGAGGCCAGCTTCTTGATCAAGGCCTGGGTGGGCTGGCCGCTCGCGTCCAGGCCCACGCTCACGGGCACCAGCTTCTTGGTCTCGCTGCGGTCGGCGGCCTTGGCGGCCACGCCGCTCAGATGCAGGGCCAGGCGGCGCGGCGAGGCATAGGCCGTGGCCTGGGACTCGGCCGTGGCCAGGCCCTGGGCACGCAGACTCTCGGCCAGCACGCCGGCAAAGCTGTCGCCCAGCTTCTTGAGCGCCTTGGGGGGCAGTTCCTCGACGAAGAGTTCGACGAGCAGGTTGTGGGTGTCGCTGGTCATGACTCAGGCGGCCTTCTTCTCGTTCTTCTTTGCAATCTGGGCGGTGACTTCATCGGCCCAGGCCTTGGGCGCCATGGGGAAGCCCAGGCGCGCGCGGCTGTCCACATAGCTCTGGGCCACGGCGCGGGCCAGATTGCGGATGCGACCGATATAGGCGGCGCGCTCGGTCACCGAGATGGCGCCGCGGGCGTCCAGCAGATTGAAGGTGTGACCGGCCTTGAGCAGCTGCTCATAGGCCGGCAGGGCGAGCTGCTCGCCCATCAGGAGCTGGCTCTGCTTCTCGTGCGCGGCAAAGGCCTGCAGCAGGAAGTCCACATCGCTGTGCTCGAAGTTGTAGGTGCTCTGCTCCACCTCGTTCTGGTGGAACACATCGCCATAGGTCAGACCGTCCGTGTAGACCAGGTCGTAGACCGACTCCTTGCCCTGCAGATACATGGCCAGGCGTTCCAGGCCGTAGGTGATCTCGCCGGTGATGGGCTTGCAGTCGATGCCGCCCACCTGCTGGAAATAGGTGAACTGGGTCACTTCCATGCCATTGAGCCAGACCTCCCAGCCCAGGCCCCAGCAGCCGAGCGTGGGATTCTCCCAGTCGTCCTCGACGAAGCGCACATCGTTCTTCTTGAGGTCGAAGCCCAGAGCCTCCAGCGAGCCCAGGTACAGCTCCAGGAAGTTGGCCGGCGCGGGCTTGAGCACCACCTGGAACTGGTAGTAGTGCTGCAGGCGGTTGGGGTTCTCGCCATAGCGGCCGTCCTTGGGGCGGCGGCTGGGCTGCACATAGGCGGCCTTCCAGGGTTCCGGGCCCAGGGCGCGCAGAAAGGTGGCGGTGTGGCTGGTGCCGGCCCCCACCTCCATGTCGTAGGGTTGCAGGAGCGCGCAGCCCTGCTTGGACCAATAGTCCTGCAGGGTCAGGATGATTTGCTGGAAGCTCAGCATGGATTCAGGCCGGTTGGTGAGAGGTTGACGGTTTTTATTTTATGGGACGCGCACTTACCGTCGCCGCCTCCAGATCGCCAGACCCAGGGGAAGCAGGGCGGCGATCAGGAGCGGCCACAGGCCCAGGGCGCCCAGCCAGCGGGCATAGGGCGTCTCGCCCAGGCGGCCCTGCACCGGAGCCTCCAGCGTGGCGGCTTGAGCCGACGGCAGCAGGGCCAGGGTGCGGCCCCGATGATCCACCACGGCGGTCGCCCCGGTGTTGGTGGCGCGCACCACCGGGCGCTGGAACTCCAGGGCCCGCATGCGGGAGAACTGCAGATGCTGGTCCAGCACCATGACCGTGCCGAACCAGGCCAAGTTGCTCACATTCACCAGCACCGTGGCGGCCTCGGGCCCGCGCACGCTGTCCACGAAGTCTTCGCCGAACAGATCCTCGTAGCAGATCAGGGGGCGCAGGCGCTGCCCCGCCACGGCAAAGGCCCGCTGATGCTGGCCACGCGCCTGGTCGTCCATGGGAATGGACATGGCGCGGACGAACCAGCCAAAGCCCGGCGGAATGAACTCACCAAAGGGCAGCAGGTGGCGCTTGCCATAGGCGTAGGGCTCTGCGCCGCCAAAGGCCAGCAGGGAGTTCACATAGCCGTCCTGGCTGTTACCCAGAAAGGTGCCCAGCAGCACCGGCCGCTGGGCGCCCACGGCCTCCAGGCGCTGCACATAGCCGGGGTCCAGGAAGGCCGCGGGAATGGGCACCACGGACTCGGGCGTGACCACCACCTGCCCCCGCGCCCGCTCGACCTGCTGCGTCAGCTGCTCCAAATGAGCCTGCATGCGCTCGGGGTCGAACTTCTGGTCCTGGGCCACGGCAGGCTGCACCAGGGAGACGCGCAGAACACCGGTCTCGCGGGTGAAGTTCTGCGGCAGCAGCTGGCCCAGGGCCAGCAGGGCTATGGCCACCGCCGCCGGCTGCCAAGCATGGCGCCCCAGGGCCGCAAAGGCCGCGGCACAAGCGGCCGCCAGGGCGCTGATGCCATAGACGCCGATCCAGGGCGCCCAGGGCGCGAGCAGGCCCTCGGTATGGGCATAGCCGCTGGCCAGCCAGGGAAAACCGGTGAGCAGCGTGGCGCGCGCCAGCTCGGCCAAGAGCCAGCAGGCGGACCAGGTCAGGGCATGCCAGGCGGGGTTGCGCTGGCGCAGACGCGCCGCCAGGGCCAGGGCTCCGGCGTAGTACAGGCTGAGAAATGCCGCCAGCAAGGCCACGGCCAGGGCCGCCACCGGCCAGGGCAGGCCGCCAAACTGGTGCATGCTGATGTGCAGCCACCACAGGCCCGAGGCCAGCCAGCCAAAACCGAAGGCCCCGCCCAGCCAGGCAGCCCGGCGCGGGCCGGCATTCCAGCTCAGATGGGCCAGCCAGGCCAGGGCCAGGATCTGAAGCCACCAGTATTCCAGCGGCGCAAAGGAGGCGGTGTGCAACACGCCGGCGACCAGGGCCGCCAGCAAGGCATGGGGAAAACGCAGCATCAATTCTCTTCTTGGACCGCGCGCGTGACCTTGAACCAGCGCACCGCGCCTCCACGCGTCAGCATCACCGAGAACTGCAGGCCGCCCACCTCCAGGGTCTCGCCGCGGCGCGGCACCCGACCATGCTCATGGGCTACCAGACCGCCGATGGTGTCGAACTCGTCCTCGGGCAGGCTGGTGCCGAAAGACTGGTTGACGGCGGCGATCTGCGCATCGCCGGCCACGCGCTGGCTGCCATCGGCCAGGGTGTAGATGCCGGACACGCCGTCCTTGTCGTCGAACTCGTCCTCGATCTCGCCGACGATCTCTTCCAGCACATCCTCGATGGTGACCAGGCCAGCGGTATTGCCGAACTCGTCGATCACGATCGCCAGGTGATTGCGGTTGGAGCGGAAGTCACGCAGCAACTCGTTGAGGTTCTTGCTTTCCGGCACAAAGACGATGGGCCGCAGCAGCGCACGCAGATTGAGCTCGGGCGCACGCTGCAGCTTGAGCAGGTCCTTGGCCAGCAGAATGCCGATGATGTTCTCGCGCTGCCCCTCGAAAACCGGAAAACGCGAATGGCCGGCGCGTATGACCTGGGCGAGCAGCTCCTCGTAGGGCGACTCGATGTCCAGCAAATCCATGCGCGGCGCGGCCACCATCACATCGCCGGCCGAGAGCCCGGCCATGTGGAGCACGCCTTCCAGCATCTGCCGCGACTCGGGCGCGATCAGCTCGCGCTGCTCGGCCTCGGCCAGGGTTTCGATCAGCTCGCTCGTGGAGTCCGGACCCGGATGCAGGAAGTCCAGCATGCGGTCCAGGAGTTTGCGTGGCGCTGGGCCGCGGCCTTCGGCGGCGGCACTTTTGTGGCCCCCGCGGGGCCTACTAGGCTGAGGTTCGGACACGGAGTGGGTGTCGTAGTTGGGTAGCCCCACAGAATAACCCATTGACAGTGCTACCCTCTTGCACCACAGTCAGCCGCCCCCCCTGAGCCGGGTCTCGGGCGGCAGATTCGCCACAGCAGCAAGCCTCTATATCAACATGTCATCGACCAGCTCCCCGGGCCTGATCCCCGCCACCATCCTCACCGGCTTCCTGGGCTCGGGCAAGACCACCCTGCTCAAGCGTGTGCTCTCCGAAGCCCATGGCCAGAAGATCGCCGTGATCGAGAACGAGTTCGGCGAGGAGAACATCGACAACGACATCCTGGTGGCCGACACCAATGAGCAGATCATCCAGATGAGCAATGGCTGCGTCTGCTGCACCATCCGCGAAGATCTGCGCACCACGCTCAGCGAGCTGGCCGCCAAGCGGCGCCGCGGCGAGCTGGATTTCGAGCGCGTGGTGATCGAGACCACCGGCCTGGCCGACCCCGGCCCCGTGGCCCAGACCTTCTTCATGGATGACGAGATCGCCGAGAGCTATCTGCTGGACTCCATCCTGACCCTGGTGGACGCCAAGCATGCCGAGGAGCAGCTCAACACCCGCCAGGAAGCGCGCCGTCAGATCGGTTTTGCCGACCAGATCTTCATCAGCAAGACCGATCTGGTGGACGCCGCAGCGGCGGACGCACTGGCCCACCGCATCAAGCACATGAACCCGCGCGCGCCCCAGCAGCGCGTCCACTTCGGGAATGTGGACATTGCCAGCGTCTTCGACCTGCGCGGTTTCAACCTCAACGCCAAGCTGGAGATCGACCCCGATTTCCTGAACGCGGACGCGCACGACCATCACCACCATGACCATGATCACGACCATGAGCATGGTGAGCACTGCGACCACCCGCACCATCACCACCATGACGATGATGTGAAGTCCTTCGTCTTCCGGTCTGACAAGCCCTTTAACCCGGCCAAGCTGGAAGACTTCCTGGGCGCCATCGTGCAGGTCTACGGCCCCAAGATGCTGCGCTACAAGGGTGTGCTGCACATGAAGGGCACGGACAAAAAAGTGATCTTCCAGGGCGTGCACCAGCTGATGGGCTCCGACCTGGGTCCGAAGTGGCTGCCAAACGAGAAAAAGCAGAGCAAAATGGTTTTCATCGGGATCGACCTGCCCAAGGACATCCTGCTGCAGGGGCTGGAAGGCTGCCTGGCCTGAGTCCGGGGCGGCGTCAGCACCGTGAGAGGTGAGCATGGCTACAATCCGCCCCGCCCGAGCCACCCCGAGGGTCGGCATGCCCCGGCATCCGGCCCGTCCGACGCAGGTATAAGACCTCTTTCGAGGTAACGCGAGGAGACTCCGACGTGAGCAAGACACCGGCCCCCAAACCCGCCCTGGCCAAGACGGCCATCAAGGCGGCCAAGGGCGCTGCCAAGTCCGAGGCCCCGGCCCCGGAGGCGGAAAGCGCCGGCGTCGCCACCCTGGAGGCGGCAACTACCTCGTCCTCACACACTGGCGGCAGCCGCTTTACCGACCGTTTTGCCCCTCCCAAGCCGCCCACGCGATCCATGAGTACGCCCGTGATTGAAACGTCCAAAAGCGCCGTCAAGGCCGACCCGAAACTCGCCAATGCTTGGAAAACCAAGTCCGGCCACGAGCTGACCGATGCCGAAGTGCTGGCCATGCCCGAGTCGGAGTACATGAATGACAAGCAGATCGAGTTCTTCCGCGCCAAGCTCAATGAGCTGAAGGACGGCTTGCTGTCCAACGCCGGAGAAACCACCGAGCATCTGCGCGAAGACACCTCCATCGTGCCCGACCCGGCCGACCGCGCCACCATCGAGGAAGAGCACGCCCTGGAGTTGCGCACCCGCGACCGCGAGCGCAAGCTGCTGAAGAAGATCATGCAGTCCCTGGCCCGCCTGGACAACGGCGAGTACGGCTACTGCGATGAGACCGGCGAACCCATCGGTCTGGGCCGTCTGATCGCCCGCCCTACGGCCACGCTCTCGCTCGAAGCCCAGCAGCGCCGCGAACTCAAGCAGAAAATGTTCGGGGATTGATGTGACTCCCCCCCTACGGCCTTCGGCCGCCCCCTCAAGGGGGCGCGCCCCTTGGACCGGCAAAGCCGGATCCTCGGGCGCCGCTGGCTAGGGTTCAGTTCCGCCAATCAGCGCCCCATCAACCCAGGTCCAGGTCCAGCGCGAATGTCAGAACCGAAAGACAGCGAGAGTTTTCTGCGCAAGGTCGCGCGCTTTGTCGCGAATCCGACCACGGACTGGGCCGAGATCAATTCGCGTCAGGACGATCCCGAGGGGGATCTCGCCAAGGCCGAGTTGCGCGCCATGGTCGAGCGCAAGCGCCGCAATGACTTCGTGCGCAAGCGCGAGCTGGACATGCTGCGCCGCATACGCCGGGAAGGCCTGAGCCCGGAACAGCTGGCGGCCCTGGGCAGCTCTTCACGCATCGACGAGATGGAGCGCGCCAACAGCGGGCTCAATTCCAAGATCGACCACGGGGTCAAGGCCAAGATCGACCAGATCGAGCAGCAGATGGTGGGCGAAAGTTTCGCTCCCACGCAGATGTCCGGCGCCTCACATCCTCCCGGCTTCTTCGAGACCAGCACCCGGCCGGTGCATTTCGAGGCGACCGTGCCGGACGAGCCTCGGGCCTCGGAACGGCCCGGAGCCACCCTGGAATGGCGGGACACACCCCCCGCCCCGGCGGCCGCGGTCATGGGCGGCGGCCTGCCCCCGCTCTCGGATGCCAAGCCCAGCCGTCTACCCAGCGTGCCGACGTTGACGGCGGTGCATGTGCCCGCCCCCACACCGGCACCCGCGCCGGCACCTGTCCCAGTGCCTGCACCTGCGCCACTGAGCTTCCGCGTCGCCGAGGATGCGGCCGTGGAGGTGGCCGAGCTGATCCATGACTCCGAGCTGGACGAGATGGTCATCGCATTCGCGAATGCCGACTACGAGTCCTGCGAGCGCGGCCTGCTGAGTCTGGTGGACAAGGCCGGTCCGCGCCACCTGCACCCGGAAACCTGGCTGGTGCTCTTCGACCTGTACCGGGCCACGGCCCAGCAGTCCAAGTTCGAGGCCCTGGCCGTGGACTACGCCCAGCTTTTCGGTCTCTCGGCACCCCAGTGGTTCTCCCTGCCCAAGCTCGTTGCCGAGAGCCTGAGCAAGGAGCGCGCGCCCATGGGCAGCGCCGGAGGCGTGGCCTGGGCCGCGCCCGAGTATCTGGATGCCGAGGCCGTGGCCTTGCTGGCCAAGCGCGCCCAGAACCACCCCATGCCCTGGGTCTTGGACTGGGCGCCGCTGAAGCAGCTGGACACCGAAGGCGGCGCCAAGCTGCGCGAACTCTTCCGCGCCTGGGCAAGCCAGCAGGTCGATATGCGCTGGCTGGCGGGCGACCACCTGCTGCAGCTGCTCAAGGAACTGGCCCCGGTGGGCAACCGCGACGTGGATCCGGCGCTGTGGATGCTGCGCCTGGAGGCCTTGCGCCTGGTGAACCGACCCGATCAGTTCGACGAAGCCGCCATCGACTACTGCGTGACCTATGAGGTGTCGCCGCCCTCCTGGGAAAAGACCAGCTGCCGGGTGCGCGTCAGCGGCCTGACCCTGTCCACCAGTTCCCCACCCGCGCCCACGGTGACCCAAGGCAGCGAGCACTCCACCAGCTTCCTGGAATCCAGCATCACCGACCCGGGCGGCCTGCCCAGCAGCGTGCAGCTGGAGCTGAGCGGCCAGCTCAGCGGGGACATCAGCGAGACTCTGCGCCTGATGAGCGCGGAGTTGCGCGCGGCCACCCAGATCACCATTGCCTGCTCGCGCCTGATTCGCCTGGACTTCATGGCGGCCGGCGATCTGCTCAACTGGGTGCTGGCGCGCCGCAGCGAAAACCGCAGCGTGACCTTCACCGATACCCATCGCCTGGTCTCGCTGTTCTTCGGCGCCATGGGCATTGATGAGCATGCGCGGATCAAGGTCCGACTGAACTAGCCCTCCCCCTACGGCCTGCGGCCGCCCCCTCGAAGGGGGCAACACCAACGGACCGGCGGAGCCGGATCCGTGGTGTTCGTGCGATCCGAAACGGCGGTGGTTGAAACTGCGGGCGGGGCCCCCATCTGGAGCCGCTATGGATTCCTCTTCCTCCCAACAGCAGGCGCCGGTGTATCACGGCACCACCATCGTTTCGGTGCGGCGCAATGGCCAGGTGGCCATAGGCGGCGACGGCCAGGTGACCCTGGGTCATATCGTCGTCAAGTCCAGCGCGCGCAAGGTGCGCAAGCTTTACCGCGAGCAGGTGCTGGCCGGCTTTGCCGGCGCCACGGCCGATGCCTTCACCCTGTTCGAACGCTTCGAGGCCAAGCTGGAGAAGCACCAGGGCCATCTGGTGCGGGCCGCCGTGGAGCTGACCCGCGACTGGCGCACCGACCGCGTGCTGCGGCGCCTGGAGGCCATGCTGGCCGTGGCCGACCGCTCGGCCTCCCTCATCATCACCGGCAACGGCGACGTGCTGGAGCCCGAGCAGGGCATCGTGGCCATAGGCTCCGGCGGCGCCTACGCCCAGGCCGCCGCCAAGGCCTTGCTCAACCACAGCGAGCTCGGCGCGGCCGATATCGTGAAGCAGTCCCTCACCATTGCCGGCGAGATCTGCATCTACACCAATCTGAATCACACCATCGAGACGCTGGACTGAAGCCGATGAGCATGACCCCGCAGGAGATCGTCTCCGAACTCGACCGCCATATCGTCGGCCAGAACGCCGCCAAGCGTGCCGTGGCCATTGCCCTGCGCAACCGCTGGCGCCGCCAGCAGGTGGATGAGAAGCTGCGTGCCGAGATCACGCCCAAGAACATCCTGATGATCGGCCCCACCGGTGTGGGCAAGACCGAGATCGCGCGCCGCCTGGCCAAGCTGGCCGATGCGCCCTTCATCAAGGTGGAGGCCACCAAGTTCACCGAAGTGGGCTATGTGGGCAAGGATGTGGACGCCATCATCCGCGATCTGATGGATGTGGCCATCAAGCAGGAGCGCGAGCGCCAGATGCGACTGCAGCGCACCCGGGCGGAGGATGCCGCCGAGGAACGCGTGCTTGACGCCCTGGTGCCCGGCAGCGATCCGGACAACAGCACCCGCCAGCTCATGCGCAAGCGCTTGCGCGAGGGCACCATGAACGACAAGGAGATCGAGATCGACGTGCTGGAGGCCAAGCCCAGCATGGAAATCCTTGGCCCCCAGGGCATGGAGGAAATGGCCGAGCAGCTCAAGAGCATGTTCGCCCAGATGGGCGGTGCCAAGCGCAAGTCGCGCAAGCTCAAGATCGGCGAGGCCATGAAGCTGCTGGTGGACGAGGAAGCCGGCAAGCTGGTCAACGAGGACGAGATCAAGACCGCCGCCCTGCACAACGCGCAGGAGAACGGCATCGTCTTCATCGACGAGATCGACAAGGTGGCCAGCCGCTCCGACCACGGCGGCAGCACCGCCGATGTCTCGCGCCAGGGCGTGCAGCGCGATCTGCTGCCGCTGGTGGAAGGTACGACGGTCAACACCAAGTACGGCATGGTCAAGACCGACCACATGCTCTTCATCGCATCCGGCGCCTTCCACCTGAGCAAGCCCAGCGATCTGATCCCCGAGCTGCAGGGCCGCTTCCCCATCCGCGTCGAGCTCGGCTCCCTGTCGGTGGAAGACTTCGAGGCCATTCTCACCAGCACCCACGCCAGCCTGGTCAAGCAGTACCAGGCCCTGCTGGCCACCGAAGGCCTGGATCTGCAGCTCAGCGCCGACGCCATACGCCGCCTGGCCCAGATCGCCTTTGAGGTGAACGAGCGTACCGAGAACATCGGCGCGCGCCGCCTGGCCACCGTCATGGAGCGCCTGCTGGACGAGATCAGCTTCGACGCCCACAAGCATGCCGGTCAGACCCTGACCCTGGACGGCGCAGCGGTGGATGCCAAGCTCGGAGAACTGGCGCGCAACGAGGATCTGAGCCGCTTCATTCTCTGAGTCCTCTGAGCGAGCGGGGCGCCCGCCCCGGATCAGAGCGCCAGCCGGTGAGCCTGCAGGGTCAGGATGCCGTCGAAGATCAAGGTCTCGATCAGCTCGTGGGGAATGTCCAGAGCCGGCGAGACCTTCCAGCCGGCACCGCCGGTCATCAGGGTCAGGGGCTCATGGCCCGCCCGCTTGGCCAGGTGGCGGTGCATGCGCTCGATGGCGCCGGTGATCGCGAAGTTGCCACCGCTGGTCAGCGCGTCCGAGGTGTTGGTGGGGAACTCGCGCACCTCGCCCGTGGGCACCCGCAGGCCAGCCGTCCCCCCCTCCAGGGCTCGCAGCATGATGCCGTGCCCCGGCAAGATCAGCCCGCCCAGAAAGCGGCCCTGGGCGTCTATCGCGTCCACGGTCACGGCCGTTCCCACCATCACCACCAGACAGGCGCGAGCCGGGCCACGCGCCAGCACATGGTGCCGCGCCCCGATCTGAGCCACAAAGCGATCGGCACCCAGCCGACCCGGATGGTCATAGCCATTGATCACCCCACCCGCCTGCGCGCCGGAGACCACCCAGCGCGGCTCCACGTCCCAGAGCTCCATCTGTTCTTCCACGCGGCGGCGCACCGCGTCTCCGGCGACATTGCAGCCCAGCATGGTGCGGGGCGGCTGCGGCAGGTTCTGCCAGCCGCGCTCGGCCAGGCGTTCGACGTTCTCCAAAAACTCGGCGCCATGGGCCAGCACGGCCGCGCCGGGCTGCGGGGAGGCATAAAGCGCCCACTTCAGACGCGTGTTGCCGATATCGATGGCCAGAAAGCTCATGGCGTGAAATATTGAGGAGCTGGGGCAGTGCCCACAGCCTAACAGAGCCTCAAGCTGGCCCGGCTCGGGCCGATACAACACGATAGGGCTGCGTGCGCTCGGGCCAGGCCCGCCCGCGATGTCCACCAACAGCAATGACAAAGGAGACAGGCCATGAAAGCGCTCTCGATCACCACCAAGCTCTGGTTGCCGGTTGCAGGCCTGGCTCTGATGGTGCTGCTGATGACGGCGGTCTCAGCGAGCCGCACGTCCCAGCTGCAGGCCGAGGCGCAGACGACGCAGGCGCAGCAGCAGCGCAAGTTCGAGCTGGCTTTGCGCTGGCGTGGTCTGACCGAGTCGAACGCAACCCGTGCCACGGCGGGCCTGCTCAGCAGTGATCCGGCCGTGGCGACGGCTCTCAAGCCCCAGATCGATGCCACCACGGCCACCATCTCCGAGATCCAAAAGGAACTGGAGGCCCTGGCCAGCTCCGAGCCCGAGAAGGCCGTGATGGCCCGCATCGCCGACACCCGCAAGAGCTATATCGCCATCCGCAACGAGGCCAGCAAGCTCAAGAGCGAAGGCCAGGCCGAGGCCTCGCTGCAAGTGCTGCAGAGCAAGATGCAGCCTGCCATCGTCACCTATCTGGATGCGCAGGCAGACTTTGTGAAGCTGCAGCAGGAGCGCTCCGACGAGCTGCGCGAGCAGGCCGGTGCCCAGCGCATGCGCACCGTCTGGATCGTGGCGGGGGCCATGGGGCTGATCGTGCTGGCCCTGGGCGTGGCCACGGCCTATCTGGTGCGCTCCATTGCCACGCCCTTGCGCGAGTTGGTGCGCGAAGCCGAGCGCATCGGCTCGGGCGATCTGGCCCCCGCGTCGGCCAGCCAGCGCAGCGACGAGATCGGCGAGGTGCAGCGAGCCCTGGCCGCCATGCGCGAGGCGCTGGCACGGGCCCTGTCCGAGGTGCGGCACAGCGCCGACAGCATCCAGACCGCCAGCGCCGAGATCGCCAGCGGCAACGCCGACCTCTCCACCCGCACCGAGCAGACCGCCTCCAATCTGCAGCAGACCGCCAGCTCCATGAGCCAGCTCACCGGTGCCGTGCGCCAGAGCGCCGACGCTGCAGGCACCGCCAATCAGCTGGCCACGAGCGCGGCCGAGGTGGCGCAACGGGGCGGCGCCGTGGTGGGGCAGGTGGTCAGCACCATGGGCGAGATCAACACCAGCTCCAAGAAGATTGCCGACATCATCGGCACCATCGACGGTATCGCCTTCCAGACCAATATCCTGGCCCTGAACGCGGCCGTGGAGGCCGCACGTGCTGGCGAGCAGGGTCGCGGCTTTGCCGTGGTGGCCGGCGAGGTGCGCAGCCTGGCCCAGCGCTCGGCCTCGGCGGCGCGCGAGATCAAGGCGCTGATCGGCAACAGCGTGGAACGGGTGGAAGCAGGCACCCGCCTGGTGCAGGACGCCGGCAGCACCATGAGCGAGATCGTGGCCAGCGTGCAGCGCGTGGCCGACATCATTGCCGAGATTGGAGCCGGGGCGGGCGAGCAAAGCCAGGGCATCAGCACGATCAACACGGCGGTGAACCAGCTCGACCAGATGACCCAGCAAAATGCGGCCCTGGTGGAAGAGAGTGCCGCTGCGGCGGAGTCACTGAAGGATCAGGCTCAGCGCCTGTCCGAGGTGGTCGCCACCTTCAGACTGGGCTGAGCGCGCCTCTCACCACCCAGAAGCTTGAACGAGATAGAGGAACTTCCATGTCCCTGCGCCTGCGCGATCTGAACATACGCCCCCGGCTGCTGCTGGGTTTCAGCATCCTCCTGCTGATGGCCGCGCTGCTGGCGGGACTAGGCGGTTTCGGCCTGCGCGTGGCGCACAAGGCCTTGCAAGGCATCACCCAGCAGCTGATCCCGGCCAACAATGTGACCGTCGCCGCACGCACCCGGCTGATCGAGAGCCGCGCCGCGAGCAATGGCTTGGTGGCCTCCATCTTCAACAACGAGGATATGGCGCGCTACCAGAAAGCCTGGCTCGACGCCCAGCAAGGGCTGGACAAGGCCATGGACGAGTTCGGCGCGCTGGCCAGAAGCGAGGAGCAGCAGGCCAATCTGCGCAAATTCCGCGACCATATTGCGGCCTATCGCAAGGCCGTGGCCCCGGTCGCCAAGACCCTGCTGGACAACGGCTACCCGGAGGCCAAAGAGGCCATGACCGAGATGAAGCAGGCGGACGCCGCCTTCGAGCCGGCCCTGGCCATGCTGATGGGCATAGAGTCCACGCTGAGCCAGAGCTCCAGCGAGGTCTTTTCACAGGTCGACAGCCTGGTCAGCCGCCTGCTGGGCGGCCTGGTTCTGGCCTTTCTCGCCTGCTGCGCCCTGGGTGCCGTGCTCGCCTGGCGCATCTCGCACTCCGTGGTCGCCCCGCTGATGGAAGCCCGCGGTTTCGCGGCCCGCATGGCCAAGGGTGATCTCAGCCCGGCACGCCCGGTGGTGGGCAGCGATGAGGCGGCTCAGATGCTGCACTCCCTGGGCGAGATGCAACACTCGCTGGCCCAGATCGTGGGGCAGGTGCGCGAGGCCTCGGAGAGCATTCAAACCGCCAGTGCCGAGGTGGCCAGCGGCAATCTGGATCTGAGTCAGCGCACTGAGCAGACCGCCAGCAATCTGCAGCAGGCCGCCAGCGCCATGGGAGAGCTGACCGAGGGCGTGAGCCATAGCGCCGATGCTGCCGGCAATGCCAAACAGCTCGCGGGCAGCGCCGCCGAAGTGGCGCAGCGCGGTGGGGCCGTGGTGGGTCAGGTCGTCAGCACCATGGACGAGATCAACACCAGCTCCAAGAAGATTGCCGACATCATCGGCGTCATCGACGGCATTGCCTTCCAGACCAATATCCTGGCGCTCAATGCCGCCGTGGAAGCGGCGCGTGCCGGTGAGCAGGGGCGCGGCTTTGCCGTGGTGGCCGGCGAGGTGCGCAGCCTGGCACAGCGCAGTGCAGAGGCCGCGCGCGAGATCAAGGCCCTGATCGGCAGCAGCGTGGAACGGGTGGAGACCGGCGCGCGCCTGGTGCAGAACGCCGGCAGCACCATGGACGAGATCGTGGCCAGCGTGCAGCGCGTCTCCGACATCATCGGCGAGATCAGTGCTGCGGCCAGCGAGCAGAGCGGCGGTATCCAGCGGGTCAACGGCACGGTGGGCGAGCTGGACCAGATGACCCAGCAGAACGCGGCCCTGGTGGAGCAGAGCGCGGCAGCCGCCGCCTCGCTCAAGGATCAGGCGCTACGCCTGTCGGAGCTGATGAGCCGCTTTCGCCTGAGCTGAGGCAGCTGCAACACCGGCTGCCGAAGCTGCTTGGCCGCCATGCCGGCGGATTCTGCGCATACCCCCACGCAAACTGACGTTTACGTAAACGTCAATCGAACCCTAGAATCCGGTCATCACTGCTGCTAGAAAGACAGCGTGGCCGTGGCCGCCCCGAGCCGCCCACGCAGGAGACAAGCCATGACCGATCTGTCCGCCGAGTACAAGGCCCTGGCCGAGTACCGTCCCGCCAACAAGGTGCGCTTCGTGACGGCCGCCAGCCTGTTCGACGGCCATGACGCCGCGATCAACATCATGCGGCGCATCCTGCAGAGCATGGGGGCCGAGGTCATCCATCTGGGCCACAACCGCTCGGTGGACGAGGTGGTGAACGCCGCGCTGCAGGAAGACGTGCAGGGCATCGCCATCAGCAGCTACCAGGGTGGCCATGTCGAGTACTTCAAGTACATGGTGGAACTGCTGCGCGCGCGCGGCGGCGAGAACATCCAGGTCTTCGGCGGCGGCGGCGGCGTGATCGTGCCGGCCGAGATCCGCGACCTGCATGAGCACGGCGTGCGCATCTACAGCCCCGAGGACGGCCAGCGCATGGGCTTGCAAGGCATGATCGGCGAGATGGTCATGCGCTGCGACCGCGATCTCTCCGAAGCCGCGCCGCAGTCGCTGGACGCCATCCGCGGCCACGGTCAGGACGCCTGGCGCGCCCTGGCCCGCCTGATCACCGCGCTGGAGAACGGCAAGGCCGATGCGGCCCTGGTGGCCCAGCTGCAGGCCGCGGCGGGGCAGATCAAGACGCCCGTGCTGGGCATCACCGGTACCGGCGGCGCGGGCAAGAGCAGCCTCACCGACGAGCTGATCCGCCGTCTGCGCCTGGACCAGGGCGACCAGCTGCGCGTGGCCGTGATCTCCATCGACCCCTCGCGCCGCAAGAGCGGCGGCGCCCTGCTGGGCGACCGCATCCGCATGAACGCCATCAGCCCATGGCAGAACGGCGCCCGCGTCTTCATGCGCAGCCTGGCCACGCGCGACTTCGGCAGCGAGATTTCCCAGGCCCTGCCCGATGTGGTGGCCGCGGCCAAGGTGGCGGGCTTTGACCTGGTGATCGTGGAGACCTCGGGCATTGGCCAGGGCGACGCCGCCATCGTCCCGCATGTGGATGTGCCCATGTATGTGATGACGCCCGAGTTCGGCGCCGCCAGCCAGCTCGAGAAGATCGACATGCTGGACTTCGCCGAGTTCGTGGCCATCAACAAGTTCGACCGCAAGGGCGCGCTGGATGCCCTGCGCGATGTGGCCAAGCAGGTGCAACGCAACAAGGAAGCCTGGGGCAAGCGGCCCGAGGAGATGCCGGTCTTCGGCACCATGGCCAGCCGCTTCAATGACGACGGTGTCACCGCGCTCTACCAGGCCCTGAAAGCCCGCCTGGCCGAGCTGGGCCTGAACGTTGCCGAGGGCCGCCTGCCCGCGGTGCAGACCCGCCACAGCACCCACCAGACCCCCATCGTGCCGGCCGCGCGCGTGCGCTACCTGGCCGAGATCAGCGACACGGTGCGTGGCTACAAGAAGTCCGCCCGCGCCCAGGCCCGCCTCGCGCGCGAAGCTCAGCAGCTGCGGGCTTCTATTGCCATGCTGCAGGCCGACAACCCCGGCAAAAACGGCGCCGTCAGCGCCCTGGGCGAGCTGGCCCAGGGCCGCGAACAGCAGCTGCTGCCCGCCAATGCCCAGCTGCTGGCCCAGTGGCCCGATATGCAGAAGGCCTATGCCGGCGACGAGTACGTGGTGAAGATCCGCGACAAGGAGATTCGCACCAGCCTCATCCACACCAGCCTCTCCGGCACCAAGATCCGCAAGGTGGTGCTGCCGCAGTACGAGTGCCATGGCGAGCTGCTCAAATGGCTGCTGCTGGAGAACGTGCCGGGCAGCTTCCCCTACACGGCCGGCGTCTTCGCCTTCAAGCGCGAGGGCGAGGACCCCACCCGCATGTTTGCCGGCGAGGGCGATGCCTTCCGCACCAACCGCCGCTTCAAGCTGGTGTCCGAGGGCATGCCGGCCAAGCGCCTGTCCACCGCCTTCGACTCGGTCACGCTCTATGGCGCCGACCCCGACCCGCGCCCGGACATCTACGGCAAGGTGGGCAATTCCGGCGTGTCCATCGCCACGCTGGAAGACATGAAGGTGCTGTACGACGGCTTCGACCTCTGCAGCCCCACGACCAGCGTGTCCATGACCATCAACGGGCCGGCGCCCACCATCCTGGCGATGTTCATGAACACCGCCATCGACCAGCAGCTGGACAAGTTCCGCGCCGACAACGGCCGCGCCCCCACGGCCGACGAGGCCGCCAAGATCCGGGACTGGGTGCTGGCCAATGTGCGCGGCACCGTGCAAGCCGACATCCTGAAGGAAGACCAGGGCCAGAACACCTGCATCTTCTCCACCGAGTTCTCGCTCAAGGTGATGGGCGATATCGCCGAGTACTTCGTGCACCACAATGTGCGCAACTTCTACTCGGTGAGCATCTCCGGCTATCACATCGCCGAGGCGGGCGCCAACCCGATCAGCCAGCTGGCGCTGACGCTCTCCAACGGCTTCACCTTTGTGGAAGCCTATCTGGCGCGCGGCATGCACATCGACGACTTCGCGCCCAATCTGAGCTTCTTCTTCAGCAATGGCATGGACCCGGAGTACACCGTGCTGGGCCGCGTGGCGCGCCGCATCTGGGCCGTGGCCATGCGCGACAAGTACGGCGCCAACGAGCGCTCGCAAAAGCTGAAATACCACATCCAGACGAGCGGCCGCAGCCTGCACGCCCAGGAAATCGCCTTCAACGACATCCGCACCACCCTGCAGGCCCTGATCGCGATCTACGACAACTGCAACAGCCTGCATACCAACGCCTACGACGAGGCCATCACCACGCCCACCGAGGAGAGCGTGCGCCGCGCCATGGCCATCCAGCTCATCATCAACCGCGAGTGGGGCCTGGCCAAGAACGAGAACCCCAGCCAGGGCGCCTTCATCATCGAGGAGCTGACCGAGCTGGTGGAAGAAGCGGTGTTGCAGGAGTTCGAGCGCATCGCCGAGCGCGGCGGCGTGCTGGGTGCCATGGAGACCGGCTACCAGCGCGGCCGCATCCAGGAGGAAAGCCTGCACTACGAGATGCTCAAGCACACCGGCGAGTACCCCATCATCGGCGTCAACACCTTCCGCAACCCGCATGGCGACCCGGTGCCCGAGCACATCGAGCTGGCCCGCTCCACCGAAGAAGAAAAGCAGAGCCAGCTCAGCCGCCTGGCCGACTTCCACCAGCGCCACGCGGCAGACGGCCCGGCCATGCTGCAGCGCCTGCAGCAGGCCGTGATCGAGAACCGCAATGTCTTCGAGGTGCTGATGGACGCGGTGCGCGTCTGCTCCCTGGGTCAGATCACCAGCGCCCTGTTCGAGGTGGGCGGCCAGTACCGCCGCAGCATGTGATCAGGCCGGGCGCTGGAAGCCGCCCTCCACCCAGGCCGTGGCGCTGGCGCGGCTGAGCTTGTAGTTCGGCCGCACCTTGACCTGGGCCAGGACCTCGTCCTCGCCCGGGGCGCGGGCGCTCAGCAGGGCATAGGGCTCCAGCTCGTCGGGCACGATGTCCAGGCACACCTCCAGCACCTGCTCGCCCACATGCACGCGCAGGCTCTGGTGCAGCTGGGCATGCAGCTGCTGCTCATGGCGGCGCAGCACCTCGGAGGCGGTCTTCACCAGGGTGTTGAAGGCATTCACATCCAGGGGCTTGGGGTTCTTCTTGTCCCGCCCCATGGTCCAGGGCCCCACCAGGGCCGGCTCGCTCTCGCCCACCAGGGTCATGGCCACGGCCCAGCCTTCGTCGTCCTCGTTCTTGATCACGCGCGCGGTCCAGCGCTCGTCCTGCCAGAGGCGGGCTTCCTGGATGATGGGGCGGTCGTCGGCGTCGGACATGGCGGGGCAGGCGGTGAACAGGGGCGCGCAGCATACGCCATTGGCGCCACCGCAAAGCCCCCGCGCGTGCGCCGGCCTGCCGGGCCTGGGCAGAATTCGCGCCCATGGACTCAGTCTCCCAAATCGCCCTGGGTGCCGCTGTCAGCGTGGCCGTCATGGGCCGCCGCACGGCCTTGTGGAAAGCCGCCCTCTGGGGTGCCGCCTGCGGCACCCTGCCCGATCTGGATGCCCTGATCGACCATGGTGACGCGCTCAGCAATATGGTGCTGCACCGAGCGGACAGCCATGCCCTGTTCTGGCTCAGCCTGCTGGCCGCGCCGCTGGGCACGGCCCTGGCCTGGCTGCTGGGTGAGCGTCAACATCTGCGCCGCTGGGTGCTCGCCACCTGGCTGACCCTGATCACCCACCCGCTGCTGGACTGGATGACCATCTACGGCACCCAGCTCTTGCGCCCCT
Source organism: Roseateles sp. (assembly GCF_046300915.1). Lineage (GTDB taxonomy): Bacteria > Pseudomonadota > Gammaproteobacteria > Burkholderiales > Burkholderiaceae_C > Kinneretia. The sequence continues at coordinate 5,714 of NZ_JBKCLH010000098.1, read as the reverse complement.
TCTCCAGCGAGCCCCTGGGCCTGGGCAGCATCTTCATCATCGACCCGCTCTACACCCTGCCCCTCTTGATCGGCACCGGGCTGGCCCTGCGCAACGGCAGCCATGCGCTGCGCTGGAACGCGGCGGGCCTGCTGCTGTCCTGCGCCTATCTGGCCTGGAGCGCCCTGGCCCAGCAGCATGTCAGTCGCCTGGCACGGGAACAGCTGGCCGACCAGAAGGTCCAGGCCCTGCTGGTCACGCCCAGCCCCTTCAACACCGTGCTGTGGCGCATCGTGGCCCTGACGCCCGAGGGCTATCTGGAAGGTTTTCATTCCCTGCTGGACGCGCCCGGGCCGCTGCGCTTTCAGTCCTATCCGCGCGGCGCCGAGCTTCAGGAGGCCTTGCGTGAGCACGCCCCGGTCCAGACCCTCACCCGCTTCAGCGACGGCTTCGTCAAGCTGGAGCGCGACGGGGCCGGCCTGGTGCGCATCAGCGATCTGCGCATGGGCCAGGAACCGCACTATGTCTTCAGCTTTGTGGTGGCCCGGGAGACGCCGCAAGGTCTGGAACGCATGGAGAGTGCCGAGGCCGCGGGCTCGCGCGGCGATGTGCGTGCCGGCCTGGCCTGGCTCTGGCAGCGGGCAGGCGGTGATGTCGAGGCTCAGCCGCCGCGCGAGAGCGCCAGGGTGATGCAGTCGCGGGCTGTACAAGCCGCCGGCCAGCCTGCACCATAGGCAGACCCATCTGCCAAGGAGTACCTCATGGCCTGGATGTCTGAACTCTTGCCCCGCGAGGCCGAACTCGCGCCCCTGCCCTGGGAAGGCGAACATGTCCATCCCGAGGCGCACGACGATGACGCCCTTCTGATCGATGTGCGCTCCTACGCGGAGTTCATGAATGGGCATCTGCCGGGGGCCCATTGCCTGCCGCTGCCGCGGCTGGCGCACGAGGTGCTGATCCGGGTGCCGGACCGGGACACGCCCATCCTGCTGTACTGCGCCACGGGCGCTCGGGCCGAGCAGGCGCTGGGGCTGCTGCGCCAACTGGGCTATCACGCGGTTCGCAACGGTGGCTGCGCCCTCGATCTGGCTCGCCGCCGAGGTCTGCTGCTGCAGCGCGGGCTCTGAGCGCTTGGGGCGAGCAAGCCGCGGCCCTGCGCCGCGCCGTCAGCGCTTGCGTTATGGTCGAGGCCCGAGTTGTCTCTTGGTCACCACATGAATTCAAGCGCCCGCCTCAAGTCCCTGTGCTCTTCATCGGCCTGGCGTCCGGCAGCCCTGGGCTGCACCCTGCTTGCGGGCCTGGGCCTGCTGGCGGCCTGCGTGCGGGCCGATCCCATTGGCGAGGTGGATACGGTCTTCAAATGGATCGGTCCCGACCACAAGATTCTGGTCGACGCCTATGACGACCCCAAGGTGCAGGGCGTGACCTGCTTTGTCTCGCGCGCCAAGACCGGCGGCATCAAGGGCGCCCTGGGCCTGGCCGAGGACAAGAGCGAGGCCTCCATCGCCTGCCGCCAGGTGGGGCCCATCGTGATCGAGAAAGCCCTGCCCAAGCAGGAAGAGGTGTTCAGCGAACGCACCTCCCTGGTGTTCAAGCGCCTGCGCATCGTGCGCATGGTGGACCCCAAGCGCAACACCCTGGTCTATCTGACCTACTCGGAGCGCCTGATCGAAGGCTCGCCCCAGAACAGCGTGACCGCGGTGCCGGTGGACCGCGCCACGCCCATCCCGCTCAAGTAGCGCGCGCTTCACGGGGCCGGTTCACAATGGCCCCATGACAGCCACCCGTGCCCAGGCGCTGCAGGCGCCCTTCTTCGCTCCCGAGTCCTTCCTTGATGCCCAGGCCGCGCTGAACCGGGCCCAGCAGATCCATGCCGCCGGTACGGCCTGCCTGCGCGAGGCCCTGCAGCGCTTTGTGGCCGGCGATGACATCGGGCCGGTGCGCGCCTGCTACCCCTTTGTGCGCCTGCGCACCGACACCGTGGCACGCGCCCAGCCGCCCTCGCATCTGGCCTACGGTTTCGTTGCCGGGCCCGGGGTCTACGAAACCACGCTGACCCGTCCCGACCTCTTCGGCGACTACTTCCGCGAACAGTTCCAGCTGCTGCTGGACAACCACGGCCAGGCCCTGGAGGTGGGCAGCAGCACCCAGCCCATCCCGCTGCACTTTGCCTTGTCCGAGCATGAGCATGTGGAGGGCAGCCTGAGCGCCGAACGCCGCCTGCTGATGCGTGATGTATTCGACCTGCCCGACCTGGCGGCGATGGACGACGGCATTGCCAACGGCACCCACCGCAGCGCCCCCGGCGCGCCCGAGCCCCTGGCCCTGTTCACCGCGCCGCGGGTGGACTACTCCCTGCACCGCCTGCGCCACTACACCGGCTGCTCGCCCGAGCACTTCCAGAACTTCGTGCTCTTCACCAACTACCAGTTCTACATCGACGAGTTCTGCCGCCTGGGCCAGGGCCTGATGCAGCGCGCGCCCGATCCGGCCGCACCGGATGAGCACGACGACTGCATCGCCTTCGTGGAACCCGGCAATCTCGTCACCCGCCGCGTGGGCCTGCCCGCCGAGGACATCGATGCCCTGGGCCAGGCCCTGCCCCGCCTGCCCCAGATGCCGGCCTACCACCTGGTCCGCCGCGACCGCAGCGGTATCACCATGGTGAACATCGGCGTGGGCCCGGCCAATGCCAAGACCATCAGCGACCATATCGCGGTGCTGCGCCCGCATGCCTGGCTGATGCTGGGCCACTGCGCCGGCCTGCGCAACAGCCAGGCCCTGGGCGACTATGTGCTGGCCCATGCCTATGTGCGCGAGGACCATGTGCTGGACGAGGAGTTGCCCCTGTGGGTGCCCATTCCGCCCCTGGCCGAGATCCAGCTGGCCCTGGAGGCCGCGGTCGCCCAGGTCACGGGCCTGAAGGGCGCCGAGCTCAAGCACATCTTCCGCACCGGCACCGTGGCCTCCACCGACAACCGCAACTGGGAGCTGCTGCCCTACCCCGGCCCCGAGCGCCGCTTCAGCCAGAGCCGTGCCGTGGCCCTGGACATGGAGAGCGCCACCCTGGCGGCCAACGGCTTCCGCTTCCGCGTACCCTACGGCACGCTCCTGTGCGTCTCGGACAAGCCCCTGCACGGCGAGATCAAGCTGCCCGGCATGGCCAACCAGTTCTACCGCGAGCGCGTGGACCAGCATCTGCGCATCGGCCTGCGCGCCGTCGAGCTGCTGCGCGCCCAGGGGCCCGATCAGCTGCACAGCCGCAAGCTGCGCAGCTTCGCGGAGGTGGCCTTCCAGTAAGCTCTGAGCCTCTAGCCCGAGGAGACCGGCGCCATCATGCAATTGGACATCGCCACCCTGTTCAGCCTGCTGGTCATCCAGGCCCTGGCCCTGGCGCTGCTGCTGCCCCTGCTGATGGGCTGGCGTGCGGCCAGCCAGGGCGCCCGCCTGGCCCAGCTCTCCATGGGCCTGCAGGGCGCGGGCTGGCTGGCCCTGCTCTCGGCCGCCATGGTGGCCGAGCGAATGCTGGGAACCCTGGCCATGGCCCTGATCAGCGCCTCGCTCAGCGCCCTGTGGCTGGCCCTGGGCTGCTGGCTGGGCGCAGCCCGCGGCCGGCGTCTGATGCTGGCGCTGCCGGCCCTCATCGCCCTGGCTTACGCCCTGCTCTACGACAGCTACGCCTTGAGGGTGGGCGTCAGCAATGCCGGCTTCGGCCTGCAGCTGCTCTGGCTCTGCGCCCTGCTGGCTCGGCCACTTCGGAACCAAGAGCCCGCGCTGACACGCCGCAGCCGGCGCTGGCGCGGCCTGCTGCTGGTCTGCCTGCTGCTGCTGGCCGTGCTGACCTTCTGGCGCGGCGCCCTGGCGGCCTTCGACACCGCCGCCTACCCCAGCTTCTACAGCCCCCATCCGGTCAATGTGCTGGCCGCGGTGCTGAGCAATGTGGCCCTGGTGCTGAGCCTGGCCTCGGTGCTCGTCGCCTGGCGCGGAGAAATCGAGGCGGCTTTTGTGCGTCGCGTGCAGAGCGACACCCTCACCGGCCTGCCCAATCGCCGCGCCTTCACCGAGCGAGCCGTGGACATGATGGCCATGGCACGCCGCTACCAGGAGCCCCTGCTGCTCAGCCTGTTCTCGCCCGACGGGCTCAAGCCCCTGGGCGAGCAGCAGGGGGCGGAACAGGTCGAACGCCTGCTGCAGCGTTTCGCCCACTGCCTGGAAGCCCAGCTGCGCCCAGGCGATTTGCTGGCGCGGGTGGACGAGGAGTGCTTCGCGGTGCTGCTGGCCCGCAGCGAGGACCAGGGCCCCCAGGCCCTGCATCAGCGCCTGACGCTGGCCCTGCGCGAATCAGCGCCGGAGCAGCCGGAACAGGCACTGAGCTACAGCGCCGGCTGGGCCCGGCTGCGTCACGGTGACCGCGACATCGAGGACTTGCTGCGCCGGGCCGATGCCGCCCTGCGCGGCGCCCGCCGCAGCGGCGGTGGCGGTTTGGCGGCAGAACCCGGCGCCGAGCAGTAGCGCGGGCCGGCCCGGCGGGGCTGGCATGCCATTTGCATCAGCCTGTGCGGTGCCGGCGTGATTCACAAGCGCGTCGGCTTGATCAGACCCTGGCTTTACCGAGCAGTCCTGCCATGTTCTTCCGTACCGCGAATTCCACCACCTCCGCCTCCGCACCCCTGATCGAACTGGGCCTGGGCGTGCCTCGCTACGAGCGCAGCACCCTCAGCAAGAGCACACGTCCCGCTCTGCCCGCCGCCTTGCAGGCGCGCCCTCGCCCCGATATCCGGCGCCTGAGCTCGCGCGATCTGCAATGGCTGCCGGCCCTGTGCGATCTGCTCACCGACGGCGTGCACCAGGGCGCCACTCTGGGCTTTCTCGCGCCGCTGTCTCGCTATGCCGCCATGGACTACTGGCATGGTGTGTTTGCCCGGCTGGGCCCGCATCTGAGCCTCTGGATTGCCTGCGAGGGCGGGGAGGATGGGGATGGCCGCCCCCCGCAGCTGCAAGGCGTGGCGCAGCTTTCCCTCTGCCCCCACGCGAATGCCCACCACCGCGGTGAAGTCCAGGGCCTGATGGTGCACAGCCGCGCACGCGGTCGCGGCATTGCCAGCCAGCTCATGACCAGCGTGGAATGCGCCGCCCTGCAGCAGGGGCGCACCCTGTTGGTGCTGGACACCGCCACGGGCTCCCAGGCCGAGGCCGTCTATGTGCATCTGGGCTGGCAACGTGCCGGTGAGGTTCCGGACTACGACAGCTGTGCCGATGGCCGGCTGCACAGCACGGCTCGTTACTACAAGCGGCTGCAGATGCCCGCGCTGAGCGGCACGCGCTAAGACCTGCTGCCGCGGGGCGGCTGGGGTGTCAGTCCGCGCTCCAGCAGGCGGATCAAGGCGTCTGCACGCGCCTCCAGTGGCGCCCAGTCCAGCCCTCCGGCCGGCACTTGCACGATCTCCAGCAAGGCAGCTCCATGCAGGGCCGCCCATAGCGTCTGGGTCTGCAGGGCGCGCTCCGCCGACGCGCGGGGCCCCAGCAAAGCCTCCAGCTGCGCGAACACTGCCGGCGGCGCCTCGCTGCACGCCAGCATCATCAAACGATAGTGGTGGGGGTGGGTCGCCGCCGGCAGTGTTCGCGCAGCTGGAGGCTTTGCTGGGGCCCCGCGCGTCGGCGGAGCGCGCCCTGCAGACCCAGACGCTATGGGCGGCCCTGCATGGAGCTGCCTTGCTGGAGATCGTGCAAGTGCC
>NZ_JBKCLH010000097.1:0-26704 GCF_046300915.1 Roseateles sp. | reverse complement strand
CCCCAAGACTCATTCGCCATGGACCGCGACAACATCCTCCTCACCCCCGGCCCCCTGACCACCACCCTGCGCACCAAGCTGGCCATGCTCAAGGACTGGGGCTCCTGGGACGCCGACTTCAACGCCCTCACCGCCCGCGTGCGCGGCGAGCTGCTGGACATCCTGCACGCCCGCGACAGCCATGTGCTCGTGCCCCTGCAGGGCAGCGGCACCTTCAGCGTGGAAGCCGCCGTGGCCACCGTGGTGCCGCGCGACGGCCATCTGCTGGTGCTGGACAACGGCGCCTACTGCAAGCGCATGGGCCGCCTGGCCAGCCTGATGGGCCGGCGCACCACCATTGCCAGCCGCTCGGAAGAGGCGCCGGTGGACCCGCTGGAGCTGGAGCGCCTGCTGCTGGAAGACCCCAGCATCAGCCATGTGGGCCTGATTCACTGCGAGACCGGCACCGGCATCGTCAACCCGCTGGCCGAGATCGCTGAGGTCTGCGAGCGCCTGGGCCGTGGCCTGATCGTGGACGCCATGAGCAGCTTCGCCGCCCTGCCCATTGATGCTCGCGCTCTGCGCTTCGACGCCCTGATCGCCGCCAGCGGTAAATGCCTGGAAGGCGTGCCCGGCATGGGCTTTGTCTTCATCCGCCAGGCCATCCTGGACGGCTGCGCCGGCAACAGCCACTCCCTGGCCATGGACCTGCACGACCAGCATGCCTATATGGAACGCACCGGCCAGTGGCGCTTCACCCCGCCCACCCATGTGGTGGCGGCCCTGGCCGAGGCCCTGAGCCAGTACCGCGAGGAAGGCGGCCAGGCCGCGCGCCTGGCGCGCTACCTGGCCAACCAGCGCGTGCTGGTGGAGGGCCTGGCGGCCCTGGGCCTCCAGACCTTTCTCAAGCCCGAACTGCTCTCGCCCATCATCCTCACCTTCCGGGCGCCCGAGCACGCGAGCTATGACTTCAAAGCCTTTTACGCCAGCGCCAAGGCCCAGGGCTTCATGCTCTACCCCGGCAAGCTGACCGAGGTGGAAACCTTCCGCGTGGGCTGCATCGGCGCCATCGGCCCCAAGGAAATGCAGCAGGCCGTGGACGCCATAGGCCGCGCGCTGCAAGGCATGGGCGTGCAGGCCGCGGCCTGAGGCAAGCCCGCCCTCGCCTCCTCACATCGCCACAGAGAACTCATGACACAACAACACTCCGAGCGCCTGCAGGCCGTGGTCTTCGACTGGGCCGGTACCATCATGGACTTCGGCTCGCGCGCCCCCATGGGCGCCTTCGTGCGCCTCTTCGAACGCTTCGGCATCACGCTCACCGTGGCCCAGGCCCGTGGCCCCATGGGTATGGCCAAGTGGGACCATATCCAGGCCCTGGGCCGCCTGCCCGAGGTGGCGGCGCAATGGGAGGCTCGGCATGGCCGCCCCTTCAGCGATGCCGATGTGGACCATCTCTACGAGGTCTTCACGCCCATGAACGCGGCCGTGATCCCGGACTTCGCCGACTTCATCCCCGGCGCCCTGGACACCGTGGCCACGCTGCGCGCACGAGGCCTGAAGATCGGCTCCACCACCGGCTACAACCGCCCCATCATGGAGGTGCTGGCCCCCATCGCCGCACGCGCCGGCTATGCGCCCGACAACCTGGTCTGCGCCGGCGACCTGGCCGCGGGCCGCCCCAGCCCGCTGATGATGTATCGCAGCTTTGCGGACCTGGGCGTGTGGCCGCCGCAGACCGTGGTCAAGGTGGACGACACCGGCGTGGGCCTGGCCGAGGGCCGCAATGCCGGCACCTGGGCCGTGGGCGTGGCCGTCAGCGGCAATGCCGTGGGCCTCTCGCTGGCCGAGTGGCAGGTCTTGCACGCCGACGAGCAGCAGCGCCTGCGCGAGCGGGCCACCGCCCAGCTGATGGCCGAGGGCGCGCATTATGTGGTGGACAGCGTGGCCGAGCTGCTGCCGGTGCTGGAGCAGATCCAGGCTCGCCTGGAGCGCGGCGAGCGGCCCTGACCACGCAAATGGCGCCACAAAGCAAAAGACCCGCCGAGGCGGGTCTTTTGCTTGCTACGTGGCGGAGAGGGAGGGATTCGAACCCTCGGTACGGGGATACCGTACGCCTGATTTCGAGTCAGGTACATTCGACCACTCTGCCACCTCTCCTGAATCGGTGCCTGACGTTCAGCGTTCGCTGTCAGTCAGTGAGTGAAGCCCGTAAGTATAGCGGACTTTTTCACTTCCGCAAAGAATCAGGCGCGCAAGAGCTCCACACCGCCCATATAGGGGCGCAGCACCTCGGGCACGCTGATGCTGCCATCGGCGTTCTGGTAGTTCTCCAGCACCGCGACGAGCGTACGGCCAACCGCCAGGCCCGAGCCGTTGAGCGTGTGCACCAGCTCGTTCTTGCCGGCCGCGTTCTTGAAGCGTGCCTGCATGCGACGGGCCTGGAAGGCGCCCATATTCGAGCAGGAGCTGATTTCGCGGTAGGTGTTCTGCGCCGGCACCCAGACCTCCAGGTCATAGGTCTTGACCGCGCCGAAGCCCATATCACCGCTACACAGCAGCACCGTGCGGTAGGGCAGACCCAGCTTCTGCAGGATGGCCTCGGCGTGCAGGGTCATCTCCTCCAGCGCGGCCATGCTGTGCTCGGGATGCTCGATGCGCACCATCTCGACCTTGTCGAACTGGTGCTGGCGGATCAGACCACGGGTGTCACGGCCGGCGCTGCCTGCTTCCGAGCGGAAGCAGGGGCTGTGGGCCGTGAGCTTGATGGGCAGCTCGGCGGCGTCCAGCACCTGCTCGCGTACGGTATTCGTCAGCGAGATCTCCGAGGTGGAGATCAGGTACTGCTCGGCCGCCTGGTCCTCACCGCCACGCAGCACCCAGAACATGTCTTCCTTGAACTTGGGCAGCTGGCCCGTGCCTTCCAGCACCTCGCGGTTGACGATATAGGGCGTGTAGCACTCGGTGTAGCCATGCTCCTGGGTCTGCACGTCCAGCATGAACTGGGCGAGCGCGCGGTGCAGGCGGGCCACGGGGCCCTTGAGGAAGGTGAAGCGCGAGCCGCTGAGCTTGGCGCCGGTCTCGAAGTCCAGGCCCAGGGGTGCGCCCAGGTCCACATGGTCCTTGATCTCGAAGTCGAAGCTGCGCGGCGCGCCCCAGCGACGCACTTCCACATTGCCCGTCTCGTCGGTGCCGGCCGGCACGCTCTCGTCAGGCAGATTGGGCACGCTCATCAGCATGGCGTTGAGCTCAAGCTGGATGGCTTCCAGGCGCTCGGCGCCGGCCTTGAGCTCATCGGCGATGCCGCCCACCTCGGCCATCAAGGCCGAGGCGTCCTCACCCTTGCCCTTGGCCATGCCGATCTGCTTGGACAGGCTGTTGCGGCGCGACTGCAGCTCCTCGGTGCGGGTCTGCACGCCCTTGCGCTCGGCCTCCAGGGCCTTGTAGCGCTCCACGTCCAGGTAGGGCTGGGGATTCTTGCGGGCATTCAGGCGCGCAATGACCGCATCCAGGTCCTTGCGCAGCAGGGTGATATCAAGCATGGGGTGTCCTTTGTTCGTCGCGATTCTAGAGAAGCAAAACGGCGCCACCGTGTGGGGCGCCGTGCTCATGAAAGGTCAGAGCGCCGGCCTCAAGATCGGGAGGAACTTACTTCGGCCATGGACTTGTCGCCCAAGCCCATGGGCAGAGGGAAGCGCACATGCTCCTCCACGCCCGGCAGGCTGCGAACACTGGTCGCGCCCAGGGCACGCAGGCGCGCGATCACGGCCTGCACCAGCACATCGGGCGCCGAGGCACCGGCGGTCAGGCCCACGCGGGCCCGCCCCTCAAACCATTCCGCCTTCAGGTCTTCGGCCGCATCCACCATATAGCCCGGTGTACCCAGACGCTCGGCCAGCTCTCTCAAACGGTTGCTGTTGGAGCTGGTGGGGCTGCCCACCACGATGACCACATCCACCTGGGGCGCCAGCACCTTGACAGCATCCTGGCGGTTCTGGGTGGCGTAGCAGATGTCCTGCTTCTTGGGCTCGCGCACCTGCGGGAAGTGGTGCTTCACGGCGGACAGGATCTCGGCCGCATCGTCCACGCTCAGCGTGGTCTGGGTCACGACCGCCAGCTTGCTCGGGTCCTTGACGCGCACATGGGGCACGTCCGAGGCCTCCTCCACCAGGTAGATGCCGTCGCTGAGCTGGCCCATGGTGCCTTCCACCTCGGGGTGTCCCTTGTGGCCGATCATGATGAACTCATAACCTTCCTTGCGCAGCTTGGCCACTTCCACATGCACCTTGGTCACCAGGGGGCAGGTGGCGTCGAAGACCGTAAAGCCGCGCTCGGCCGCCTCGCGGCGCACCGCCTGGCTCACGCCATGGGCGCTGAAGACCAGGGTGGCGCCGGGCGGCACCTCGGCCAGATCCTCGATGAAGATGGCGCCGCGCGACTTCAGATCGTTCACCACATAGGTGTTGTGCACGATCTCGTGGCGCACATAGATGGGCGCACCGAACTTGAGCAGGGCCCGCTCCACGATCTCGATCGCGCGGTCCACGCCGGCGCAGAAACCGCGCGGTTCGGCCAGCAGCACTTCCTGGGTCACAGCGCCCGTCATCACAGTACTCCGATCACTTGCACTTCAAAGCTCACCGGCTGGCCGGCCAGCGGGTGGTTGAAATCAAACAGCAGCCAGTCCTCGCCCAGCTCGCGCACCAGACCGGCATAGCTGCCCTGTCCGTCCGGCGTGGGGAACTGCACCACGTCGCCGACGTGGTATTCCTCGTCCGGGTCGCCCAGCTGGCGCAGCAGCGAGAGTTTCACGCGCTGCAGCATCTCGGGATTGCGCTCGCCAAAAGCCTCGCCGGGAGCCAGGTCAAAACGGCTTCGCGCCCCCTCGGGCAGGCCGATCAACCGGGCCTCGATGGCCGGCGCCAGCTCACCCGTGCCCAGGGACAGGGTGGCGGGCTTGTCGTTGAAGGTATTGACCAGGTCCGCGCCATCCGGCCCCGAGAGGCGGTAGTGCAGGGTCAGGAAGGATCCGGCCTGGATAAGATTCTGGGTCATGGTTTGTTCGCTAGACTGCGCGGGATTTTAAGGCCCAGGCCTTGACCCTATTTGTTGTCCCCGCCCAGCGCCCCCAGACCATGCCGCTCGACCACCTGCCGCCCGAGGCCCGACCGCGCGAAAAGCTGCTGGCGCGCGGCCCTGCCGCCCTGGCCGACGCCGAGCTGCTGGCCCTGCTGCTGCGCACCGGCACGGCCCAGCGCCCGGTGCTGCAGCTGGCCCAGGATCTGCTGGACGGCTTTGGCGGCTGGCACGGTCTGCTGCATGCCCAGGTGAGCGACCTTGCCCGCGTCAAAGGCCTGGGGCCGGCCAAGCAGGCCGAGATCGCCGCCCTGCTGGAGATCGCCCGGCGCTCGCTGCGCGCCGAGCTGGCCCAGCGCCCCGTCTTCGACTCGCCCGACGCCGTCAAGCAGTTCCTGCGCCTGCAGCTGGACAGCCATGGGCATGAGGTGTTTGCCGTGCTTTTTCTCGATGCCCAGCATCGCCTGATTGCCCTGGAGGAAATGTTCCAGGGCACGCTCACCCAGACCTCGGTCTACCCACGCGAGGTCGTCAAGCGCGCCCTGACCCTGGGCGCCGCCGCCGTGATCCTGGCGCACAACCATCCCTCGGGCGTGGCCGAGCCCTCGCGGGCCGACGCCCTGCTCACCGAGGCCCTGAGCAAGGCCCTGGCCCTGGTGGATGTGCGGGTGCTGGACCATCTGGTGATTGGCGCCGGCGAGCCCGTCTCCCTGGCCGAGCGGGGGCTGATGTGAACGCCAAGCTGCGTCTGTCCAGCCTGCAGGACCTCAAGGCCTTGCAGCGCGAGCTGCAGCTGGCACGCCGCCTGGCCGAGGAAGAGGCCGAGCGCCGCGCCGCCCAGGCCAGGCTGCTGGCACAGGAGCAGCGCGCCTTCGAGCTGGCCGTGGGAGACGTCACGGCGCTCAAGCCCCAGCACCGCGAGCGGGTGGAGCTTGCGCGCCCCCTGCCCGCGCCCGAGCCCCTGCAGCGCGAGGCCGACGAGCGCGCCGCCCTGATGCAGGCCTTGTCGGACGACTTCGATGTGGACTCCCTGCTGGAGACCGACGAGGCCCTCTCCTTCCGCCGTCCCGAGATCGGGCCGGACACGGTGAAGAAGCTGCGCCGCGGTCACTGGGCCCTGCAGGCCCAGATCGATCTGCACGGCCTGCGCCGCGACCAGGCCCGCGAGGCGCTGGGCAGCTTCATTGTCGAGAGTGCCAAGCGGGGTCTGCGCTGTGTGCGCGTGGTGCATGGCAAGGGCAATGGCTCGCCGGGCCGCGAGCCCGTGCTCAAGAGCCGGGTGCGGCGCTGGCTGGTGCAAAAGGCCGAGGTGCTGGCCTTTGTGCAGGCCCGCGCCAGCGACGGCGGCAGCGGCGCGCTGATGGTGCTGCTGCAGCCGCTCTGAACCCGGCGCGGCTCAGACGTTGCGCATCCAGTCCGCGGGGCCCATGAAGGATTCGCTCAGGCGCCGCTGCAGCTCGGGGTCGAGCTCGCACTCGGCCAGGGCCTGCATCATGCAGGCCATCCACTGATCACGCTCGGCGATGCCGATGCGAAAAGGCATGTGCCGCGCGCGCAGCCGGGGGTGGCCGAAGCGCTCGACAAAGTAGTCGGGCCCGCCCAACCAGCCGCAGAGGAACCAAAAGAGTTTGTCACGCGAGCCTTCGGTCGTGCTGGGATGCAGGGCCCGCAGCGGGGCATAGGCCGGCTCCAGGTCCATCAGATCGTAGAAACGGTCCACCAGGGCGCGCACCGCGGCCTCGCCACCCACCCATTGATAGGCCGTAGTCACACCGGCCGGCACGCCGGTCTTGCTGTCCTGCTGTGTCATGTCGAATCGATCTTCAGCTCAGCAGGCGGGCGGCCAGAGCCTTGATGCCCTGGGCGGCATCGCTGCCCGGGTAGTTTTCCAGCAGCAGATGGCGCTTGAGTACAGCCTGGCGCACGGACACATCGGAACGCACCTCGCCCATCAGGTCCAGCCTGAAGGCCTGACCCGAACCCACGAAGCGCTGCAGCACCTGCTGCAACTGCCCGCAGATCAGCTTGCCCTCACCGGGTCGACCCGCCTGGTTCACCAGCAGGCCCACTTGGCGCCGCCCCTGCTGGGTGGCCAGCACCTTGATGGTGGCATAGGCATCCGTCAGCGAGGTCGGTTCGGGCGTGGCCACCACCAGCACGTCCTGGGCCATGGCCACGGCAAACAGCACCACATCCGAGATGCCGGCGCCGGTGTCCAGCAACACCCAGTCAAAGCGCGGCTTGACCTGTTCAATGATGCTCAGCAGCTTGTCGCGCACCTCGGGCGTGAGGCGGGAATACTCCACCATGCCCGAACCTGCCAGCAGCACCGAGAAACCACCCGGCGCAGGCAGGATGGCCTGATCCAGTGTGGCCTTGTCGGTGAACACATCGTGCAGGGTCAGCTTGGGGTGCAGGTTCAGCACCACATCCAAATTGGCCAGACCCAGATCGGCATCCAGCACCAGCACGCGCTGGCCCTGAGCCGCCAAGGCAGCCGCCAGGTTGGCCGTGACAAAAGTCTTGCCCACGCCCCCCTTCCCGCTTGTGACGGCAAGCGTGCGGGCGCGCAGGGGATGCAGCAGGAGCAGTTGTTGTACTCATTCACTATCCTGTTGCGTTACAGCAAACAACATGCCTCTCTCCTCCGCGCTGACCAGAGAGTCGACGTGAGGTTCCAGACAGGCGCGGTTGCGACCCTCGGCCTTGGCGCGGTAGAGCTGGCGATCCGCCCGCTCAATCCACAGCAAGGGCGAAGACCTCACCCACTGAGGCGCGAAAGCGCCCCCCAAGCTCACGGTGACCTGGAGCTGCTGCCCCGGTGATACCTCAAGCCTTTGATCAGCCACCCGCTCACGCAGACGCTCCGCCACGGTCGCACCGTAGCTGTGCGGACAATTGGGCAGGATGATGGCGAACTCCTCGCCGCCCACCCGTGCCACTGTGTCCATGGGGCGCACGGTCTGGCTGATGGCGCGCGCCACGGCCTGAATGACCAGATCGCCGGCGGAGTGCCCATAGGTGTCATTGACCGCCTTGAAGTGGTCGATGTCCAGCATCAGCAAAAGCGCCGGTTCGCCCGAGCGGGCCACACGGTCCACTTCGCGCGCCAGGGCCATCTCGAAGCTGCGGCGGTTGGACAAGCCCGTCAGCGCATCCTTGCTGGACAGATCGCACAGGGCGTCCAGCACCCCCTGCAACCAGGCCTGGCTGTAGGGTGCAGCCTCGGGCAGCAGTGCACCGGCCTGCTGAAGCAGCTGCAAGGCCGACTCCAGCTGCAGGTCACGGGCGTCAATCGGCAAAGGGGGTGTAGAGGAGGTATCCAAGGCGCTCACGGAGGGAGTCGGGGCAGTCTAGCAGCGAGCAAGTGGGGTCAAGCCGAGAAAAAAGACCAGCACATGCCACCCACTTCGCACTATCTTGGGCAACCGGGCCACAGACACTATCGCAAGATGCAAAATCAAGGCCAATCCGCTTGACGCCGCGGGCCAATCCCCACGACCATCATCGAACAACGCGCAAAAAACATGGCTGGCACTGAATCCATCGACCACGAGTTCAGCTTCAGCCGTGCGGACTTCGACCGCGTACGCCAGCTGATTTACCGCCACGCCGGCATCAGCCTGCACGAGGGCAAGCACGCCATGGTCTACAGCCGGCTCTCGCGTCGCTTGCGCGACACGGGACACCGCAGCTTTGCGAACTACCTGCAGTGGCTGGAGTCCACCACGGGCGCAGAGGCCGAGCAGGAATGGCAGGAATTCGTCAACTGCCTGACGACCAACCTGACCTCCTTCTTCCGCGAGGAACACCACTTCCACGCATTGGCCGATGACCTCAAGCCCCTGGCTGGCAAGCCGGTGCGCGTCTGGTGCTGCGCCGCCTCCACCGGTGAGGAGCCTTACTCCATCGCGATGACCTGCCACGAGGCCCTGGGCGGCAGCGCCTCGGTGCAAATCGTCTCCAGCGACATCGACACCAATGTGCTCAATACCGCCCGCCGCGGGGTTTACAGCGCCGATGCGCGCGGCCTCTCGCAGCAGCGTCTGAAGAACTATTTCATGCGCGGCACCGGCGCCAATGCCGGCCGCATCAAGGTCAAGCCCGAGTTGCAGCGCTGGATTGAGTTCCGCACACTCAACCTCATGGACCAGCAGTGGTCCCTGGGTGAACCTTTCCAGATCGTGTTCTGCCGCAACGTCATGATCTATTTCGACGCTCCCACCCAGCGCAAGGTGCTGGAACGCATCCACCGTGTCATGAAACCGCACGGCCTGCTCTTCGTCGGCCATTCCGAGAACTTCACCGAGTCGCGCGACCTCTTCAGGCTGCGCGGCAAGACGATCTACGAGAAGGTCTGAGCCGTCCCAACGTCCCACACACCGACGAAAGCCTGAACCACCTCATGACTACGTCCCCGTCCCCCGCCAGCCAGTCCGGCCTGAGTCTCAGCAGCGGCGCCGGCGCTGCACGGGTCGCACAGCTCAAGGCCCAGGCGCGCAAGGCCGGCGAGGCCTCGTTCTTCTTCTATGACGCGCACTTCAAGAACGCTGCCGTCAAGGTGCTGCCCGGCGAGTACTTCGTGGACAACGAAGACCTGCTGGTCATGACCACCCTGGGCTCCTGCATTGCCGCCTGCCTCTGGGATCGTCAGGCCCAGGTCGGCGGCATGAACCACTTCATGCTGCCCGAGGGCACGGGCGACTCGGGTCGCTATGGCTCCTATGCCATGGAACTGCTGATCAACGAGATGATGAAGCGCGGCGCCTCCAAGAGCCGCATGGAGGCCAAGATCTTTGGCGGCGGCGCCGTGATCGCGGGCATGAACACCATCAATGTGGGCGAGCGCAACACCAACTTCGTGATGGACTTTCTGAAGCTGGAGCGCATCCCCGTGGTGTCCAAGGACGTGATGGATGTCTATCCGCGCAAGGTCTGTTTTCTGCCGCACAGTGGCAAGGCCATGGTCAAGCGCCTGGCCCCGACAAATACCGAAGCCCTGATCCAGCAGGATCGCAGCGCGGCCCAGAAGGCCCAGCCGGTGGTCGCCACAGGCGGCTCCATCGACCTGTTCTGAGGCGGCGCCCGTTTTCTGGAGTAGTAAAGATGTCAAAGACCAAAGTCGTGGTGGTGGACGATTCGGCCCTGGTGCGCTCGATCCTGACCGAGATCATCAACCGTCAACCCGATATGCAGTGCATTGGCGCCGCGGCCGACCCCCTGGCCGCCCGCGAAATGATCCGCACGCTGAATCCCGACGTGATCACGCTGGACGTGGAAATGCCCAAGATGGACGGGCTGGATTTCCTCTCGCGCCTGATGCGGCTGCGCCCCATGCCCGTGGTCATGGTGTCCACCCTGACCGAGCGTGGCGCCGAGGTCACGCTCAAGGCCCTGGAACTGGGGGCCGTGGACTTTGTGGCCAAACCCAAGATCGGCGTCGCCGATGGCATCCGGGGCCTGGCCCAGGACATCACGGACAAGATCCGCATTGCCTCCAAGGCGCATATCCGCCGCGCGCCCGCCCCGACTCCAGCACCGGCGGCAGGTGGTGCACCGGCGCCGGCCAAGCCCGTCAGCGTGGCCAGCATCGGCCGCCTGTCCACCGAGAAGATCATCTTCATCGGGGCCTCCACCGGCGGCACCGAAGCCACCAAGGATGTGCTGGTGAACCTGCCGGCCGATTGCCCGGCCGTCGTCATCACCCAGCACATGCCACCGGGCTTCACCAAGAGCTATGCGGCCCGGCTGGACGGCCTGTGCAAGATCCGCGTCAAGGAGGCCCAGGACGGCGAGCGCATCCTGCCCGGCCATGGCTATATCGCGCCGGGCGGCATGCATCTGAGCGTCGAGCGCTCGGGCGCCAACTACATCGCCCGCGTGCAGGACGGTGAGCCCGTGAACCGGCACAAGCCTTCCGTCGAGGTCTTGTTCAATTCAGCTGCCCGTGTGGTGGGCCCCAATGCCCTTGGCATCATGCTCACCGGCATGGGCGCCGATGGCGCCAAGGCCATGAAGGGCATGAAGGACGCCGGCTCCTACAACCTGGTGCAGGACGAGGCCAGCTGTGTGGTCTTCGGCATGCCGCGGGAGGCGATCGCCGCTGGCGCCGCTGACGAAGTGCTGCCACTGTCCCAGATTGCACCGCGCCTGATCGAGCGCCTGCGCAGCACCGCAGGCATGTCGCTCAACCGCGTCTGACGCAGAACGCCGGGCCGTGACATAGCTCACGGTCCCGGCCGCAGGCATCCGGACTGCCTCCGGCCTGTCATCTGGGAGCGGCAAGCTGCGCGCCTGCGAACCGCACGCCCGCCGCCATGAATGCCCCGCTCCCCCTGAACTGCCTGTCTCCCCTGCGTGCGCAGACCTTGATGCAGAACGAGCTGCTGAGCACCTTGTTCCAGCCCATCATGCGCTTGGACAAGGGGGAGATCTACGGCCACGAGGCCCTGGTCCGAGGTCCGTCGGGCAGTCACCTGGAGTTCCCTGACGCCCTTTTCGCCGCCGGGCGCCGCGAAGGCCTGAGTGCAGAGTTGGAAATGCACTGCGCGCTGCAGGCCTTGCGCGACTGGTCGGCCCAGGAGCTGCCAGGCAAACTGCTCCTGAACATGAGCGCCTCGGCGTTGGCGCATGCCAGTGCTCCCTCCCAGTGGGCGCGGGGCCTGGAGACCTTGCGCGAACTGAAGATCGCACCCAGCTCTCTGGTGATCGAGCTCACCGAACACGAGCGCGTTGCCGATATCGAGGGACTGCGGCGCACCCTGGCAGGGCTGCGGCGGCACGGGGTTGGCATCGCCCTGGACGACTTCGGAGACGGACGCTCTTCCCTGCGCCTGTGGTCCGAAATCCAGCCCGATCTGGTCAAGATCGACAAGTACTTCAGCCACGAGCTGCCGGCTCATGCCGAGAAGCTGCAGACCTTCCGTGCCCTGCTCCAGCTGGCCGAGACCTTCGGCGCGCAGTTGGTGGCCGAGGGCATAGAAACTGCCGAGGAGCTGCGCGTGCTCCGCGACCTGGGCGTCAGTCACGGTCAGGGATGGTTTCTGGGGCGGCCCGCGGCGAGAGGCCTCACCGCACCGCCGGCGCAGGCCCTCGAAGTGCTGACCAGCAAGGACATCGCCGTGCTGCCCGAGCTGCGGCGCGCCGCGGCCAGCGGCGTCACGGCCGAGCGACTGGTTCTCAAGGCGCCGGCCGTCGCACAGGACTGCAGCCACGAACAGCTCTATCGCTTGTTCGAGGCGCATGAACAGCTTCACGCCGTGGCCGTGATCGACGAGGCAGGGCGCCCGATTGCCCTGGTGGACCGCAGCCAGTTCATCGCCCGTTGGGCCAAGCCCTTCTTCAACGACCTCTACGGCAGGCGCGCCTGCACCCTCTTTGCCAACAGCACGCCGCTCATCGTCGATGCCGACACGGGCATCGAGGCCCTGACCTCGATACTGACCTCGACCGATCAGCGCTATCTCAGGGAGGGATTCATCATCACGCGGCGCGGGCGCTATCTGGGCCTGGGTACGGGCGAGCAGCTGGTTCGCTCGGTGACGGAAGCGCGCATCGAGGCTGCCAGGCACGCCAACCCCCTGACCTTCCTGCCGGGCAATATTCCGCTGAGCCAGCACAGCGACCGCCTGAGCGCCAGCGGCCGCAGCTTTGTGGCGGCCTACGCCGACCTGAACCACTTCAAGCCCTTCAACGACGAGTACGGCTACTGGCGCGGCGACGAGATGATCCGCCTGCTCGCCCGGGTCACCAGCAGCCATTGCGACAGCCAGCGCGACTTCGTGGGCCATGTGGGTGGCGACGATTTCGTGCTGCTCTTCCAGAGCGAGGACTGGGAGCAGCGCTGCGAGGACATCGTGGTGCGCTTCAACGAGCTGGCCCGCGGCCTCTTCGATCCCGAGGCCCTGGAGGCCGGCGGCATCATGGCCGAAGACCGGCACGGCGAGCGGCGCTTTCACCCCTGCACCACCCTGTCCATCGGCGCGGTGCGGGTGGCGCCGGGCAGCCTCGCCCGCTCGGAAGACGTGGCCAGCGCCGCCGCCACCGCCAAGCGCCATGCCAAGCATGGCCAGCTCAGCATCTACGTCATGGCGGCTTGAGCTTCACTCGGCCAGAAAGAGTGACTGGAGGTCGCTGAGAAAATCGAAGCCCAGGGGCGTGGGCGCGAGGCTGGCCGGATCGGGCTGCAGCAGGCCCTTGGCGCGAGCGCGCTCCACGGCGGCGTGGATGCTGCTGGCACCCAGGCCGGTGCGCTCCAGATAGGTGAGCAGCGGCACGCCGTCCTTGAGGCGCAGGGCATTGAGCATGAACTCGAAGGGCAGTTCGGCCGCACCCACCTCGTGCTCGTTGGACACGGCCTGGCCTTCCAGGGCCTTGGTCATATAGGCTGCCGGCTCACGCCAGCGCACCTGGCGCAGGATGCGATGGGCAAAGCTGAGCTTGCTGTGCGCGCCCGCGCCAATGCCCAGATAGTCGCCGAACTGCCAGTAGTTCAGGTTGTGGGCGCAGCGATGGCCGGGCCGGCCATAGGCCGAGACCTCGTAGCGCTCCAGGCCCGCAGCGCCCGTGCGGGCCGTGATCAGGTCCAGCATCTCGCTGGCCAGGTCCGGGTCCGGCAGATGCTCGGGCGGCCGGCTCGCGAACATGGTGTTGGGCTCGATGGTCAGGTGGTAGACCGAGAGATGCGGCGGCGCATAGGCCAGTGCCGTGTCCAGCTCCAGGGCCAGGTCTTGCAGGCCCTGACCCGGCAGGGCATACATCAGGTCGATATTGAAGGTCTCGAAGCAGCTCGCCGCCTCACTCAGGGCGGCGCGGGCCTGCTCGCTGCTGTGCACCCGGCCCAGGCGTTTGAGCTGGGCATCGTCAAAGCTCTGCACCCCCACCGACAGGCGCGTGACACCCGCCTCGCGGAAGCCCTTGAAGCGCTCGCGCTCGAAGGTGCCGGGGTTGGCCTCCAGGGTGATCTCGCAGTCCGCCTCCAGGCGCAGGCGCGCCCGCAGGTCCGAGATCAGCTCAGCGATCTGCTCAGGCGCGAACAGGCTGGGAGTGCCGCCGCCGATGAAGATGCTCACCACCGTACGCCCCCAGATCAGGGGCAGGGCCGCTTCCAGATCGGCGCGCAGGGCCGCCAGGTACTGGCGCGCCTGCTCGGCGGGCAGCTCGCGCCCCTCGCGCCACTCATGCGAGTTGAAGTCGCAGTAAGGGCATTTGCGCAGGCACCAGGGCAGGTGCACATAGAGGGAGAGTGGGGGCAGCGCCGTCAGGCTCAGCTGCCCGGGGCGCATCAGCTTGATGATCTCGGCCATGGTGGGTACTGCGGGGGCCGGGCTCAGCCCAGATGCCAGGCCTCGCGCATCTGCTTAAGCAGATCCACCGAGGCCAGGGCCCGGTGACTCAGCGCGTTCTTCTGCGCGGCCGAGAGCTGGGCGACGCTCGCGCCCAGCGCGGGGATGAACATCAGCGGGTCGTAGCCGAAGCCGCCCTCCCCTTGCGCCGCCCGCAGGATCTCACCCTGCCAGCGGCCCATGGCGATCAGGGGCTCGGGGTCCTCGGCCGAACGCACGGCCACCAGGGCGCAGACAAAGCGCGCGCGGCGATCGGCGAGATCAGCCATCTTCTCCAGCAGCACCGCATTGTTCTCGGCATCGCTCTTGGGCCGGCCGAAGAGCGTGGCATAGCGGGCCGAGAGCACGCCCGGCGCACCGCCCAGGGCCTCCACGGCCAGGCCCGAATCGTCGGCCAGGGCTGGCAGGCCGCTGGCACGCGCCGCGTGGCGGGCCTTGGTCAGCGCGTTCTCCACAAAACTCTCGAACGGCTCCTCGGCCTCGGGAATGCCCAGCGAGCCCTGGGTCACCAGCTCCACGCCCAAGGGCGCGAACAGGGCCTGCAGCTCGCCGAGCTTCTTGGCGTTGTTGGAAGCCAGGACGATCTTCATGCCGCCAGCGCCGCCTTCTGCGCGGCCAGCAGTTCGCCGATGCCCTTCTCGGCCAGGTCCAGCAGCGCGTTCATCTCGGCGCGCGTGAAGGCCACGCCCTCGGCCGTGCCCTGCAGCTCCACAAAGCCGCCAGCACCGGTCATCACCACATTCATATCGGTGTCGCAGGCGGAGTCCTCGGTGTACTCCAGGTCCAGCAGGGGCACGCCGTCCACGATGCCCACCGAGATGGCAGCCACCGCGTCCTTGATGGGCGAGGCCGTGATCTTGCCCTGGGCCAGCAGCCAGCTCACCGCATCGTGCGCAGCCACATAGGCGCCGGTGATGGCGGCGGTGCGGGTGCCGCCGTCGGCCTGGATCACATCGCAGTCCAGCGCAATGGTGCGCTCACCCAAGGCGCCCAGATCAAACACGCAGCGCAGGGAGCGTCCGATCAGGCGCTGGATTTCCTGGGTGCGGCCGCTCTGCTTGCCGCGGGCGGCCTCGCGGTCACCGCGGGTGTGGGTGGCACGCGGCAGCATGCCGTACTCGGCCGTGACCCAGCCCTCGCCGGAGCCGCGCTTGTGCGGCGGCACTTTCTCTTCCACCGAGGCGGTGCACAGCACCTTGGTCTCGCCAAACTCCACCAGCACCGCACCTTCGGCATAGCGGGTGTAGTGGCGGGTCAGGCGCACGGGGCGCAGTGCATCGGCCGCACGGCCACCGGCGCGCAGCGCCGCTTCGTTCTTGCTCATGAAATCCTGGTCCTCAATTCAGCTGTTCTTGCGGCCGCGCTGCACGATGGTCTCGCGGATCTCGCGCACCGTGCGCTCGATCTCCTCATCGTCCAGATGCCCCTCGGCACCGGCGGCCTGTATGGTGGAGGC
Organism: Roseateles sp.; assembly: GCF_046300915.1. GTDB lineage: Bacteria > Pseudomonadota > Gammaproteobacteria > Burkholderiales > Burkholderiaceae_C > Kinneretia. The sequence continues at coordinate 10,849 of NZ_JBKCLH010000097.1, read as the reverse complement.
AAAGCCCTCATCACCCAGATGCTGGGTGGAAACACTGTCGTCAGGCTCGTCCTCGCCTTCCCACTCCAGTGCCAAAGCCGTGACATTGTCGCAGCGGGCGCCGCCAAGGCGCAGCGCCTGCTCCACCAGCTCCGGCACCGCGTCGGTAATCACACGCTCACCCATATGCGTGACGATCTCGGTCTCGGGTACCACGCTCCACAAGCCATCGGAGCACAGCAGCACCCGATCCCCTGGTACCAGAGCCAGCGGGCCGCTCACGTCCACCATGGGCTTGCCCGGGCTGCCCAGACAGGTGAAGAGCACATTGCGGTTGAATCGCTCCGAGCCCGGCGTGCTGCGACCCAATGCCTCCTGCAACTCGGAATAAGAGTGGTCGCGAGTGCGCGCAATCAGCTGGCCACCACGCACCATATACAGGCGGGAATCACCGCAATGTGCCCAGTAGATCTTGCCTTCCTGCAGCAGACAGGCCACCACGGTCGTGCGGGGCGTGTCGCTGAGCCCTTGCTGTGCGCCGTACTGCAGCAAGGTCTGATGGGCGATCAGCACCCCATCCTGCAGAAAGCGGGCCGGGTCCTTGAGCTTGGGGCGGGCATCACGCTGAAACAAGGCCGCCAGGGTGTGCAGCGCGATCTGGGCCGCCATCTCGCCCTCGGGATGCCCTCCCATGCCATCGGCCACCGTGAACAAGCCTGCCTCACGGGTGTAGCAATAACCCATGCGGTCTTCGTTCTTCTCGCGCCCCCCGCGCCGGCTGACCTGATACACCCCAAACTTCACGCGCGCTCCCGCTTCGGCGCCAGCGCCGCATGTTCAGGCCCTGTACGAGCCAAGATATCGACCATCCCCAAGCCCAGGCACATCAGGCCTTGGCTCCGGACTTGAGGTTCTCCAACTGCAGCTTGAGCCGCTCGCTGAAACTCAGCTTGGTGTAGCGACGCTCCGTCTCCCGCGCCAGCTCCTTTTGCAGGGCAAACACGCTCTGCGGCCGGGCCAAGGGATCCAGGGCCATGCACCACTCCGTCACTTCCAGCAGATTGTCCGAATAGACATTGCGCAGACGAGAGAGGCTCAAGGCCAGGCGGTCCTTTTCAAGACGCTGCGGTGCGTCATTCGGCGGATAGCCCTGCATGCAGGCATAGATGCAGGCGCCGATGGCGTAGATGTCGGTCCAGGGGCCTAGCGAGCCGTCGCGGCGGTACATCTCGGGCGCGGCAAAGCCTGGGGTGTACATGGGGCGGATGAAATTGCCTTCCTTGCTCAGCACCTCGCGCGCCGCGCCGAAGTCCAGCAGAACCGCCTTGTTCTCGTTGGTGATCAGGATATTGGCGGGCTTGATGTCCAGATGCAGCATCTTGTGCTGGTGCACGATGCGCAAGCCGCGCAGGATCTCATCGAAGAGACTGCGTATGGTGGACTCGCGGAAGACCTTGTCGCGCTTGAGATCGCGCGCGGTGACGATGAAGTCCTGCAGGGTATCGCCCTGCAGATAGTTCATCACCATGTAGACGGTTTCGTTCTCGCGCAGGAAGTTCAGCACCGAGACCACGCTGGGGTGCGAGATCTGAGCCAGGGAGCGGCCTTCCTCGAAAAAGCTGCGCAGCCCGAGACGATAGAGCGGCTGCTTCTCGGGCTTGACGCGCGGCGTCAGCTCGCCCGGCGAGCGCTCGGCCAGCGACGAAGGCAGATACTCCTTGAGAGCCACCAAGTGGTGCTCGGGATCTTCGGCGAGATAGACCACACCGAATCCGCCTGCCGCGAGCTTCTTGATGATCTGGTAGCCCCCAACTACCGTACCCGCCGGCAGGGGTGCCGGTTTCGGCTTTGACATAATCGACCGCGTCTTCTTTAGCTCTACCGATTGCTTAATGCCAGTCTACAGCATGACGGGTTATGCCAGCGCCAGCTCGCAACCCGCCTCCCAGGGGGAATCCGGTGCCGCCCCCGCCGCCAGCGTGACGGTGGAACTGCGCTCGGTCAACGGGCGCTTCCTGGATCTGGGCTTTCGCATGCCCGAGGATCTGCGCGGACTGGAACCCGCCCTGCGCGAGCTGATCGGCGCCGCCTTCAAGCGCGGCAAGATCGAACTGCGCATCAACACGCAGCGCGAGTCCGAGAGCAGCTGGCCCCAGCCCCAGCCCGAGCAGCTCAACCGCCTCTCGCGCCTGGAGTCCACCGTGCAGGGCTGGCTGCCGCAGGCTCGTCCCTTGAGCGTCAACGAGGTGCTGCATTGGTGCAAGAGCGGCGGCGCCAGCGAGAAGCTGGACGAGGCCACACTGGAAGCCGCGCGCGCCTGCGTCGCCGGCCTGGCCGAGGCCCGCGAGCGCGAGGGCGCCAAGCTGGTGGCCGTGCTGATGGAGCGCATCGCCCGCCTGCGCGAGCTGGCCCAGCAGGCCGAGCCCCTGGTGCCGGCCGTGGTGCAGCGCCAGCAGCAGCGCTTTCTGGAGCGCTGGCAGGAGGCCCTGGCCAGCACCGGCGCCACCCAAAGTGTGCCCCAGGAGCAGTTGCAGGAGCGCGCGCTCAACGAGGCCGCGGCCTATGCCATCCGCATCGATGTGGCCGAGGAACTCGCCCGACTGCGCGCCCATCTGGACGAGATCAGCCGCCTGCTCAAGAAGGGCGGCGAGATCGGCAAGCGCCTGGACTTCCTGATCCAGGAACTGCACCGCGAGGCCAATACCCTGGGCTCCAAATCCGCCGCACTGGAGCTCACCAATGTCTCGGTGGAGATGAAGGTGGCCATCGAGCAGATGCGCGAACAGGTGCAGAACATCGAGTAATCCACAGCCACCCGCCCGGTCCTGCGCCGGGCGGCCTGCGCGCCTCGGTTAAAATTGCCAGGGAAATCATGGGTTTAGGCCGCTTTGGCCATCGCCCAGGCCCCAACCGACGCGCCACGAGCGCCCTTTCATGGAATATCCCGGCAATCTCTTCGTCGTCGCCGCTCCCAGCGGCGCCGGCAAATCCAGTCTGGTCAAGGCCTTGCTGGAGCTCGACGCCAAGCTGGCCGTCTCCGTCTCGCACACCTCGCGCGCGCCACGCGGACAGGAACAGCATGGTCGCGAATACTGGTTCATCACGGCCGAGGAGTTCCGCGCCAAAGTCGAGCACGGCGACTTCTTCGAATGGGCCGAGGTGCACGGCAATCTCTATGGCACCTCGCGTGCCGGCATCGAGAAGCGCCTGGCCGATGGCGAGGACGTGGTGCTGGAGATCGATTACCAGGGCGCGCTGCAGATCAAGCAGCTTTTCCCCCACGCGGTGCTGATCTTCATCCTGCCGCCCAGCTGGGAGGAATTGATGCAGCGCCTGAACCGCCGCGGCGATACCGCGCCCGAGGTCATCGCCCAGCGCATGGCCAATGCACGTGTGGAGGTGGCCCAGGCCCAGCACTTCGATTTCGTGGTGGTCAATGCGGTGTTCGACACCGCGGTTTTCGACCTCAAGACCATCGTCCACGCACAGCGGTTAAAATACGCCGCTCAGCGCCGCAACCGGTCCACCGTGTTCCGTGCGCTTGATCTCCCCTGAACCACAAGACCTGGAAACTGCCATGGCCCGCATCACCGTCGAAGATTGCCTGTCCAAGATCCCCAACCGCTTCCAGCTGGTTCTGGCCGCCACCTACCGCGCTCGCATGCTGAGCCAAGGCCACACCCCCAAGATCGAGAGCAAGAACAAGCCGGGCGTGACCGCGCTGCGCGAGATCGCCGCCGGTGAAGTCGGCGTCGAGATGCTGCGCAAAGTGCCGGTCTGAGCCTTCGAGTCCCCGGCTTGGCGGTGCTGCGGCACCGCCGCAGCCACCAAAGGGCGCCCACCTGGGCGCCCTTTGTCTTTGGGCAGGCTCGTGCGCTGACAGCATCGGTTAAATTCGCGTCATGGGTTTTCGATCGTTTGCCGCCTCCTTGCCTGCCGCACTGACCGGTCTTTCCGGCACGCGGCCCGTCTTGCGCAGCCCAGCTGAGCCTACGCCGGCCGAAGCGGCCTCCTTTGATGCCCTGGTACAGCGCCTGGCCTACCTGCCCAAGGCCGACATCAAGCGCATCCGCGAGGCCTACAAGTTCGCGGACGAGGCGCATCTGGGCCAGTTCCGCGCCAGCGGCGAGCCCTACATCACCCACCCCATCGCAGTCGCCGGCATCTGCGCCGAATGGCGCCTGGATGCCCAGGCCATCATGGCGGCTCTGATGCACGATGCCATGGAGGACTGTGGCGTCACCAAGACCGAGCTGATCGAGCGTTTCGAGGCGCCCACCGCCGAGCTGGTGGATGGTCTGACCAAGCTGGACAAGCTGCAGTTCTCCACCCGCGAGGAATCCCAGGCCGAGTCCTTCCGCAAGATGCTGCTGGCCATGGCCCGCGATGTGCGAGTCATCCTGATCAAGCTGGCCGACCGTCTGCACAATATGCGCACCATGCAGGCCATGGCGCCCGACAAGCGCCGCCGCATCGCGCGCGAGACGCTGGACATCTACGCTCCCATTGCCCACCGACTGGGCCTCAATCAGATCTACCGTGAACTGCAGGAACTGTCCTTCAGCTTCATCAATCCCTGGCGTCATGCCGCTTTGCTCAAAGCGGTGAGCAAGGCGCGCGGCAATCGCCGCGATCTGGTGGCTCGCATCGAGCGTGATGTGGTGAAGGCCTTTCACGAGGCCGGCATCAAGGTGGAGATCCAGGGTCGCGAGAAGACTCTGTTCTCCATCTACAAGAAGATGCGCGAGAAGCACCTGAGCTTCGCCCAGGTCAGCGACATCTTTGGTTTTCGCATCATCGTGGACGAACTGCCGGGGTGCTACCTCTCCCTGGGCGTGCTGCATCAGCTCTACAAGCCCCAGCCCGGTCGCTTCAAGGATTACATCGCCATCCCCAAGCCCAATGGCTACCAGAGCCTGCACACCACCCTGGTCAGCCCCCTGGGCACGCCGGTGGAGTTCCAGATCCGCACCGAGACCCAGCATCTGGTGGCCGAGAAAGGAGTGGCGGCGCACTGGATGTACAAGACTCGGGCCGACGGGCAGACCACGCAGCAGCTGGGTGCTCACTGGCTGCAGTCACTGATCGACATCCAGGACGAGACGCGCGACGCCAACGAGTTCCTGGAGCATGTGAAGATCGACCTCTTCCCGGATGCGGTCTATGTCTTCACGCCCAAGAGCAAGATCATGGCCCTGCCCAAGGGCGCCACGCCGGTGGACTTTGCCTACGCCATTCACTCCGATGTGGGCGACCATTGCGTGGCGGCCCAGATCAATGGCGAGCCCGTGCCGCTGCGCACCGAGTTGCGCAGCGGTGATGTGATCGAGATCGTCACCGCCGCGGGTGCCCGCCCCAATCCGGCCTGGCTCAGTTTTGTACGCACCGGGCGCGCCCGCTCCAAGATCAGACACTTCCTGAAGAACCTGGAGCAGGAAGAGTCACGCGATCTTGGCGAGAAGATGCTGGCCCAGGCCTTACGGGCCGAGGGCTTGTCCCTGCCCTCGCTGGATGACGAGGATCAAGATGCCGCCCAGCTCTGGCAGCAGCTCGCCCGCTGGGCCGGGAACCGGCAGGTGGACGAGCTGCTGATCGAGGTGGGCCTGGGCCGCAAGATCGCCTCCATCGTGGCCAAGAAGCTGGCCCGCATGCTGGCCGAGCAGGGCCAGCGCCCCGACGCCGTGATGCTGAGCATGGGCCGCTTCGTGGCTGCCGAGGATGCCCCCACCCAGGGCACGGTGCTGCTGGATGGCAGCGAGGGCGCCTCGGTGCGCCTGGCCCCCTGCTGCCGCCCGATTCCCGGCGATGAGATCCGCGGCTATCTGGGCCGCGGCGAGGGCCTGATGGTGCACACCGCCGAATGCGCGGTAGGCCGGCGCCTTTACCAGCGCGATGCCGAACACTGGATCGCGGTGAGCTGGGCCGAGGAGCCGAGCCGCAGCTTCGAGGCCGGCGTGGCCGTGCTGCTGCAAAACGGCAAGGGCGTGCTGGCCCAGGTGGCGCAGGCGGTGAGTGCGGCCGAAGCCGACATCACCCACATCTCCATGAGCGACGAGTCCCAGCAGCGCGAAACCGCCGAGATGAGCCTGCTGCTCTCGGTGCGCGACCGCCTGCACCTGGCCGATGTGCTGCGCACCCTGAAGCGCAGCCCCGCGGTGCTGCGCGCCTGGCGCATCAAGCCGCAGGCCTGAGACTGAGATCTAGGCCCCTCCGTCGGCTTCAACCCTTGGGCGCGGGGTAGCGCACCTCCAGCACTTCCAGCTTCTCGATGCCGCCCGGCGTCATCAGCTGCACCTCATCGCCCTCGCGAGCCTTGAGCAGGGCGCGTGCGATGGGCGAGATCCAGCTCACCTCGCCCTGCAGGCTGTCGCTCTCGTCGATGCCCTTGATCGTGATGGTGCGCTCCTCGCCGCGGCTGTTGGCATAGGTAACGGTGGCGCCGAAGAAGATCTGCTCGCTGCCGTGATGCAGGCTGGGATCGGCCACCTCGGCAATGTCCAGACGCTTGGTCAGAAAGCGCAGGCGGCGGTCGATCTCGCGCAGGCGCTTCTTGCCGTAGAGGTAGTCGCCGTTCTCCGAGCGGTCGCCGTTCTTGGCGGCCCAGGACACGATCTCGACGATCTTGGGCCGCTCCACATCCAGCAGGGCCATGAACTCCGCGCGCAGCCGCGCATAACCCTCGGGCGTCATGTAGTTGCGCGTGCCCTGCGGCAGGGGCGGCAGGCCGACCTCGTCGCCCTCGTCCTCGTCCTGATGCGTGCTTTCCTTGGTGAATGCCTTGCTCATGACGTGTATTGTGTCGCGAGACCCTGGCCCCTTTTGCGGAGAGCGCGCGCATGAGCACAGCAGGCCCCCTGGCGGGATATCGCGTGATCGAGTTTGCCGGCATCGGCCCCGGCCCCTTTGCCGGCATGCTGCTGGCCGATCTGGGCGCCGATGTGGTGCTGATCGAGCGTCCCGCGGCCCAGCGCAGCCTGGGCGGCGGCGGCGCACTCAACCGCGGCAAGCGCTCGGTCTGCCTGGACCTCAAGCGCCCCGAGGCCCGCGACGCCGCCCGCGCCCTGGTGCTGGGGGCTGACGCGCTGATCGAGGGCTATCGCCCCGGCGTGATGGAGCGCCTGGGCCTGGGCCCGACGGACTTCGAGGCGGCACATCCGCGCCTGGTCTATGGCCGCATCACCGGCTGGGGCCAGAGCGGCACACTGGCCCAGACAGCCGGCCATGACATCAACTACGCCGCGCTCAGCGGCGCCCTGTCCATTGCCAGCCGCCGCGGCGTGGCGCCCAGCCTGCCGGCCACCATGCTGGGCGATCTGGGTGGCGGCGCACTATTTCTGGTGATCGGCCTGCTCAGCGCCCTGCTGGAGGCCCGCCGTAGCGGCCGCGGCCAGGTGGTGGATGCCGCCATCGTGGACGGCTTGAGCTGCCTCAGCGCCCTGCTGCTGAGCCTGCGCGGCCAGGGCCTGTGGCAGGACGATCCCGCGCAGAACTTCTTTCTGCACGAGTCGCCCTTCTACGACTGCTTCGAATGCGCAGACGGCCGCTACCTGAGCCTGGGCGCCATCGAGCCGGCCTTCTACCGCGAGCTGCTGCTGCGCCTGGAGCTGGGCGACGAAGACCCGTCTCGCCAGTACGACACGGTCGACTGGCCGCGCCTGCGCGCCCGGGTGGCACAGCGCCTGCGCGAGCGCACGCGCGACGAATGGGTGAGTCGCTTCGAGGGCAGTGATGCCTGCGTGGCCCCGGTGCTGAACCTCGCCGAGGCTGCCGCCCACCCTCACCAGCGCGCAAGAAGCAACCATGTCGAGATCGATGGTCAATTGCAAGCATGCGCTGCGCCGCGCTTTTCGCGCAGCGCCATCCGCGCTCCCCAGGCAGCCCCCCTGCCGGGGCATGACGGCATGGCCCTGCTACTTGAGGCGGGCCTCACCCCCGAGCAAGTTCAATCTCTGCTCGGTGACGACACTGCCAGCGGGCACTGAAGCAAGAAGTTCAAAGAAAAACGGGTCAGCCCCCCTGAGGAACTGACCCGTTTCAAATATGGCGCGGCTGGCAGGATTCGAACCCACGACCCCTTGGTTCGTAGCCAAGTACTCTATCCAACTGAGCTACAGCCGCACGACTTTTACTTCACTTCAACTTCGGCCAGCGCCTCGTCGTGGTGAGGCATTGACCTGAATGAATCCCGAAAGCACCCCGGATGACTCCGGGATTCCCTCGATATTCTGGCGCGGCTGGCAGGATTCGAACCCACGACCCCTTGGTTCGTAGCCAAGTACTCTATCCAACTGAGCTACAGCCGCACGACAAAACGATCACATCTTCTTCGGCCAGTATCTCGTCGTGGTGAGACATTGACCTGATTTGAATTCCGAAAGCACCCGGGATAACTCCCCGATCCCCTCGATATTCTGGCGCGGCTGGCAGGATTCGAACCCACGACCCCTTGGTTCGTAGCCAAGTACTCTATCCAACTGAGCTACAGCCGCCGAAGCCCTCAACTATAGCACGCATTGCTTTGTCATGACCAGTATTTGAAGAATTTCTTCATGGGCCGGCTTAGTGCAAGGTGGCGGCAGCCTCAAAGCAGCGCGCGCGGCGCTCGGCATCGCTGTCGCGCTTGGCGAGCTCGGCCAGGCTGAGCCAGCTGCGGCGGCGCGCTGCCACCGGCAGGCCGCGATCCTCGGCGGCTTGCTCCAGGGTCAGGCGGGCCTTGCCCCAAAGCTGTCGCTCGGCCAGCACATGGCCCAAGGCATAAGCCAGATGCGCGTCGCGCGGAAAGCGCTGCACGGCCGATTCCAGGCGCTGCAGCCATTCGGGGCCCAGACCCGGCAGGGCTACGACCAGAGACTCGGCCAGCACGGCGCGCTCATCATTGCCCAGCTCATCCAGCTGATCCCAGAAAGGCCGCAACCAGCCGCGTCCATCCTCGGGCGCCCCCAGCCGGGCCGCGCACTGGGCTGCACGCCCCGCCACAAAGACATCCCGACGATCGGAAGCATCGAGCTGCTGCCAGACCTGGCGCAGCTGGTCCACATCGCGGGCCCCGTCCAGGGCCTCAAAGGCCAGCGAACGCAGCAGCCCCTGTGCCGCCACCTTGGAAAAACCCTGATGCTTGGCCAGCAGGCGCGCCGTGCGCAGGGCATCCAGCGGATGCTTGGCCAGACGCGCCGCCTGCAAGCGCAGGCGCAGGGCCTGGGTACGACGCGCCACGCCCGGCCCCAGTTCCGCGAGCAATTCCAGCGCGCGCGGTGCATCGCGATCATCCAGAGCCCATTCGGCCGCCAGCAGACGAGCGCCCTCTTCCGAGGCCTTGGCCTGGGGCTCGTTGCGGGCCAGATCCAGCGCCAGCTTCAGCTGCTCATCACGTCGGCGCTTGTCCTGCAATCGATGCGCGCTTTGGGCCGCGAGCAGATGGCCCAGCACCATGAAGGCTGCATCCGGCTGCTCGCCGGTCTGGGCCTGGATGTTGAGGGCGCGCTGCACCGCCTTCTGGGCCCGCCCGTAACGGGCGCCGAAGAACTCCGCCAGGGCTTCGCGCAGGGCCAGCTGGGCGCTACGCTCGCGCTGGGCCAGCCGCCACTCGCGGGCGCGGCGGGGCAGGCTGGTCAGGGCGTTGACCGTATGGATCATGGTGACCAAGGCGAAACAGCTGCCCACCAGCACCAGCAGAAAGAGATTGAGCGAGACGTCGAGCCGCCAGCCCTTCCAGTAGAAGCTGGCCAGGCCGTCATTGCTGCCCAGGGTCAGTGCGGCCACCACGGCCGCGGCGAAGAGCAGCACCAGCCAGATGATTGTGCGCATGCGCCCTCCCCTCAGCGGCCGCCGGCCGCGGCGGCAAGAGCCGCCAGCGTGTCGTCCGGACGCGGCACGCTGACCTGCCGGGCCTGCCCTTGAACCTGGCGCAGCAGTTCCGCGGCGTTCTGGACCTTGCGGGAACGGCCATCGAAATAGCGCTCCAGCAGCTGTAAGGTCTCGCGAAGATCGCCCTGGGCCGTGTCGTACTGACGACTGAGCAAGGCCAGGCGAGCGTTGAGCAGCCGCAGCTTGAGGTTCTCACGCAAAAAGAACGCCTGTTCAGGCGCCAGCAGCATGGCCTCGGGGTGGTCGATGCGACTGACGCGCAGCAGCGACTTGGCCTCGGCCCAGGCCTGGGCACTCCACAGACGCCAGCGCTCGCCGGTTGCGCTCAGCCACTGCTCCATCAGTCCCTCGGCGGCGGATGCGGCCACGCCGGGCGGCCGGGCCGCCGCAGCCGGCGCCGCCGCACGCGCCGCGCGCGGCGCGCCCGTGGCGTCCGGACCGGACTTGTCAGCCATGGCCAGCAAAGGCAGCTCGTCCAGCAGGCGTACCACCTCGTCCAGACGTATGGCCAAAGTGGAGACATCAACCACGCTCACGGCGCGAACCCGGTCCAGATCCCGCACCACCGCGCGACGAACGCCCTCCAGGCGCGGCTGCTTGTAGCGCTGCAGACGCTCATCGGCCTGCCGCAGGGCGGCCACCAGGGGCTCGGCACTACCGGTGATGCTGGTTTGCTGCAGGGCCACGCGCAGCGAGGCCTCGATATCCCCGATCACGTTCTCATCGCGCGAGCGCGACATGGACTGGATCAACTCCTCCAACTGGCCACGCTGCAGCGCGACTTCCGCCAAACGTGCCTCCAGCAGGGCCGTCTTGGCAGCGGTATCCCGGGTCAGGTCTTGCGCTTGGCGCGCCAGATTGCGGGCCTCGCTGGCCTCGCCCTGGCTCGCTGTCTGGCGCCGAACCAGCTCCTGCTCCAGTTCTTTGAGACTGGCCTGGCCTTGCCAGGCCAGTCCCAGGGCGGCCAGGGACAGCACGGCCAGGCCGAGCGCCACGGGTGGCAACC
>NZ_JBKCLH010000096.1:0-5310 GCF_046300915.1 Roseateles sp. | reverse complement strand
GGCTTTGACGATATGGACGACGATATTCCGTTCTGAGTCTCAATAGATCCACTTTCAGTGGGTAGTGGCCCGCCTCTCATAAAGAGCGGGCCTTTTTTGTACCCACACGCAAATCGAGAACCTCTGGTTAAAGCGCTCGTCAGTTACGTGAGTCGATTTTTCGGGTAGCGAGAAAGGATCGAATTGGAAGTTGAAAGAGCTTCTCAATTTGTCTGTGGGCAACCCAGCGCGGCGGTGCTCGCGCAACCCCGAGCGAATGAGCGCCAGGTTGCGCTAGTCCTGCATCGCGCCAAGCTGGGGCATGCCCGCGAGCGAGAGCAGCAGGAGCTGCTGGGATGAGTCAGCAGTCTCATCGGCACCACTACATCCCGATTTGGTACCAGAAGGGGTTTCTGGCGCCGGCGCAGACCAGCTTCAAGATTCTGGACATGCGGCCTGATGTCTTCAGGGATGCGAGCGGCAAAGTCCGGCGCGTGGGCCGAACCATCTTGAATAAGGGGCCCAACGCCCACTTCTGGGAGCAGGACCTTTACACCATCCGGTGGCTCGGCCGCACAGACGACGTGATTGAACGACAGTTGTTCGGCGCAATCGACACGTACGGCAAGAGGGCTATCGAGGCCTGGCTCGCCGAAGACTTCAACACCGTTCATGACACGTACTGGCACGTCTATGAGTTCATGGACGCGCTGCGATTGCGGACCCCAAAGGGGCTGCGCTTCGTGCAAGCGATGACTCGTAAGCGGAGCCAGCTTGACCTCATGGTGGCGATGCAGGAGCTTCGTCGCATGCACTGCGTGATGTGGGCGGAGGGCTGTCTTGAGATTGCTCGCGCACCGGAGGGCTCGGGCTTCATCTTCTCGGACCATCCGGTCGTGCTGTTCAACCGGCACGTCTTTCCTGGTGACCCGATGATTCCCGCAGGTCATGACCCGGCTTTGCACTGGCAGGGCACACAGACCCTCTTCCCGTTCGACCGTGAGCGTCTGTACATCCTTACGCACGTCGAGTACGCGCACTCGCCCGGGCCGTTGAAGGCACGGAAACCGCGGACCAACTCCAGGTACTTCGACCCTAGCAACCCGATGGTGCGATATGACGACTGCATTCGGTCTCGCACCCTGACGTCTCAACAAGTCCTCGAGGTCAACTACATCATCAAGGCTCGAGCTGACCGCTACATCGCCGGCCGGACCGAAGAGGACCTATACCCTGAGCGCCACTTGAAGACGACCGTGTGGAGCAAGCTCGGCGAGTTTCTTCTGCCCCCGAAGCACAAGGTGGTCAAGCAGGCCGGGTACACGGTCGTGAAGTCGAAGGATGGCAGCTACTACTTCCAGGACCAGTTCGGCCGACGCCCTCAGTCCACGGAGGAGTACGAACGCGAGGTGAGGCGCGCCAATGAGATGGAGGCCCACTTTCGAAGAGTGCTCACCAAGCACCGCGCTGAACGAGGCGAGCCACCGCCAGTGTTCGACGACTGAACCACCGACCTGCCTGATGCTCAGCGATGGGTCGAGTACTGCATGTACTCGTCGTTGTACAGGGCGTTGCGAAGCTGTGCGCTGAGCGCGGCAATGCGAAGACGAGTCTGCTCGATAGCCGCGTCACTTTGCGGGCCCGGTTGAGTGACGCCGTTGTAGCTGAACAGTCCCGACCAATCGAGTTCATTGCAGGCTCTGGCAGCCCGAATGCACTCGAGGAAGTAGCGTCGGTCCTGCTCCTTGGCAGCTTCGAGCGCTGGCTTGCCGTAACGGACCTCGGCCAGGACAAAGAGGCCCGCCGCTGCAGCAATCAAGACAGCGCCCCAATGCGTGCCACCTAGCAGTGCGACACCCCCCACCGCAAGCAGTATCCCAGCCAATACACCTGTGGCCATCGCCTTGAATAGCCTTGCCGAGGCCTTGCGCTGCAGAGTGGTCTGCTCGGCGCTCTCGCGAATCGTCTTGAGCCGCTCACTAAAGCGCTCGAGGTGGGCGACGTGGTTCTCGCTTGACGGGTAGTAGGAGTGCAGCGACTTCAGATAGAAGACCAGCGTTTCAACCTGCTCAGCAGACAGCGACCGTAGCGCCGGGAGAACAGGCGCTACGGCCTCGAAGAGCGTCGCGTCCTGCTCGACGTAGCTAAGGTACTCTGGTTGCATGGCTGTATCCCCCCCCCGTAGTTCTTCCGCGAGTCTACGTACCTGTCCCGGCCTTATCCACAAACAGCCAAGACCAGGGCTGACATCCCGCCAGCAATGGTGATTTGAGGCGCACCGCCCACATCAAGAGCGGACCGTGAGCCCCTCACTCAATCACAGCGAGCAATCTGCCAACGGTTCCTTTTCCGCATAGCCCTTCTGACCGCTTGATCGCGCCCACGGCCCCCTGCCTCGCCCCAGCCGCGATACGGGAGTCACGACGGCAGCGGTGACGGACAGGAAACAAGCCTCAGGCGCTCGGTGCCTGGGGCTTTTTGCTTAAGGGGCGCAGCTGATCAGCGCTGCCTGCCGCGAGCGGCGCGCGCTAGGGCCCCGCGTTCGGCCGCTCAAGCCGAACCTCATCGTCGCCGTACGGGCCCGCGAGCTGCCAGCCGCGGGCCTCATAGAAAGCTCGTGCGCGTGTGGTGGTTCCGGTGGACAGCCAGAGCCGCTCCGGCCGGGGTTGCAGCGTCGCGAACCACCCGAGCATCTCGGCATGCAAGGCGGCTCCCAGGCCGCGGCCCTGGGCCTCGGGCCGCACAAAGAGCGCCCAGACCTGGCCGGACCTCAGGCCGATGGCGAAGCCCAGGATTCGCCCCGCCTGTTCGGCCACCCAGCCCCGGCCTTCGTCCTCGATGGCGCGCCGCAATTCCTCGTCCGAAATTCGACCGGGTTGCAGGGTGTTCTCGGTCACCGCATAGCGGACCTCCCACAGCCCCGGCATGTCATCACGGACGGCGGGGCGAAGGGTCGTAGGCGCGCTCATCCCTGTGCACCCCCGATCCCCATGAATATGTGCGGCATCCGCGCAATCCTTTCTCGTTGCAAACGCCCCGGCCACCCCTCGCACTCCTGTCATCTTGGCGCCATACATTGCGCTGTCCACCCCAAACAGGGGGGGGCGCAAGTCCTGATTGCGGCTGGGGAATGAGCCGGGGATAGTCGCTCCCTTCCGGGTCGTCCTTGTCTTGCCTCCTGGCTTTCGCCTCGCAGCTCTTGTTGTCCACCTTGTTGCCCATGCCCGCCGCCGTATCCAAGCCCTTCCGTCGTGTCCGTGGCTTCACCCTGCTGGAGTTGCTGGTGGTGATGGTCATCATCGGCCTGCTGGCCGGCTATGTGGGCCCCAAGTTCTTCGGCCAGATCGGCAAGTCCGAGGTCAAGGCGGCGCGCGCGCAGATGGACGCCCTGGGCAAGGCCCTGGACCAGTACCGTATCGATGTGGGCCGCTACCCCGGCACCGAGCAGGGCCTGGCCGTGCTGGTGACCAAGCCGGCCGATGAGCCGCGCTGGGCTGGGCCTTATCTCTCCAAGGCCGTGCCCAAGGACCCCTGGGGCAAGGACTACCAGTACCGCTCGCCCGGCGAGCATGGCGACTACGACCTGATCTCCCTGGGCCGCGACGGCCGCCCCGGCGGTGAGGGCGAGGACGCCGACCTGACCAGCTGGTGAGCGGGGCGGCGTCCTACCCCGCTTCCTCGCCCCGCCTCCCGCTCCCGCCATGCCGCAGTACCTGATCCGTGTGTTCGATCCCGCGCGCGGGAACGCGGCCTCACGCCGGGTGGAGGCCAGCGACCGCCAGGCCGTGGCCGCCGCGGCCGGCGTGGCGCCCCAGCATCTGCTGGAGGTGCGCGAGCTGGACGATCAGCCGAGCACCGCGCACATGCCGCGCTGGCGCCGCGGCAGCGCACGTTTTCCCCTGCAGCTCTTCAGCCAGGAGCTGGCCGTGCTGCTGGATGCCGGCATCGCCCTGCTGGAGGCCCTGAGCACCCTGCGCGAGAAGGAAAGCCAGCCTGGCGTGCGCGCCGCCCTGGACGGCGTGGTGGATGCGGTGCAGCAGGGCCAGCCGCTCTCGGCCGCCATGCGCGCCCAGCCCCAGGCCTTTGACGAGCTGGTCTGTGCCATCGTGGCGGCCAATGAGCGCACCGGCCAGCTCAGCGTGGCCCTGGCCCAGCATGCGCGCTACCTGGCCTGGGTGGAGAGCCTGCGCTCCCGCCTGGTGGCGGCCTGCGTCTACCCGGCCATGCTGCTGCTGGTGGGTTCGGCCGTGATTCTCTTTCTGCTGCTCTTCGTGCTGCCGCGCTTTGCCGGCATCCTGGAGGCCACCAGCGCCGAGCTGCCCTGGGCCTCGCGCGTGCTCATCGGTTTTGGCCAGACGGCCGGCGCCCATCCCTGGCTGGTGCTGGGCGGCATGGCCGCGCTGGCGGGGGCAGGTCTTGCCCTGTGGCGCCACACCGGCCTGCGCGCCCGCCTGCAGGCCCGGCTCTGGACCCTGCCGGGCCTGGGGCCGCGCCTGCGCGTGCTGGCCCTGGCGCGCCTGTACCGCAGCCTGGCCATGCTGCTGGGTGCGGGCGTGCCGGCCCTGCCGGCCCTGCGCCTCGTGCAGGATGTGGTGGCCGCGCCCTGGCGCCCGGCGGTGGCCGCGGCCGCCGAGCAGGTGGCCCAGGGCGGCCGCTTCTCCGACGCCCTGGAGGCGCAAGACCTGGCCACCCCCGTGGCGCGCCGCATGGTGCGCGTGGGCGAGCGCAGCGGCGAGCTGCCCGCCATGCTGGAGCGGGCCGCGGCCTTTCATGACGAGGAGGCGGCGCGCCTGACCGAGCTGCTGACCCGGGCCATCAACCCCGCCCTGATGCTGATCATGGGCGTGCTGATCGGCGGCATCATCGTGCTGATGTACCTGCCCATCTTCCAACTGGTGGAGCAAGTGCAGTGACGCATTCCCTCTCCGACTGGCTGCCCGCCGAACACGGCCCCTGGCATCTGGACTTCGAGCGCTGGCCCCAGGCCCAGGCGCAGCGCTGGCGCGCGGTGCTGGCCGTGGGTCAGGGCGAGCGCCTGGTGCTGCTGGCCGAGCGCGAGCAGGACGCCCTGCTGCTGCAGAGCGTGGAGACCCGGCTGCAGGCTCCGGTGCGCTGGCTGCGCTGCGAGCCCGCGGCGGTGGAGCATTGGCTGGGCGCGGGCGAGGCGGACTTTCGCGCACTCTCCGATGTGGACGAGGGCCTGGACCCGGGTGCGGCGGCCGGCCAGCAGGCCGAGGAGCTTTCGGCCCTGCGCCTGTCGGAGCAGGCCTCGCCGGTGGTGCGCCTGCTCAATGCCACGCTCTACGACGCGCTGCAGGACGGGGCCAGCGA
>NZ_JBKCLH010000095.1:0-12305 GCF_046300915.1 Roseateles sp. | reverse complement strand
CGAGACCCTGGTGCTGGAGCGCGAGACCGCTATCGGGCAGGGCGTGAGCTCGCGCAATAGCGAGGTCATCCACGCAGGTCTCTACTACCCGGCCGGCTCGCTCAA
Source organism: Roseateles sp. (assembly GCF_046300915.1). Lineage (GTDB taxonomy): Bacteria > Pseudomonadota > Gammaproteobacteria > Burkholderiales > Burkholderiaceae_C > Kinneretia. The sequence goes on along the minus strand of NZ_JBKCLH010000095.1, from coordinate 12,200 downwards.
GGCACGGCTGTGCGTGCGCGGCAAGGAGTTGCTCTACGAGTTCTGCGCCAGCCATGGCGTGGCCCACAGCCGCTGCGGCAAGCTGGTGGTTGCGACCGAAGCCTCTCAGCTGCCGGGCTTGCAAGCCCTGCAGGCCAAGGCCGCCGCCAACGGCGTGCACGATCTGCGCTGGCTCAGCCGCGAGGAGGCCCAGACCCTGGAGCCGGCCCTGCGCTGCGAGGCGGCGCTGCTCTCGCCCTCCACGGGCATCGTGGACAGCCATGGTCTGATGCTGGCCTTGCAGGGCGATCTGGAAGCGGCCGGCGGCGCCGTGGGCCTGGGTTCCGAGGTCTTGGGCCTGCGGGCCACGTCCGAGGGTCAGGTCTTGCGGGTGCGCGCCGGGGGTGAAGAGATGGAACTGCTGGCCGGCCTGGTGGTCAATGCTGCCGGCCTGTGGGCGCCCTGGCTGGCCGCACGCAGCGAGGGTCTGGATGCGGCCCAGGTACCGCGGGCGCACTACAGCAAGGGCAGCTACTTCTCGCTGGCGGGGCGCGCGCCCTTTGGCCGCCTGGTCTATCCGCTTCCCCAGGAGGCGTCCCTGGGCGTGCATCTGACCCTGGACCTGGGGGGGCAGGCCCGCTTCGGGCCCGATGCGCAGTGGCTGGAGGACGTGGCCGACCCCGACGCGCTGGACTATCAGGTGGATCCGGCACGCGCCGAGGGCTTTTACGCCGATGTGCGCCGCTACTGGCCGGCCTTGCCGGACGGCGCGCTGCAGCCGGCCTACAGCGGCGTGCGGCCCAAGATCCACGGCCCGGGCGAGCCGGCGCCGGACTTCCGCATCGAGGGTCCGGCCCAGCACGGCGTGCCGGGCCTGGTGAACCTGCTGGGCATCGAATCGCCCGGCCTCACCAGCTGCCTGGCGATTGCGGACGAGGTGATGGCGCGGCTGGCGGCCTGAGGCCGCGCGGCGGGCCCGGTCTTCAGTCGCGGCTTTCGCGCCGCTGCCATTGCCCGTCGAGCAGCAGCTCGTGCGGGCCGAAGCGGGCCTTGTAGGCCATCTTGTCGCTCTCGGCGATCCAGTAACCCAGGTAGAGGTGGCTCAGGCCCAGGCGGCGGGTCTGCTCGATCTGCCACAGCACGTTGTAGCTGCCGTAGCTGTTGCGGCCCTCGGTCTCGTAGAAGGTGTAGACGGCGGAGAGCCCGTCGCTGAGCACGTCCAGGATGGAGACCATGCGCAGCCGGCCTTCGCCGTCCTCGGCATTGGAGCCGGCAGGCTCGCGGAACTCCACCAGGCGCGAGTTGATGCGGCTTTGCAGCAGGAACTGGGTGTACTGGTCCACGCTGTCGTGGTCCATGCCGCCGCCGCTGTGGCGCCCGGCCTGGTAGCGCAGATAGAGCTGGTAATGCTCATCGCTATAGCTCAGGCGCATGACCCGGGTCTGCAGCGCCTCGTGCTGGCGCCAGGCGCGGCGCTGGCTGCGCGAGGGCTGAAAGTCCGCCACCGGGATGCGCATGGGCACGCAGGCCTTGCAGCCGTCGCAATAGGGCCGGTAGGTGAAGAGGCCGCTGCGGCGAAAGCCCGCTTCCACCAGGCCCGAGTAGGCATCGGCATGGATCAGATGGCTGGGCGTGGCCACCTGCGAGCGCGCCTGTCGGTCCGGCAGATAGCTGCAGGGGTAGGGCGCGGTCGCATAGAACTGCAGCTGGGACAGCGGTAGTTCCTTGGGATGGGTCACGGTGGGGGCTCCCTCAGGCTGGCAGCTGCGGATTCTGCGTCAAAGGCGCCCAGTTCGTCCCAGAGTGCCGGCTCGAATCGCCAGGCCGCGGTGGGCAGGGGGCCGGCCTCGCCAATCGCCGCCTGCAGATGGGCCTGGAAATCGCTGCGGGGCACCTCGGCCGCCCCCAGCGAGGCCAGGTGGCGGGTGTTCTGCTGGCAATCGATCCAGGGGATGCGGTTGCGCCGGCACAGGCAGACGAGTGCCGCCAGCGCGATCTTGGAGGCATCGGTGCGACGCATGAACATGGATTCGCCAAAGAACATGCGGCCCAGGTTCACGCCATAGAGCCCGCCCGCCAGCTCGCCGTCCACCCAGGTTTCCACGCTGTGCACCGCGCCGCGCTCGCGTGCCCAGCGCTGATAAGCGGCCTGCATCTCGGGCAGGATCCAGGTGCCGTTCTGGCCCTCGCGTGGAGCCTCCGCACAGGCCAGCAGCACCTGGGGCAGGGCGCTGTCCACCCGGATCTCGCAGCCGGGCGTGGCGCGGAAGCGGGCGATGGTCTTGCGCAGCGAGCGGCTGAGCTTGAAGTGCCGGGTCTGCAGCACCATGCGCGGCTCGGGCGACCACCACAGAATGGGCTGGCCCGGGCCGTACCCGGGAAAGATGCCGCGGCGGTAGGCGGCTTCCAGCCGGGCGGGGGCCAGGTCGCCGCCGGCGGCCAGCAGGCCCGGCGCCTCGGAGGCAGGCCCCAGGGCCTGCTCCGGCGGCGGGAACTCCAGCGAAGACTCTTGCAGCCAGTCGATCATCGGCTTCATGGTAGCGTGTCGCCCATGAAGAACAGCATCACCGTTTACGGGATTCCGAATTGCGACACGGTCAAGCGCGCCCGCGCCTGGCTGGACGAACAGGGGCTGGCCTACCAGTTCCACGACTACAAGAAGGCCGGCGTACCCGCGGACCTGCTGCCGCGCTGGATGGCCGAGCTGGGTTGGGACAAGGTGATCAACCGTGCCGGCACCACCTGGCGCAAGCTGGACGAGACCACCAAGGCCGGCGTGAGCGACGCGGCCAGCGCCGCCGTCCTGGCCCAGGCCCAGCCCAGCGTGATCAAGCGCCCCCTGGTGCAATGGGCGGACGGCCGCCTGAGCCTGGGCTTCACGCCCGAACTGTTCAAGGAGCATGCCTGATGTTCACCGGCATCGTCCAAGGGCTGGCCCAGGTGGCCGCCATCACCGAAAAGCCCGGCCTGACCAGCTTCACCCTGGCCTTCCCCGAAGGCTTCTGCGAGGGCCTGGAGATCGGCGCCAGCGTGGCCTGCGACGGCGTCTGCCTCACCGTCACCGCGCTCAAGGGCCCGAACGCGGCCGATTTCGATGTGATGCAGCAAAGCCTCAAGCTCACCACGCTGGCGGGGCTGAAGCAGGGCAGCCGCATCAATGTGGAGCGCGCCGCCAAGGAAGGCGCCGAGATCGGCGGCCACCCGCTCTCGGGCCATGTGGACTTCATGGCCACGCTGGAGAGCGTGCGCCGGCCCGAGAACAACCATGTGATGCGCATCCGCGTGCCTGCGCCCTGGATGCGCTACATCTTCGCCAAGGGCTATATCGCCATCAACGGCGCCAGCCTCACGGTGGCCGAAGCCGGGCGCGAGAGCGGCGGCGCCGGCTGGTTCGAGGTCTGGCTGATTCCCGAGACGCTGCGCATGACCACCTTCGGCGACAAGCAGCCGGGCGACGCGCTGAATATCGAGATCGAGCGCTCCACCCAGGTCTTTGTGGACACGGTGCGCGACGCCATCGACGAGCGCCTGGGCCCCCTGCTGCCGGCGCTGGAGAAGCTGCTGGCCGCTAGCGGCCAGAGCCTGGACGCCCTGGCCGAGCCGGTCAAGCTGCCCGGCCGGTCCTGATCAGGCGGCGAGCAGCTGGCGCAGCACGAAGGGGAGGACGCTGCCGAATCCCGGTGCGGCGCAGACCATGCCTGCGCGCGCCAGCATGGCGTGCAGCAGCAGATTGCAGCCCGCGGTGATGTGCTCAGGCTGGGCGTGCTCGATCTCATTGTGGCTGATGCCGTCCTTGCAAGAGATGAAGATCATTCCGGCCGGAGCCACGGCGTCTTGCGCGCGGGACGAGAGTTGATAGCCTTGGGGCCGACCCCGATATTGGGACGGGGCAGGAGCTCAAGATGTAGCGGATGCCCAAGAAGCGATTGCCCCTGGGGTTCGGCGTGATGCTGGCCCTGTTGACGCTGGTGGCCTTGGTCAGGCAGTACCAGCTCAGTCCGATCCAGTTCTCCAGCAGCCGGCTGGACTCCAGCGCCTTCCGCCTGTCCCTGGCGCAGTCCTGGGAGACGCGGGTTAAGTAGGCCCTGGCCAAAAAATTGGCCCTGCCCGAGCTAGACGCCGAGCCAGTGGGCAAGCACAAAGGCCGGGCCGAGGACCGCCAGGAGCGCCAGCTGCTGGACCCCGCCCTGTCCTCCCAGTCGGCCGGCCCGGAGGCACACCAGACTGCCGTGGGCAAGCTGGCTGGTGGCCCCGTGAAGCTGCAGATCGCCGACGGCGACCTCACCGGCGCCGTGGGCAGCCATGCCCAGGACGAGCTCGACGCGCTGTTGGAGTCCCTGGAACGCATGCAGACCAAGCTTGTCACGCTCGTCGGGCAGGTGCGTAGCGAGGCGGAGTTCCTGGTCAATGCCTCCAAGGAGATCGCCTAGGGCAACCGCGAGCTTTCCGCCGGCACCGAGAAGCGGGCCAGCCTTGCTGGAATAGACGGCCTCCAGCATGGAGGAGCTGTGCTCCACCATGCGCCGCAATGCTGATCACGCCTAGCAGGCCAATCAGCTGGCCCAGCAGGCCTCCGAAATCGCCCGTGACGGCGACGCCGTGGTCGGCCAGCAGGCTGCAGGGGCAGGCGGACGAGCTGGTGCGGCAGGTGGGGTGTTCCGGGTGCGGGCCTGAAGGGGCCTGACTGCTGGGGCATGCGGGTTCAGACAAGGCTGTCGCCGTCGTTGCCGCCCCCTCCCGAACCGGACTTTCCGCCCCAGAAGCTCGAGAACGTCGAGCTCAGCCCTGACCAGACCCCGCCCAGCGAGAGGCCGCCACCGCCGCCACCCTTTCTGGAATCGTCCCTGACGGGCTCCTCGATACCCAGGTCGATGACGAAGCTGCCCGAGGAATCAGAGGGTGCACTGGTGAGCGCGGATCCCTTGGTGATCGGATGGGGCTGGGTGCTGAGCTTGCCCACGCGGGCGTCCGTCTGGCCCGTGCTCGAGAAGTACCAGGCGTTGCGGGTCAGGAAGGTCTGCGAGGGTTCCTTCGTGCCATAGATGCCGAACAGAGGCGCCTTGCGGTCGTCGCCGCAGTCGGCCTCGCTGGTGATGCGGTCACCACCGTCGGTGGCCACCACGGTCGCCACATGATGGGCGGCCTTGGTGTAGTTCCGGTCCTCGTCGCGGGTCTTGGGATTGGGCCAGATGAAGTAGGCCTCGCCCAGGCCAGGATCTGAGCCATGCCCGAGGTCGGTCAGGTCCTGGTCGCGCGTCTGGGACCCGCCCACGGCCTTGCCGGTGCCGGTGTCCTTGAGCGCCCCCATGCCGTGGCCCGACGACCAGTCCGTCGTGTTGGTGGCGAGGGCTCCTGCATAGAAGCCGCAGTCGTTCTGGCCCTTGAAGGTGGTGCCGGGGCCGTCCGGTACTTCCGCGTCGAAGCGAGCCTTGGGCGTGTAGATGCTCCAGGGGCCGTCGGTGCCTGACTTCACGAAGAAGCGGTCGGGGCTGGGCGGCGTGCCGCCCAGCCTCTCGTGCACGTAAAGCTGATTCTTGTTGCCACCTGCCTTTGGGACTGCGTAGCGGCTTCCCTCGCTGATGCGATAGTGCTCGGCGTCCGTGAAGCGCTGCACGGGTGCTGCGCCCCCGGCCGGCAGGGGCCTGGACGGGGCGGCACTGACGGACTTCATCTGCAGGGCCCGACTCCCCATCCGGTCTGCCTCGTGCTCCAGCTGCGCGTTGTCGTTGACGGCCGTGCCTGCCACGTCGAGGGTGGGGCGCACCCGCCCCTGCGCCTGCTGCACCACGTGCCAGGCCTCGTGCGGCAGGTGCTTGTCCTGCCCCGGGCCGAGGTGAATGTCCTGGCCCTGCGCATAGGCATGCGCCTGCAGTGCGGCGGGCTTGCTGGAGTTGCGGTGCACGCGGACGCCGGACATGTCCATGCCCGACAACGCTTCGATGCCGTTCTTGAGCGAATCTGGCAAGCCGGTTCTGTTGGTGTCCAGAACACTATGCTGCAGCTGCGCGATCTGCTGATGTTGCTGCTGCTGCCGAGGACCTGTGGCAGCCCTGACTTGCCGCGTCCCCAGTCGGCTGACGGGTTCGAGCGGCTGATTGTCATGGGCTGTTGCTGCATCGATACGAGTTTTCATGCATTGCTCCCAGCCTACTTGTTCTGCGAATTCGCCACATTCGCCGCCAACATGCGGTCACGCCGGCGGTTCTTGGCAGCGCTCTTGCGCGGGTTCTCCTCGCGGCCCTTGCCGGGCTTGTGCGAGGTGGTCTTGCCGCTGGGCGTGGTGCTCGAATGCGACTTGCCGCGGTTGAAGCCCTTGGTCTTGCGCGCGCCCTCGACCTCCACCCGCTGCACCGGTGGTGCAGCCACCGCCTGCAGCTGCGAGATACGTGTACCTTGGTTGTGCTGACGCGGCGTGTCGATGGCGCCCTCATGTCCGGCGTGGACGGCCGCGGCGCGTGGCGAGGATGCGCGCGCACTTGATATGGCCTGCTTGCTTTCCTTCATTGCATCTCTCCGGATGGACGGCTTCGGGTGCGGAGCCGATCGATGGCCTGTTGACTCGTGGCTATTGCTCGCCCTCGTTAGCCGGATGCGGGAAGCAGGTGACGACCTTCCAACTCACTTTCGGAGTTTGGCCCTTCTTGTCCGACTTGATCAGATAGCGTTCGAGTACGGCGGTGGCATGGTCCAACTCCTCGGTGTCGACATCGACAAAACGCGGCACGCTTAGATCCTCGTACTCGTAGCCGCCGGAGGTCACGCCGACCTGCTTCTGGCGCCGCCTGGCGGCGACCTGGACCGCCTCGATCTCGCCCGAGATCACCAGTCGTGCATCGCCATACTGCTCGGCGATCCAGGCCTTGATGGCCCTGTCGTTCGCCGCGATCAGCTGCTCCAGGGCCGCGTCCTGGTCGGCCTGCGAGCCGAAAGTGCTGGAGATCTTGCGATTGCGGCCATCCAGATAGTTTGTGCTCTTGGCGGCATGCCGGTCCCGGGCATGGCCGCCCTGCTGCTCGGAGGTGTCGAGCTTGGTACCGGTGAAGTCGCTGTCCAGCCCGTCGCTCAGTGCCTTGTTGTGCGGGTCTAGCTGGCGATCGCTGGCTTTCTTCTGCTCCGCCTCCTTCTCTCGGCGGCGGGCCAGCTTGCCTTTCCTGCCGAGCTGGATGACGCCGGCTCCGGCGGCCGCTCGCAGCTGGGCGATCTGCTGGCCCTGCTGCTGCTGGCGCGCCAGGCCGTCCCGCGCGCCGCCTGAGCCTGCGGCCAGGCTGGCGGGTTGATGGGTAGCGGCGGACTCGTCCTTGGTCTTCAACCTTTGGAGTTTTGATGTCATCGATGCTCCTTCATTGCCATGCGCGGTCGGTCGGGCCTCATGGCTTCTCTACCTTCGGTTTCAGCAGCACCCGCAGTGCCAGCAGCACAGGGATCGCGATCACCAGGATCAGCTGCGCATTGCCATCACGCAGCGAGCGCAGCGCCGGATCGCAGTGCAGCAGGGCCGCGCCCAGCAGGAAGGGCGCCACGCCCGCCAGCAGGGCATAGCGGCCCCAGCGCATGCGCCAGCCGCAATGCAGGGTGAGCGCCACGCCCACGAGCAGACCGACGAGCAGCAGCACATCAAAGGCCAGGCGCAAGGGCCAGCGGTTGGGGCAGACCCAGCCGCAGACGGCCGCGCTCAGGGCGTTGGGGGGGGAGCCGACCAGGGTGGTGCGCAGGCGCTGCTGATCACGGTCCGAGAAGTTCTCGCCTTGCAGGGGCGCGGGCCAGAAGCCCACGCCCGCGAAGTTGTCCTGGAAATACACCAGGTCATCGCGAAACTGCTCCTCGCTAGCGCCAGGCAGCAGACGCACCGGCACGATGCTGCGTAGCATGGCGCGCCGGTCGCTGCCTTGCAGATGCGGCGAACGCTCGACCAGATCGCGCAAGCGCTTCTTGCTCTCTCGGCTGGGCTCGGGCAGCAGCACCATGATGCGCAGCTCTACGTTGGTCCGGCTGCGGTAGTCGCCGCCGCTGTCGGCGATGCGTCCCTCCCGCACTTCGGGCTTCTCCACATCGAGCATCAGACGGAAGAGCTGGTCCACCGTGGCCGGTTGGCCGGTGCGCAGCTGGGCTTCGGTCAGCACCAGATTCAGCGCGTAGCGACGTCCCGGATTGCGGTGCAGGGATTCGGCCAGGGCCCGCACAAAACGGGGATAGAAGTCCGCGATGCGAGCGGCCAGCTCGGGGCGCGTGCCCTCGCCCCGGGGCAGCTCATCGAAGAAGACGCTCAGGCCATCGCCCAGGTGCTGGGTGTGGCCAAACAGGGGCAGGGCGGCATTCAGTCGCGCCGGCAGGCCCGGTAGGGGCCGGTCGATCAGTTCGCGGGCCTGCTGGGACACCTGCGTCAGCATCTGGGTCAGCAGGGCCTCGCGCTGGGCGCTGGGCTCGGTCAGCAGAAAGTCCCAGTGCCGCTGGTAGAGCAGGAAGTCGACCTGGGTGCCGTAGTGCTTGGCCAGGCGTATGAACTCGCTCTCCTGGACCAGATCGCGCCGCTGCGCGCTGCCCGATCCCGTGGGGTTGAGGTAGCGATAGTCCAGGCCTTGGGCGTTGAAGCTCAGGCCCATGAAGCTGAGCCGGTGCAGCAGGCTGAAGTCCAGGGTCTGAGGATCCGTGCCCACGGCGTTCCAGGCCGGGTAGACGGCATAGACCAGGCCCTGGCTGCGCTCGCTCAGGCAGTCACAGCCGGGCACGGCCTGCCAGTTCAGGGGCTGGGCAGGCGTCAGGCTCACCATGCGGCGGGCAGCCTGGGCCAGCCACTCACGCAGCGCGGGCGGCAACAGCCAGTCCGGCAGATCTTCCCAGGGGATCTGTCCGGGCTCCAGCGCCTTGGGCTTGGGCGCGCTGGCTTTGATGGCGGGTGCGGCAGCTCGACCAGGGGCTTTGGGCGGGCCTCCCAGCTTGGCGGCCGATGCGGCCAACCCGGCGGGCTGCGGCTGGCACAGCCGGGCCATCGCTTCGGCCGAGGGCTCGCTCTCGCCGCGCTGCTGCGCGCTGGCCTTGATGAGGCTGCGGCTGTGCTCGCAGCGCTGCGCGTCCACGGCGGCCAGGAAGAGATCGCGGGTCGGGTACTCGCGCTCCAGCAGTGGCCCCAGCCATTGCAGCAGCTGTTTGTGCTGGGCCTCACTCCAGACCAGGCCTGCGGGGCGCTCCGGCGTCGGCCCATCGCTGGCCCGGGTACTCGTGGGTGCTGCGGGGGCGGAGGCGGTCGCAGCCGGTGCGGAAGGCGCGGGCGCCGGCGGCGCCGCGCCGTCGAGCGTGCCCGTGCTGCCGCTGCCGGTCTCCGAGCCACTCTTGTCGCCGCCGCTGTTTTCATCCGCGGCCTGCAGGGCATCGAGCTGGGCGGCCTGGAGGCGGTAGACGATGGCGGTGCGAGCGTCTGCCGGCTCCGACACCGTGGTCGTGGCGGGGTTGACGCCCACCAGGCTGGGCACGGTCGGCGCTACGGGGAGTGACTGTGACGCCGCGCCCGCCGCCGGCTTTGCGTCCGTGACGGCCAGCACGCGCAGCACATAACTCTGGCTGGCCTGTCGGCCATTGGCGTCGGTGAGCAGCACGCTGAACGCATAGCGACCTTCGCGCTCCGGCAGGCCGCACAGACGCCCGTCGCGGTCCATGCGAATTCCGGGCGGCAACTGGCCCTCGCTGAGCCCGAACACATAGGGGCGGCTGCCACCCTGCGCGAAGAGCAAGGCTTTGTAGGCGCGACCGGCCCGGGCGCTGGGCAGGGCCTGGTTCGGTGGTGCCAAGCTCAGTGGGAGTGGGGACTCGCTGGGCGGGCTGGTGCGCGTGAGGGGGCCGCAGTCCTGCGCCTGACCGGGGGGCGCAGCGGCCGGCGCCGCAGAGGACGCGGGCTCTGCAGGAGCTGAGCTGGCGGCGCTGGGGGCGCTAGCTGCACCGGCCGGGCGAGGCGCCAGCTCGGTCGGCGCGCTGGTGGCGGCCAGCAGCAAGAGGGACAGGCCCAGGGGCAGGGCCAGGCGCAGCAGGCGAATGCGGCTCACAAGGTTCTCCCTTCCTTGCGCAGCTCGCGCGCCAGGCCAGCGCGCAGCTCCTGCATGCGTACCTGCTGCCGGCCTGCACGCACCGCCTTGAGTGCAGCATGGCGGATCACATTGGCGATGGCGCCGCCGGCCAGCTCGTGGCGCTGAGCCAGCAGCTCAAGGTCCACATCTGCATCCAGATGATCGGGGGCCAGCATCTGCTGCCACAGCCGCAGGCGCTGCTCGGCGTCGGGCATGGGGAAATAGACCATGGACTGAAAGCGACGCGAGAAGGCCTCATCGATATTGCTGCGCAGATTGCTGGCCAGGATCACCATGCCCGGGAAGTCCTCCACCCGCTGCAGCAGATAGGCAATCTCCTGGTTGGCATGGTGATCGTTGGCATTGTTCGCGGCACCGCGCTTGCCGAACAGCGCATCCGCCTCGTCAAAGAACAGGATCCAGCGCCTCGACTGCGCCTGGTCAAAGACCCGCGCCAGATTCTTCTCGGTCTCGCCGATGTACTTGGAGACCACCATCGACAGGTCGATGCGGTACACATCCGCGTCCACCACCTGGCCGATCAGGGTGGCCGTGAGTGTCTTGCCCGTGCCCGGCGGGCCGTGGAAGAGGGCGCGGTAGCCCGGCTTGAGGGCACGCGCCAGCCCCCAGTCCTGCATCAGATGCGCGCCCTCGCGCATCCAGGCGCACAGCTGCTGCACCTCGTCCATCACCTCCGGCGCCAGCACCAAGTCCTCCCAGCCCAAGGGGCTGCTGATGCGCTTGGCGGGGAACTGCGCGCTGAAGTCGGGCTTGCGGGCCGTGCCGCTGCACAGGCGCTGCAGGGTCTCGCTGCTGGCCAGCAGGGCGCCGCTGAGCTGGGGCTCACCGCTGGCGGGCGTCTCCAGGCTCAGCAGGGTTTCGCGCGCGAAGGCGTGGCCGGCATCAAAGCAGGCCAGCAGGGCCACGCGGGCCGCCAGATCCTCGCCAGCCACCAGAAAGGCCGCCGTCTCCCCGGTGGGCAGAAAACCGCCATGGCCCTGAGCCTTGAGCCCGCCAAACTCGGTGAAGCCGCGGTCCAGGTTCTGGTTGCGCATGAACAGCAGGTCCAGCATTGCGGGGCGCAGATGCGGCGCCAGGGCCAGGGCCAGCACCACGCGCTCGGCCGGGCTGAGCTGCAGGCGCACGATGAGCGCGCCCAGGGCGCTGTCGTGCGCCTGATCGGGCGGTGGGCCGGCCGCCGCCAGATCCAGGTCCTGCTGCTGGAAGTGCTGTTCCAGACGGCGGTCCAGCACGCGCTGCAGCCAGTCGAGCTCCAGGGTCAGGGCCAGGGCATGGTCTTGCACGATGTGATCCTCAGCGCCAGTCCACGTGCAGAACGGCCGACATCCAGGGCAGGCGGATCAGGCCGAAACTCCAGGGCAGACGGTCCAGCAGCACATCGAAGGCGCGCCCCTCGATGCGCAGCCGCCAGCGCGCGGGCTCCTCGCGCCGACCCTCCGGGCCTTCTACGCTCTCGGCCTGTGTTTCCTGCACCAGGCGGCCGCCGCGCTGCAGAAAGCTCTCACGCAGCGCCTGGGGGCTGGTCTGACCCAGGGCCGCCCAGTGAGCGATCAGCGCCTGCAGCAGACCCTCCAGCTCGGCCTGCTGGGCCGGCTCGGGTCCCGAGTCGGGCGCGAGCAGGGTTTCGGGCAAGGCTCCGCACAAGAGCTTGCTCAAGGGCAGGCGATGTTCATCGGGCGTATCGATGCCCTGGGCGCCTCGCACCAGGTATTGCAGGCAGGTCACGGCGCGCGCGCGGGCGGCCTCGCTGCGCCACTGCCGGCCGCTCTCGTCCAGCAGCTCGAAGCGTGCGAAGAGGCGCTGCGCATAGACCGCCAGCAGCACTTGGCCGGCGTCATCCACCCAGATGGGTTCGCCCAGTCGAGGCGCGGACAGCCCTGCCGTGGGCGCTGCGCGGCCCGGCGCCGTCGCGAGCAGCTCCGGCCCCAGGCGCAGTTGTTCCGGGGCTTCGCCCAGCACAAAAAGTCGTCGGCACAGGCCCAGCCACAGGCGTTCGCGCAAACGTGGCGCATCGGGCGGCGCGAACAGCGCTGTGCGGGTTAGGGCAGCCGGTGCCGGCTCGGCCACCTGGGCCTCGGCCAGTCCCAGCAGGCGCTGCAGACGCCGTTTGAGGCCGTCGACGGCCTGACCGAACTGCGCCTTTAG
>NZ_JBKCLH010000094.1:0-12821 GCF_046300915.1 Roseateles sp. | reverse complement strand
GGCCCTGAAGTCTTACCAGACCGAAGGCAATGCCGTGGTCGGCCGCAGCAACGCCATCATGGCCGGCCAAGTCAAGCAGTTCAGCCACGCCGAACTCAAAGCGATCGCCAAGTACCTGGCCTCGCTGCCGGGCGAGTTGCGTACCGTGCCGCAGAGCAAGCTCCGCTGAACCAGGCAGACGCTGCAAGCGTCAAGCAGTTCACAAAAGGCCGCCGAAAGGGCGGCTTTTTTGTGTCTGATCCAAGGCTGCCCTGGGCCTCTCCGGCCCCATACTGACGCGGTTGCGTCCCCCGGGTTTGCGTTCAGGCTCATGCTCAAGAAGATTCCCATCCAACAGGTTCAGTTGGGCATGTATCTCCAGTCCATGGAAGGTTCATGGCTCTCGCATCCATTCTGGAAGACCAAATTCGTCCTGCGTGAAGCGGCCGATCTGGAGGCCTTGCTGACCAGCGGTGTGCCGGCGGTGTGGATCGACATCAGCAAGGGCGCCGATGTGCAGACGGCCCCTGCGCCGGACAGCCTGGTCCAGGCCTTGATGGATGAGCCTCAGCCCCCCCCTCCACCTCCCGCTTCCGCGCCACCGCCCGCTCCCGCACCGGCGGCTGCGCTCGCCCGTCCCGAGCGTGTCAGCTTGGGCTCCGAGATGGGGCGCGCGGCGCAGACCATCAACCGCTCGCGCCAGGCCGTCACGGCCCTGTTCGGCGAGGCCCGCATGGGCAAGGCGGTCGATGCCGAGATGTGCATGCCCCTGGTCGAGGAAGTGGCCGATTCGGTCTCGCGCAACCCCTCTGCCCTGATCAGCTTGGCCCGACTCAAGACCAAGGACGACTACACCTATATGCATTCGGTGGCCGTCTGCGCCCTGATGGTGGCCCTGGCCCGCCAGATGGGCCTGGACGAGACCGAGACCCGGGAAGCCGGCCTGGCCGGCCTGCTGCACGATGTGGGCAAGATGATGATGCCCCTGGAGGTGCTGAACAAGCCGGGCGCCCTGACCGACCCGGAGTTCGCCGTCATGCGCACCCACCCCGAGCGGGGCTATGAGGCCTTGCGCGAGGGCGGCAAGGTGTCCGAGCCGGTGCTGGACGTGTGCCTGCACCACCACGAGAAGATGGACGGCAGCGGCTACCCCAAGAAACTCAAGGGCGATCAGATCAGCCTGCTGGCGCGCATGGGGGCGGTCTGCGATGTCTACGACGCCATCACCTCCAACCGCCCCTACAAGACGGCCTGGGATCCTGCCGGCTCCATCCAGCGCATGGCGCAGTGGCAGGGGCATTTCGACCCCGTGGTGTTCCAGAACTTCGTCAAGAGCGTGGGCATCTTTCCCGTGGGTACCCTGGTCAAGCTGGCCTCGGGGCGCTTGGCCGTGGTGGTGGATCAGAACCCTGCCAATCTGGTCGCACCCATGGTGCGGGTGTTCTATTCCACGCGCTCCAAGATGCCCATTCCCGTGCAGCTGCTGGATCTCTCACAGGCCAGCAGCAATGACAAGATCGTCAGCCGCGAGGCCCCGCAGGACTGGGGTTTCAAGCAGCTCGACGAGCTCTGGTCCAAGCCGGCCGCCTGAGCGAGCCGGGTCGACCCCGTACAAGCCCCATCAGGTGAATCCCCGCCCCCGTGGCGTGGGGGCGCTTCCTACACTCGCGCCACCACTGCCACGACCGCTGGGAGATTTTGATGATTCGCCTGAAGACGTCCTGCCAAAGCCTTTTTGCCCTCAGCCTGCTGGCTGCGGCCTGCCTGGCCCAGGCCCAGACCCTGCGCTGGGCCAGCCAGGGTGATCCGCAGACCATGGACCCGCACTCTCAGAACGAGAGCATGACCAATATGATGAATGGTCAGGTTTATGAGGGTCTGGTCGCACGTGATAAGCAGCTGGGCCTAGTGCCCGCCCTCGCTACGAGCTGGGAGCAGACGGGGCCCCTGACATGGCGCTTCAAACTCCGTCCCGGCGTGAAGTTCCATGACGGTACTCCGTTCAACGCCGATGATGTCGTTTACTCGATTGAGCGTGCCAAGGAGCCAACGTCACAGCTGGCTGCCTATGCTCGGGCGGTCGGTGCTCCCAGGAAGATTGATGACTTGACGGTTGAATTCCAGCTGACTGCGCCCAACCCAATCTTCTTGCAACACATTGCCGCGCCGCTCTGGATCATGAGCAAGAGTTGGAGCGAGAAGCACAAGGTCACCAAGCCGCTTGATTTCAAGAACAAGGAGGAAAGTCACGCATCCTTCAATACAAATGGCACGGGCCCCTACGTTCTTGTGAGTCGGCAGCCGGGTATCAAGACGACTTACAAGCGCAACCCCAACTGGTGGGGCAAGTTCGAGGGTAATGTGCAGGAGATCGTGTTCACGCCCATCTCCAACGATGCCACCCGCCTGGCGGCTCTGGTGTCGGGCGAGATCGATTTCGTGCTGGATCCCGCGCCGCGCGATGTCGCCCGCCTGCGCAACACGCAGGGCGTGAAGATTGTCGAGGGTCCCGAGAACCGCGTGGTCTTCATCGGCATGGATCAGGCACGCGACCAGCTGCTCTACGGCAAGGCCCCTGGCGACAAGAATCCCTTCAAGGATCAGCGCGTGCGCAAGGCGCTCTACCAGGCTATCGATATCGAGACCATGCGCACCAAGCTCATGAACGGCCTGAGCGTGCCCACCGGTGGTCTCACGCCCTCGCCACTGGGCTCCTACAAGGATCCGGCCATCGAGAGCCGCTACCCCTACGACATCGCCGCCGCGCGCAAGCTCATGGCCGAGGCCGGCTATGCCGACGGTTTCGAGGTCACGCTGGACTGTCCCAACAACCGCTACATCAACGACGAGGAGATCTGCCTGGCCCTGGCCAGCATGTGGGCTCAGCTCAAGGTCAAGGTCAAGGTCAATGCCATGCCGCGTGCGACCTATTTCCCCAAGTTGGAGAAGTTCGACACCAGCATGTACATGCTGGGTTGGGGCGGTGCCGTTACGGACGCGGAAACTACGCTTACGCCTGTATTTCGTAACAATAAGTCTGATGGATCAGGTATTGGCTTCTACAACTACGGACGCAGCCGCAATGACAAGTTCGATGCCATTGCCGCTCAGAGCAGCATTGAGCCGGATCCGAAGAAGCGGGAACCGCTGGTGAAGGCCGCCCTGACCGAGTACAAGGAGCAGGTGCATGTGATCCCCCTGCACCGTCAGATGATTCCCTGGGCGGCGCGCAGCAATATCAGCGTGGTGCATCGCGCCGACAACTGGTTCGAGGTGTCCTGGGTCAATATCGGCGCCAAGCCCTGAGCGGCGAGGGGCGGGCCCGGGGAGTAGGGCCCGCTTTGCGCCCCTGATGCGGGTTTTGCGAGGCGGCATGGCTGGCGATACTGCCCAGCCATGCCGTTTTGCTTTCTGCCGCCCATGAAGTCCACTCCGTCTTGCTCGCCGGTCCCCCGTTCCAGGTCTGCCGCGGCGCGCCGCGCCTGCACCGGGACTAGCCTCTTGCTGCTGCTGGCGCTTGCGGCCTGCGGGGGCGGCGGGAGTGATGGCAGCGCCGAGAGCGGCAGCGGTGGCAGCACGGTCAGCGAATCCACCCTCAGCGGCGTGGCCGCCGTGGGAGCGCCGCTGGGCGGGGCGCAGATCAGCGTCATCGACGCCCAGGGCAAGACCCTGGGCCAGGCCACCGCCCACCCGGTGGAAGGCAGCTACAGCCTCAAGCTCAGCGGCAGCCTGAGCGCGCCCCTGATGGTGCAAGCGCGCGGCGTGGATGCCAGCGGCCAGCCCCAGCTGCTGCACTCCAGCGTGCCCAAGGCGGCGGAGTCCATGGTGGCTCATGTCACGCCCCTGACCCAGGCGGTCACGGCCCTGGCCCTGGGCGCGGAGCCGGCCGGCGTCTTTGCCAAGGGCAGCGAAAGCGCCAGCACCTTGGCCGGCCTGGCCCAGAGCGTGGCGGCGGCCGACTTTCTCAAGACCCTGATCAAGGCCCAGTTCACCGACCTCAAGATCACGGACACCAGCAAGTTCGATCTGCTGGCCGAGGCCGGCTTTGCGGCCAACAAGGGCAGCCACGATCTGCTGCTGGAGAGCCTGCGCGTGGGCCTGGGGCGCAGCGCCCAGGGAACCAGCGAGCTGCAGCTGGCCAACAAGTTTCTGCCCGGCGCGCCCTACGAGGTGCGCATCGATCTGGCCCTGGCGCGCGCGGAGCTGGCCAAGACCACCGGCGCCGCGCCCGCCAATGCCATCACCAGCACGCTCAAGGCCACGACCAGTGCCACCGGCGTGCTGCCCAATCTGAGCCAGATCGATGAGCTGGGCGTGGCCCTGAACAAGCTCATCGCCCAGGGCGCCGACGCTGCCACGCTGCAGGCCTATGCCGGCCTGACCAGCTATGACAAGCACAACGGGCGCAGCAAGGCCGAGCTGGCCACGCTGCTGGCCGGCTATGCCAGCAAGAACTGGCAGCTGGGGCGCTTTTATGTGCTGGGCTGCGCGGATGACACGGTGAGCCAGGGCAATTGCAACCGCGTGCTGGTCTCGGCTCCGGTCAGCGACAGCAGCGGCACCGTGGTCGATCAGTTCAGCGACGCCCTGAGCTACAACAAGAGCGCCGCCACCGGTGTGCCCAAATGGGGCCTGATCGGCAATGGCAAGCGCCTGGAGTTCCGCGTCCAGCCCCTGGCCTGGCTGTCGCTGGAGGCCGATGGCAGCACCAGCAGCGGCCTGAGCGCCGGCAATCCCAGCCAGGGCGTGCAGCTGCTGGTGCAGGCGCAGACCGCGGCCGGCACCGCCTTGCTGGACAAGGCCACGGTGCAGACGCCCGGCGGCTTCAGCATTCCCCTGGCCTACTGCCAGCAGCGCTGGCTGTGCATCAGCCCCACGGCCGGTGCCACCAGCGCCGTGTCCAGCGGCCCGGTGGCCGACACCTTGCTGCAGCCCGCCATCCTGGGATGGCTGGGCAGCGCCGACACCTTGCGCAATGCCAAGTACCTGGCCAGCTTCACGCTCGGTGGCACCACCGAGATCCAGCCCACCTGGTTGCGACATGAGCTGAGCAGCACGGCGCCCGCGGCCAGCCGCTTTCCCGTGCTGGACGGCGTGTCTGCCAGTGCGGTGCTGAGTGCCGCCGGCTTGCAGGCGGGGGCCAGCCTGGCTTGGTCGGCCTGGGCCAAGGCCAATCCGGATCTGCGCCTGAGCCTGGTGCGAACCGTGCTGGTGCTCTCAGGCTCTGCGGGCACAAGGGTGCAGGAGTTCCGACCCGCGGCCGCGGTGGGCGGCAGCACGCTCAGCTTGCCGGCGGGCGCCTACACCCTGCCCACCGGCAGCGGCAGTGCCCAGGCCTATGAGCTGTGGCTGCGCGCCCAGGACGGTGCCGGACGCCTCTACGACACCCGCTACCGCGTGCAGCCCTGAGTTGCATTCGCTTGCAAGCCCGAGCCGGCCTCAGGCCGCCCGGGCTGGCCTGAGCGGGGACAATTCTCAGCCCTTGTATTGTCGATTTCCCCAGTGTGAAGCGCGAGCCCGCTATTTTCTGTTCCACCGCATTTGACGACGCCGAGTTCCGCGCTCACGGCCGCACCCGTGTGGAGGTGGATGGGCGTCTGTTGCGCATCGATGCCTGGGGCCCCTTCAATCTGGAGCTTGTGCAGGCCCAGATCCGGCTGTTGCGCAGCGAGGTGAAGCCCTTGCTGCCGCTGGAGGGCGGCTTTGTCGAGCTCATCCATTACCACGAGAGCATCCTCATGCCCGAGCCTGCCTGGCAGGCCTTGCAGTGCTTTGTGGACCAGTCTGCGGCGCTGGGCTTTGGGGCCCGGACCACCCTGATCCTGGTGGGCGAGGAGGTCGAGGGCGGTTTCATGTTTGCCGAGCGCCTGGCCTCGATCTGGGCGAGCAGCCGGCCCGTGCAGCTGCTGCGGCGGGCCGATGAGCTGGAACAGGCCGTGAGCGCGGCGCTCAGTGCGCTGCAGCCCGGCGACCGCGGCTGAGCGTCGCTCGGACGCGCCCTTGGCAGGTGCGTCAGAACTGGCGGCCCAGCAGCAGCCAGGCGCGGCCGCGTGAGCTGTTGGGTTCGGCCTGGGGTGGCCCGCCTTGAACGCTGCGGGCCATGGCGAGGTCCAGCGTCCAGCCCTGCTGCTGGTAGCGCACCCCCAGGCCTGCACCGGCGAGGCTGCGCTGATTGCTCTGTGGCGGCACGGCCAGGCCCTGCGGGCGCGCATTGAGCCGCACACTGCCGGCATCCAGGAAGGCGTAGGGCGTCCAGGCCTGGACCGCGTAGCGCAGCTCCATCTGCAGCAGCGCACCTTCGTCGCCTATGCCTTCGCTCAGGGGATAGGCTCGAACACCCGTTGGCCCCCCCAGACTGAACTTCTCCGAGGAGTCCAGATTGCGGTCGGCGGTCTGCAAGGTCAGGCGGCCCATCAGACTGAGCGGGCTGTGCTTGAAGGATTGCAGACGCACCAGATCCAGCAAAGCCTTTGTGAAGACCCCGCCCGTGCGCACGCCGCTGAGCTGATCCAGCAGGTCCTGGGTCTCGCTCAGGCGCAGCTGCCCCGCGCTGAGGCTCAATGCGCCATAGCTCACGCCGCCGCCGGCCAGCTCGTCGCTGCGATCAAACTGGAAGCTCAGCGTGGCAGAGCGGCTGGACTTGCGGTCATCGAGGCCGGCCAGGCCCTGGCGGTCGCGCAGACGCTTGTGCTGAAGCGAGCCGGAGACGCTTAGATTGGCCCGGGTCGAGCGGATCAGCGGATAGCTGAGCGTGGCGGCGGCCACCTGCGCCGTGCCGGTGGCGTCCAGTTCGCTGAACTCACGGGCCAGCTGGTAGCTGGTGCGGGCGAAGCTGAGCTGGGCGCGCAGGCCCGATACCCCCAGGGGCAGGCCATAGCCCAGGCTGCCCTGGGTCAGCTGTTCATCGCTGCGTATCAGACTGGCGCTGAGCTGGTCACCCAGGGTGAAGGGGCTGTCGTACTGGGCATTGGCGCGCAGACGCACCCTGCCGGTGTAACGGTCGCCATGGTTGTCGAGGGACAAATCCAGGCGCCAGGGCTTGCTGCGCTCCACCGCCACCTGCAGATCGCCCTGGCCGGTGGCCTGGCCCGGGCGGATCAGCGGCGTGATGCGGATGCCGGGCTGGTCCGACAGGATCAGCAGACGTCGCTCGAGCCGGCTCACCTCGATGGGCGCTCCCACCTGCAGCGGTACCAGGAAAGCCTGGGCCTGCGGCGCCAGCGCCGCATCGCCCGTGGCGCTGAGCTCGCCATAGCGCCCCTCCAGGATGCCCAGCGCCACCACACCGTCGTTGATGGTCTGGGGCAGCAGGTAGGCGCGTGAGAACACATAGCCCGCTCGACGGTAATGCTCGGTCACCTGCTGCGCCATCTCGCGCAGCCCGGCCAGGTCCAGCTTGCGACCGATATAGGGCTGCACCAGGCCTTGCAGCAGCCCGGTGTCGAAGAGGCTGTTGCCGGTGAAGGCCACCGCGCGCAGCTCGACCTGGGCGCCGCCCGCCGCTGCGGCGGGCTCGGCGGGCGTCTGGCTCGGCACGGTGATGCCGGGCCGGGGCGGCTGAAGCGGCGGCGCCTGGTTCTCGCGCAGCACCCGGCCGGCATCCGGCGGTGGCGGGGTCTGGGCCTGGGTGGCGTGCAGGGCGCCGCCCAGGATCAGGAGGGCGAGGGCAGGGCGCTTGAACTGTGCGGTGTGCTTCATGGTGGCGTGGGGCTGGAGGTGGCAGGTCAGTGGGGGCAAGCGGCGCGGTGGCACCGTGCCGGATCAGGGCAGGCCTGCGGCCTCCTTGCGCAGGCGCTCCTGCAACTGCTGCAGCTGGGTCTGCATATCGGCCAGATTGGGCGTTCGCACCCCACTGCCGCCCAGCTCGGGCACCAGCTGGTTCAGGGCCTGTTGCGGGGGCTGCTGGTCCGCCGTCTGCACCGTCACGCCCACCAGGCGCGGGCTGACGGGGCGGCTGGCATCGCTCAGGAAGACCACGCCGCCGCCGCTGATCTGCGTGGGCTCGGGCGGCGGCGCGACGCGCTTCCAGCTGTTGCGCGTGTCGGGCAGGATTTCCAGCGTGCCCGGCTCGGCGCTGACCAGGTAGTTGCTGTTGCTCAGGCTGCTGGCATCGATGGCGTAGCGACCCACGGCTTCGCCCGGCTGGCGCGTGAGGCTGCCGCTGAGGGTGTCGCCGCTCACCAGGGTGCCGCTGCGCGGCGACCAGCTCAGCAGCGGATCCGTCTCGCTGAAGTACTTGCTCTGCGAGTCCGCCCGGATGCTGATGGGACGGGGCTGGATGCTGAGCGTGCCGCTCTGGGCCGTGATCAGGTAGTCGGGGTTGCTGAGGGCCGAGGCATCGATGCGGTAGCTGCCCACGCGCTGGCCGGCCTCGCGGCTGAGGCTGCCGCTGAGCGTATCGCCGCTCACCAGGGCGCCGCCGACCACGCTCCAGCTCAGGCTGGGGTCACTGTCGCCATAGGTCTTGCTCTTGGCATCCGCCGCCACCGTGATGGGGCGGGGCAGGATGCTCAGGCTGCCCGGCGCATAGTTGATGTCGTAGTTGCTGCTGCTAAGGCCCTGAGGTACCAGCGCATAGCTGCCGGCGCGGATGGCACCCTGGCTGGTGCCGCTGAAGGCCAGGCTGCCGCCCAGCACCGCAGCGCTTTCACCGTTGACGAAGCCGCTGTAGCTGAGGCCATTGCCGCCGCTGAAGGCCTTGCCGTCATAGGTCTTGCTGGCATTGATGGCCGTCACGCTCAGAGGCGCCGGGCTGATGCTCAGGCTGCCGGGGGTGTTGCCGCTGGCGGCGAGCTGAAAGCCGCTGCGCAGGATGTTGACGCCGATGCCGGTATAGCTGCCCGCGTTGGTGAAGCCCGTGACATTGCCGCCATTGAATACGAAGGTGTAGTCATTGCCCGGAACCCAGCCGCTGTAGCTCGCGCCAAAGATGTCGGCTGCAGACCAGAGGCTGGCCAGCTCGTAGGGCGTCCCCCGGTAGGTCCGGCTGCCACCGGCCGGGCCCAGGGTGTAGGCCAGGGAGACGGGGCCAGCCGCCGCGCTATTGAGATCGCTGAGGATGTCGGCAATGCTGCGGTTGTCCAGGCTGGCGCGCAGTGTGTAGTTCTTGCTTTGCCCCGGTGTGAGCGTGCCTGCGCTGAAGACGATGCCGATGCCGGTGTCCGCGGTGATGCTATTGCCCTTGCTCAGGGCATTGGCGGCCGTGGTCATGGCGCTGAGGCTCGAGTAGAACGAGGACCCGTAGCCCACCTTGGAGTCGGCATCGGTCGAGAAATAGACGATCTTGGCGCTGCTGCCGGCGGCCGTGAAATAGTTGCCGCTTCCGGCGCTGGTGGCGCTGACCACGCTGGCCGTGTCGCCCGCTGCAAAGGTCTGTTCGATCTTGTTGGTGGTGGTGAAGCCTGCGGACCCGTCCTTGTCCTGGGTGTTGTCCGGGTCGAAGCTGCGCGCGAACTGCACATTCGTCAGATCGCTGCTGTCCATATTGGTCAGCGCCACATTCAGGGTGAAGTACTTGTTGCTGCCAGCCAGCGAGAGCTGCTGCTCGGTCTTGAGCTTGCTGTTGAGCAGGGCCGAGTACTTGAGGGTGATGGTGTTGCCCGCGCCAACGGGCAGAAACTCGAACACGGCGCTATTGGCCGTGTTGGCGAAGTTGGCCTGCGAGACCGTGGTGCTGCTCTGCGTATAGCCCGCCGTGAAGAGCTCGACCGGCGAGCCGGGCAGGAAGTAGTCGATGCGCAGGTCGGCGCCGCTGCCAAAGCCATCGGCATCGCCCGTCATGCCCACGCCGGCGCCTGTGGACCGGCCAAAGAACAGCGAGGGCTTGTTGGTGGTGCCGAACTTGCCGCCGCTGCTGCTGCTGGAGCAGGCGCTGCTGGCCGGGCCGCACACCCCCAGCTCCATGTACTTGTTGCCGAGGAAATAGTTGCCGTCATGAATGGCATAGCGCAGGCTGGCCGGATCGCTGCCCTTGCGCCATTGCACCGAGGGTGAGCTCACGGCCGCGCTGGCGCTGTAGCTGCTGCTGCCACCCTCGGCGCTGGCCTGACCATAGAGAAAGATCAGGCCGCCGGCCGAGCTGCCCGTGTGGGTGAGCGCCGCGTTGACGCTGATATTGTTGTCGGCCTGCAGGGTGAGCCGGTTGTTGGAGGACCAGGCGACGGGCGCGCTCACGGTGATATTGCCCTCGCTGCCCGTACCGGTGCAGGTGACCCCCGTGCAGCTGCCCGTGGTGGTGAGCGTCACGTTGCCGCTGCCCAGGGCGCTGACCACGGTCGAAGCCAGGCTTGCGTCGATGTCCAGATTGACAGGGTCCAGCAGCCAGCGGGCCGCCTCGACCCGGGCCGCCGGGCGGCTTTGGAACACCTGCCCCGAGGTTTCAACAAAGCCGGCTGGCGCCCTGACGGTGCCATCCAGATTCAGCAGGCCGCCATGAGCGAACAAGATGATCTCGCCATTGGCCCCGCTGTGCAGGGCCTGGGCCTCGGTGATGCCGCTGTGGTTGATGACGCTGGCAGTCAGGGCGTTGGCGGCCTGCGCCTTGAGCCAGATACGCCCCCCATCGGCGCGGATGGCGCCGCCCTGGCTGATCTCGGTTTCCAGGGCCTCGTTGTCCCCCTGCAGCAGGGCGGGGCCGCCCCGGTCCAGCGGGATGCGGCTGCCCGCGCCCCGCGCGCCCGGGCCGGCCGGGGCCTGGATGGTTCCGCTGTTGACCACACGGGCCGCCAGCAGCGCGACGGCGCCGCCGCTGGCGGCCTGGATGCTGCCCTCGTTGATGATCGAGGCGCGGCTGCCCCCCTCGAAACGATAGCGCCCGGCCGCCAGATCCTCGGACTGCAGATTCAGCGTCGACGCCACCAGGCTGCCCACATTCACCTGGGCGCCGGGGGTGAACCAGATGCCGTTGGGATTGAGCAGAAACACCTGGCCATTGGCCTTGAGCGTGCCCTGGATGGTGGATACCTCGGTACCCAGCACCCGGTTGATGGCCACGGCGCTGCGGCCCGGCTGCACGAACTCCACGCTGCGCCCGCTGCCAATGCTGAACTGCTGCCAGTCCAGGGCGAGGCGCTGGCTCTGTTGCGTGATGCGCAGGCCCTCGGCCGTGCTGCTCACCTGGCCTTGACCGCCCACCAGCTGGGCGCCGCTGGGTAAAGCGGCTGGTGCCGCCAGGAGCGGGGCCACCGGGCCGGCGCACAGCAGGGCCAGCAAGCTCAGGCGAGGGGCGACTCGCAGACGGCGCCGCACGGCGCTGGGGTGGAAGCTGCGGGTCTGGCGACGGCTCGACATGGTGCACGCTCCTGCGCTGCCGAAAAGTGCGGCACGCGCACAAAGGTATACCTGATCAAGTGCTGCAGCAGCAATGCTCACCGAGCGCAGCACTCGGGCTCCCGCAAGACCGTGGCGCATCGCCCACGTCGGCCTTGACTTGCGGCAGCGATCTGTGAGGCGGTTTGCGTCCTCGCCCGCGCGCATGGGCATGCGGCGCAACGCTTAGGCGGCCGTGCCGGTGCGCCCGGGCTGCTGTGCGCCACCACCCCTTGTGCATGCGGGGCCCGGCATTGCTGTGTTCTCGCACAATCGGCCCCATGCCTGATACGCCCACCCCTTTGATCTGGCTGGCCGGCGCCACCGGCCTGGTCGGTCGCGCACTGCTCACCGAGCTGGGCCACGAGCAGCCCGTGCTGGCCTTGCTGCGCCGGCCCGACCCGAGCCTGCCGGCGCAGCAGCAACAGCAGCAGCAGACCGCACTGGTCGACTACGCCCAGCCCGCCAGCTTTGCCGCCTTGCCCGCGCCCAGCCAAGTCTTCATCGCCCTGGGCAGCACCATCGCCCAGGCCGGCTCCCAGGCCGCGTTTCGCGCGGTGGACTTCGACGCCGTGCTCACGGTGGCCCGCGCCGCCCGGCAAGCGGGTGCCAGGCGCTGTGCCGTGGTTTCCGCGCTCGGCGCCGATCCGCGCTCATCGGTGTTCTACAACCGGGTCAAGGGCGAGGCCGAGGCTGCCTTGGTCGCGCTGGGTTTCGAACGCTTGGTGATCGCGCGGCCCTCCCTGCTGGACGGCGAACGCGCCAGCCTGGGCCAGCCTGCGCGCCGCGGTGAGCAATGGGCGCTGCGCCTGATGCGCCCCATCGCCGGCCTGATCCCGGCGGCTTGGCGGCCCATCAGGCCCGAGCGCGTAGCCCGCGCCATGCGGCTGGCGCTGGCGCAAGAGTGGGCGGCGGTGCAGGTGTTGGAGTCTGCGGAGTTGCAGACGGTGGGGGATTGAGGGCGGGGCTGGCTGGATTCGGGCGCTCGAAGGTCTGACCGCATGCGCTGCGGCATGCTGGTCCCGACTGGTAAACGGCATGTGCGAGCGCGGATTTTGGCGGAAGCGGTGAGATTCGAACTCACGGATGGGTCACCCCATCGCTGGTTTTCAAGACCAGTGCCTTAAACCACTCGGCCACGCTTCCTTGACTTGACGCGCATCCCTTGCAGACGCGCGGCCCGCATTCTAGCCTCCCGGCACCTGGGCCTGGGCGCATTCCACTTGAATGAGTTCGCGGCGGCCGCCGTCCACGCGCAGGGCGCTGAGCTGGCCGCCCCAGACGCAGCCGGTGTCCAGCGCGGCCAGGTCGGGGCGCAGCAGCTGGCCCAGGGTGGACCAGTGGCCGAAGGCGATGGGGGTGCCGGCGCAGCGCCGGCCGGGCACCTCGAACCAGGGCATGTAGCCGGGCGGGGCCGCATGGACTTCAAGGCCAAGGACCGCGCCGATGCGGCCCCGCCCGGCTACCTGCCCTGGGTCGAGGTGCCCGGCCGGCGCAGCGCCGGCACCCCCATCGCCTTCGGCCACTGGTCCACC
>NZ_JBKCLH010000093.1:0-3844 GCF_046300915.1 Roseateles sp. | reverse complement strand
CAGTAGCCGGGGCTTTGCAGCTCGACCAGATCCTCGCCCAGCCCGCGCAGCGTCCAGGCCCGCGCGGGCTTGAGCAGCGGCCCTTCGACCCGCAATTGCTCGCCGCGGATCTGCCAGCGCAGGCCGGCATCGGCATTGCGGAACTCGCCCTCCAGCCCGGCAGGCAGGGCGGGGCGTTGCGCCAGGCGCTGCAGGCGGGCCTCGCGCCCCGCGCCCAGCTGCAGGCACAGGCGGCCCTGCTCGTCCAGCGGCGTGGCGGCGATCTCGAACTCATAGGCCCCGCGCAGCGGCAGCCAGCGCCCATCGGCCTGCTGCTGCAGCTCGAAGCTGGCGCCCCATTGCTGGGCCATGAGCTGCCCCTGGCTGTTCAGGCTCAGGCTCAGCAGCTCGCCGGCCTGGGCATCCAGCCATTCGCCGACGAGGGCCTGGGCCGTCTCGGCCCGCTGCGGCGGGGCTGGGCGTGCGAGCAGCAGGCGGGCCACTTCGCGGGCCTGCTTGTAGGGGTTGAGGCCCGCGTCATTGCTGATCAGGGCCACGGCCATGCGGGCCTCGGGCAGGAGCAGGAACTCGGTGCGAAAGCCCGGCCATAGCCCGCCATGACCCAGGGTGCTGAGCTCGTCCAGGCGCCCATGCTCAAGGCCGTGGGCGTAGGGCGAGTGCCCGCCCGCATTGAGGGGCAGCAGCCGCGCCAGCTCGCGCCCGAGATCGGCCACGCCGTCCACCGGCCGCAGCAGATGGCCGGCCCAGCGCAGCAGGTCTCCCACGCTGGACACCAGGCCGCCCTCGCCGCCATGCTCAAAGCCATGCTGGGCGCGGCGCCACTCACCCGGCGCGGCATTCAGATAGGGCGTGGCCAGGCCGGCCAAGGGCTGATCGCTCTCGACCGCCATGCTGGTCGCTGTCATGCCCAGGGGTTCGAAGAAGGCCTCGCGCAGCTGCGCGTCCAGGCTGCGGCCACTCAGGCGCTCTGTGATCAGGCCCAGCAGGGCGAAGCCGCTGTTGCAATACAGAAAGCGGCTGCCCGGCTCGAAGTTCAGGTGGCGATTACGCTGCAGGGCCTGCAGCAGCTGCGCGCGGTCGACACGCTGGTCCAGCCCCACGCCGCCCAGGCGCAGCAGTTCCAGCACATCGGGCAGGCCGCTGGTATTGCGCATCAGATGACCCACACGCACCACCTGGGGCAGCTCGGGCAGCTCGGGCAGATGCTGGCGGACATCGTCCTGCTGGCTCAGCAGGCCTTGGCGCTCCAGCAGCAGGGCAGCGGCCACGGTGAACTGCTTGGACACCGAGGCGATGCGCAGGCGGCTGTCCGTCTGCAAAGGCACACCCAGCTCCAGGCTGGCCAGACCATAGGCCCGCATCCAGCTCGGTTCGCCCTCGCGCCAGACGCCCAGCACGCAGCCCGGCGCGGGACGGCCGGCCGTGTCGGCAAACAGGGCGTCGATGGTGGCGTGCAGCGGATCCGGGTGCATGGCAGTCATGGCGGCGCGTGGTGTCGAGGGCGGCTGGGAGCACCCAGTCTAGGGCCGCCGCGCCCGAGCGCAGGGCCCGACGTGCGTCAGCCGCACCCTGCCGCTTGACGCAAAAAAAACGCCCCACCGTTTGAGGGTGGGGCGTGTGCATGGGGTACGTCGGCGCTGGTCACGGGTTCCAGGTCTCTGCCCAATCTGCAGCCGGTTTCCGCCTCCGTGCTTCGCATTGTGCAGACGCTTTGTGACGGCGATTTGACGCAAACCAAGCTCACCGCAGCTTGGCGCGCGTGGGCCTGGGGTCAAACCTTGCCATAGCCCTGGCTGGCCAGCCAGGCCTGCGCCTCTTCCACGCTCGCACTGTGCTGAAAGCGCGTGATGGCCTGGGCCCGCTCGGCCAGGTCGCGCACCAGCAGGGCGTGGAAGCTGGAGGGCAGCACATCGCTCACCGCGTCCAGCCCGTGCGCCACGGCATCCGTGAAGAACTCCCACCAGCGCGCGAACACCTCGGGTGTGCCGCCCTCCCACTCGCGTGCGTCGGTGAGCATGGCCCAGCGCCGCTGAGGGTCTTGCGTCCAGAAACTGCGGACTTCGGCATGCAGGGCCTCAACCGCCTGCACATTCCAGGTGCCTTGGTAGCGGACCCACAAGATGGGCTCATGCCATTCGATGTGGTACTCCCCATGCTGCCTCATGGCGTGCCTCCGGACGTGATACAGACGCCAAATTTTGCTACCGGCCGGGCATCCGGGCGATATCAGTGGTTTTTAAACTGTATACACTTCTGCTCACACCACGTCGCCGCGGCGCCCGGAGCTCTGCCCCGGTGGCGCGACGTCTGGCCGGATTACAGCGCCCGCAGTGGTAGCCGGCCCATTCGTTGCTTGTTGCTCAAGGTATGGAACCTAGCTATCTGCTCGACTGGGCCAATCTGCTGCTGCGCTGGCTGCACGTGATCGTGGCCATCGCCTGGATCGGCGCCTCCTTTTACTTCGTCTGGCTGGACAACCACCTGCTCAAGCCCGAGGCCCCGGAGCTCAAGGCCAAGGGCGTGGACGGCGAGCTCTGGGCCGTGCACGGCGGGGGCTTTTACAACCCGCAGAAGTACATGGTGGCGCCGCCCAACCTGCCCCAGCACCTGCACTGGTTCTACTGGGAGAGCTACTGGACCTGGATGAGCGGCTTCGCGCTCTTCGTGCTGCTGTACCTCTTCAATGCCGAGAGCTTTCTGATCGACCGCCAGGTCCATGCCTGGGCCGCGCCCTGGCAGGCGGTGCTGGCCTCGCTGGGCTTTCTGGCCGCGGGCTGGCTGGTCTATGACCAGATCTGCCGCCGCTTTGGTCATAACAAGGATGGCAGCATCGGCAATGACGGCCGGGTGCTGGGCCTGATCGCGGTCTTCATCGCCTTTGCGGCCTGGGCGGCCTGCCAGCTCTTCGCGGGGCGTGCAGCCTTTGTGATCGTGGGCGCCATGATCGCCACCATGATGAGCGCCAATGTCTTCTTCTGGATCATCCCGGGCCAGAAGCAGGTGATTGCGGACATGCGCGCCGGCCGGCCGGTGAACCCGATCTACGGCCAGCGCGGCAAGCAGCGCAGCGTGCACAACACCTATTTCACGCTGCCGGTTCTGATCGCCATGCTCCGCAACCACTACGGCCAGCTCTACAGCCATGCCCACAACTGGCTGGCCTTGCTGGCCCTGATGCTGGTGGGCGTGCTGGTGCGCACCTGGTTCGTCAAGCGGCACAAGGGGGTCAACGCCTGGCCCCTGATCGTGGCGGCCCTGGCCGTGCTGGCCGGCTTGATCGTGGCCCTGGCGCCTGCGCCCCGGGCGCCCGCTGCCGTGGGCGCGCCCGCACCCTCCCTGGCCCAGGTGCAGGCGGTGATCGAGCAGCGCTGCGTCATGTGCCACAACGCCCAGCTGGCGCAAAAAGGCATGCAGCTGCACACGCCCGAGCTGGTTGAGCAGCATGCCCAGCAGATCTACCAGCAGACGGTGCAGCAGCGCAGCATGCCGCTGAACAACGCCACCCAGATCACCGAGGAAGAGCGCGCCCTGCTGGGCCGCTGGTTCGAGGCGCGCTCGCGCTAGCCGGCTAGCGCGAGCCCAGCAGGGCCTCGGCCAGGGACCGGCCGCTGAGCCAGGCGCCCTCCACCTTGCCGCCGTGCAGCCAGTCGCCGCACAGGCCCAGGCCCAGCTCGGCCTGCCAGCCATGGCCGGCGTCCAGAGCGGGGGCGCTGTCGGCATAGCGCCAGCGGTGCAGGCTCCAGCGCTGCGGCGCGGCGCCGCCCAGGGCGGCGAAGGCCTGCAGCAGGGCGGCCGCCACCGCCTCGGGCGCGTCTTCCAGATGGGCCTCGCTCCACTCGGCCTC
>NZ_JBKCLH010000092.1:0-12028 GCF_046300915.1 Roseateles sp. | reverse complement strand
CGCCCACGGCGCCGCCGGCCACTCATCCCGCCCCGTATCCGTTCAAGCGCCCATGAGAAACCTGACCAGTCTCGCCCTCGTCCTGTCCCTGGCAGCGGCTCCCGCCCTGGCCCAGACCGTGAAGCTCAGCACCAGCGAGGGCGATATCCGCATCGAGCTGGATGCCGAAAAGGCGCCCAAGAGCGTGGACAACTTCATCAAGTACGTGAAGGCCGGCCACTACAACGGCACCATCTTCCACCGCGTGATCGAGAACTTCATGATTCAGGGCGGCGGTTTCACGCCCAAGATGGAGCAGAAGCCCACCCGCGCGCCCATCCCGCTGGAGGCGGGCAACGGCCTGAACAATGTGCGCGGCAGCATCGCCATGGCGCGCACCGGCGACCCGAACTCGGCCACCGCCCAGTTCTTCATCAACACCGTCGACAACCCCTTCCTCGACGCCGCCAATGCGCGCGATGGCCGTGGCTACGCGGTCTTCGGCCGCGTGGTCGAGGGCATGGAGGTGGTCGACAAGATCCGTAACAAGCCCACGGGCAACGCCGGGATGCATCAGAACATCCCGCTGGAACCCGTGACCATCAACAAGGCCATTGTGGAGCCCAAGAAATGACGACCAAGACTGTTGAACTGCATACCAACCATGGCTTGATCCGTGTCGAACTCGATGCGGCGAAGGCCCCCGTGACCGTGGAGAACTTCCTCGCCTATGTGCGCAAGGGCCACTACGACGGCACGGTGTTCCATCGCGTGATCAAGGGCTTCATGGTCCAGGGCGGCGGTTTCGAAGTGGGCATGAACCAGAAGCCCACCGACGCCCCCATCCAGAACGAGGCCAACAACGGCCTGAAGAACGACAAGTACACCCTGGCCATGGCGCGCACCAATGCGCCCCACTCCGCCTCGGCCCAGTTCTTCATCAACACCGTGGACAACGGCTTCCTGAACTTCAAGAGCGAAAGCCCCTCGGGCTGGGGCTATGCCGTGTTCGGCAAGGTGGTCGCCGGCACCGAGGTGGTGGACGCGATCGAGAAGGTCAAGACCGGCCGCAAGGGCTTCCATGACGACGTGCCGCTGGACGACGTCGTGATCGAGAAGGCGGTTGAAGTCTGAGGAACTGAAGGCGCCGCCGTCCTGGCGCGCCATTGACTTCCTCTCCGACCTCCATCTGGCGCCGGAGCTGCCGGCGACGCTGGACGCGCTGCGCCGGCACCTGCGCCAGAGCCCAGCAGACGCCTTCTTCCTGCTGGGCGACATCTTCGAAGTCTGGATCGGTGACGATGCCCGCTTCGATGCCTTCGAGGCCGAGTGCCTGGCCCTGCTGAAGTCGGTCGGGAAGCCGCTGTTCTTCATGGCCGGCAACCGCGACTTCCTGCTGGGCCCCGCCATGGCGCGGGACGCCGGCCTGACCCTGCTGCCCGACCCCTGCGTGCTGGAGGCCTTCGGCCACCGCCTGCTGCTCAGCCATGGCGACGCCCTGTGCCTGGCCGACACCGGCTACCAGCGCTTTCGCACCCAGGTGCGCGGCGCCGCCTGGCAGCAGGACTTTCTGGCCAAGCCCCTGGCGGAGCGCCGCGCCATCGCGCGCGGCCTGCGCGATGCCAGCCGGGCTGCCCAGCGCGACATGGCGCGGGAAGACTGGGCCGATGTAGACCCGGATGCCGCCCGCGAGGCGCTGCAGCGCGACCGGTGCCAGGTCTTGCTGCACGGCCATACCCACCGGCCGGCGGTGCATGAGCTGGGCAATGCGCTGCAGCGCTGGGTGCTGTCCGACTGGGAGCTGGACCACGCACCCGCTCGCGCCGATGTGATCCGGCTGGACGCCGCAGGCCTGCGGCGTATCGCGCTGGCCGGCCAAGGCGGCAATAGCTGATGCTGGGCAGACTCCTGGAGGCTTGGCAGCGCCACCGCGAAGCCCGGGCACTGCGCGATCGCGCCATCCCCGAGACGCTGTGGCAGCTGACACTGGCGCGCTACCCCTTCATTGCCCGGCGCAGCGCCGCCGATCTGGCCGAGCTGCGCCGACTGTGCTCGCTCTTCCTGGCCGAGAAGGAGTTTCATGGCGTGGGTGGCTTCGAGGTCACCGATGAAGTGGCCCTGGCCGTGGCCGCCCAAGCCTGCCTGCCGGTGCTGCGCCTGGGCCTGGCCGCCTACGCCGGCTTTGTGGGCATCGTGATGCATGCCGACGAGGTACTGGCCCAGCGCGAGGTGATGGATGAGGACGGCGTGGTGCACCGCTACGAGGAGCAGCTCGCCGGCGAGGCCATGGAGGGCGGCCCCCTGATGCTGGCCTGGGGCCCCATGCAGGCGGGCGTTGATCCCACGCAGGGACTGGACAGCATCTACAACGTGGTGATCCACGAGTTTGCCCATGTGCTGGACATGGCCGACGGCGCGGCCGATGGCGTGCCCCTGCTGCCCGGCCTCGCTGCCCGCGAGCGCTGGCTGGCAGTGCTGGAGGACGAATGGGCCTGGTTCTGCGAGCAGGTGGACGCGGGCTACACCACCCTGATCGACCCCTACGGTGCCGAGGCCCTGGAGGAGTTTTTCGCCGTGGCGGTGGAGGCCTTCTTCGTAGCGCCGGCCGAGCTGCGCCTGGAACAGCCCCCGCTCTACACGCTGCTGGCCGAGTTCTTCCGGCAGGACCCGGCGCAGGACTGAAGCCCAAAACAAAGAGGCCCCGCGGGGCCTCTTCTTTTTGTCGGCTCGCGCCCGGTAAGGCGATCAGCCTGCCGTCGCCGGCTCCGCCTTGGGCTTGTTGTCCTTCTTGCCCGGGGCGGGCTGGATGTCCAGCAGCACCTCGCCGGCCTCGTCCACGTCCACCGTCAGGCGGCCGCCATCGACCAGTCGACCGAAGAGCAGCTCGTCAGCCAGGGCGCGACGGATGGTGTCCTGGATCAGGCGCTGCATGGGGCGCGCGCCCATCAGCGGATCGAAGCCCTTCTTGGCCAAATGCTTGCGCAGCGCGTCGGTGAAAGAGACCTCCACCTTCTTCTCCGCCAGCTGGCTTTCCAGCTGCAGCAGGAACTTGTCGACCACGCGCAGGATGATCTCCTCGTCCAACGCGCGGAAGGACACGATGGCATCCAGGCGGTTGCGGAACTCGGGCGTGAACAGGCGCTTGATATCGCCCATCTCATCACCCTGCTCGCGCTTGTTGGTGAAGCCGATGGTGCTCTTGTTCATGGTCTCGGCGCCCGCGTTCGTGGTCATGATGATGATCACATTGCGGAAGTCGGCCTTGCGCCCGTTGTTATCGGTCAGCGCGCCATGGTCCATGACCTGCAGCAGCACATTGAAGACATCCGGATGCGCCTTCTCGATCTCGTCGAGCAGCAGCACCGAATGCGGCTTCTTGGTCACGGCCTCGGTCAGCAGGCCGCCCTGGTCAAACCCCACATAACCCGGGGGCGCGCCGATCAGGCGGCTCACGGCATGGCGCTCCATGTACTCCGACATGTCGAAGCGGATCAGCTCGATGCCCAGGATATAAGCCAGCTGCTTGGCCACCTCGGTCTTGCCCACACCGGTCGGGCCGCTGAAGAGGAAGCTGCCGATGGGCTTGTCCGGCTTGCCCAGGCCGGAGCGCGCCATCTTGATGGCAGCAGCCAGGGCGTCGATGGCCGGATCCTGGCCGAACACCACGCTCTTGAGATCGCGGTCCAGGCTCTTGAGCTTGCCGCGGTCGTCGCTGGAGACGCTGGCCGGCGGGATGCGCGCGATCTTGGCCACGATGTCCTCGACCTCGTTGCGCGTGATGGTCTTCTTCTGCTTGCTCTTGGGCAGGATGCGCTGCGCGGCACCGGCCTCGTCGATCACGTCGATGGCCTTGTCTGGCAGGTGGCGGTCATTGATGTACTTGGCGGAGAGTTCGGCCGCGGCCTGCAGGGCGCCCAGGGCGTACTTGACGCTGTGGTGCTCCTCGAAGCGCGACTTCAGACCCTTGAGGATCTCCACCGTCTGCTCCACCGAGGGCTCCACCACATCCACCTTCTGGAAGCGACGGGACAGGGCCGCATCCTTCTCGAAGATGCCGCGGTACTCGCTGAAGGTGGTGGCGCCGATGCACTTCATCGCGCCGGAGGACAGCGCCGGCTTGAGCAGATTGCTTGCATCCAGCGTGCCGCCCGAGGCCGCGCCGGCCCCGATCAGGGTGTGAATCTCGTCGATGAAGAGAATCGCATGCGGCTGCTCCTTGAGCTGCTTGAGCACGGCCTTGAGGCGCTGCTCGAAGTCGCCGCGGTACTTGGTGCCCGCCAGCAGCGCGCCCATGTCCAGCGAATAGACCACGCTGTCGGCCAGCACATCGGGCACCTGGCCCTCGGTGATGCGCCAGGCCAGGCCCTCGGCGATGGCGGTCTTGCCCACGCCGGCCTCGCCCACCAGCAGCGGATTGTTCTTGCGGCGGCGGCACAGCACCTGCACCACGCGCTCCACCTCGCCCTCGCGGCCGATCAGGGGATCGATCTTGCCGTCCTTGGCCTGCTGGTTGAGGTTCTGGGTGAACTGCTCCAGGGGCGAGCCCTTGCCGCCGCCCTGGCCCTCGCCCTCTTCGCGCTCGGCCTCATTGCCACCATTGCCTTCCTGGCTCTTGCCGGAACCCTGGGGTTCGGGCGGCTCACTCTTCTTGATGCCGTGGGCGATGTAGTTCACCACGTCCAGGCGCGTCACGCCCTGCTGGTGCAGGTAGTAGACGGCGTGCGAGTCCTTCTCGCCGAAGATGGCCACCAGCACATTGGCGCCGGTCACTTCCTTCTTCCCCGAGCCGGTGGATTGCACATGCATGATGGCGCGCTGGATCACGCGCTGGAAACCCAGCGTGGGCTGGGTATCCACCTCTTCGGTGCCGCCCACCGTGGGCGTGTTTTCCTTGATGAACTGCGCCAGGCTCTTGCGCAGATCGTCGATATTGGCGGAGCAGGCCCGCAACACCTCGGCCGCCGACGGGTTGTCCAGCAGCGCCATCAGCAGGTGCTCCACGGTGATGAACTCGTGGCGCTGCTGGCGCGCCTCGACAAACGCCATGTGCAGGCTGACTTCAAGCTCTTGCGCAATCATGCGGCCTCCATAATGCACTGCAGGGGGTGCCCGGCTCGCCGCGCGACCGCCAACACCAGTTCGACCTTGGTGGCCGCTACATCCTTGGTGAAGACACCGCAGACGCCTCGACCCTCGTGATGGATTTTCAGCATGATTTGGGTGGCTGTATCCAGGTCATGTCGAAAATATTCTTGGAGCACCATCACGACGAATTCCATCGGGGTGAAATCGTCGTTCAGCATCAGCACCTGGTACAGGCGAGGGGGTTCCGTCTTCTGCGGCACCCGCTCCAGAACGGTCGTGCCGTCCCCACCCTCGCGCGCCGGCTGGGCGGGCGGAGTCTCGGGGGGCTTGGACGGCGGCTGTTCGGGGAAATCAGGCATGTTTCGATTCTATAGATGGGGTGCCGGGGCGGGACTGCAAGAGCGCCAGAAGGCCCGAGTCGCCGCACCCCCGTACTACTACTCTCCGGGGAGCCCCTGAATTGACAGTGCCGACAGCCGGATTTGAGAATCCACGCCGGAGTAAAAAACACCGGGACGGAGACGGCTATGGCTGTGGGTACAGTGAAATGGTTCAACGATGCCAAGGGCTTCGGCTTTATTGAACCAGAAATGGGCGGGGAAGACGTGTTCGCACATTTCTCAGCCATCCAGATGGAGGGTTTTCGCACGCTTCGCCAAGGCGGCCGCGTGAGTTTTGATTTGGTCCAGGGCCCCAAGGGTCAGCTGGCGCAGAACATCACCCCGTTGGAGGACAGCATCATGCTGGAGCGCAGCGCCGCCTGAGCCTGTCTGGCAAATCGCGCCAGCAGGCGCGCGCCCCTTCGAGACCCGCCCTCAGCGGGTCTTTCGCTTTGCAGGCGCCGGCGCCCCCGCCAGACCGCGGAACGTCGTGGCCGTCACCCACTCCACGATTTGCTCGTCGCTGTACTGGCCGCCGGCCTTGAGCATTCCGACCACGGGATCGCAGGCCCGAGCAAAGAGCGTATACAGCGCCAACTCCGGCGGTAGTTCGGGATCGATCTCCGCGCTGGCCTGAGCCGCCAGGATCCACTCCCCCATCCGGTCGCTGAGCTCCAGAAGCCGGTTCATATAGTCCTTGTGCTCCTTGAGCGCAGTCACCAGCCGAGAGTTCTGGGCCGGCAGGCTGGGCATTTCCCCCTCGAGCTGGGTACGCAAGGTCCAGCGCACCAAGTCCTGCAGCTGGGCCAAGGGGCCCGGCTCAGGCACACGCCGCGCCTGCTCCTGCACCTGATGCAGGGCCCGATCCAGAGCACGAACCATGGCCGCCGCCGCCAGCTCCTCCTTGGACGTGAAGTGCTTGTATAGACTGGCCTTGGACAGGCCGGCCTCGGCCGCCACTTCATCCACCGTCATCAGCTCATAGCCCTTGGAGGCCAGCAGACGATTCACGGCGCCGACGATGGCGTCCTCGCGGACGCGATGGACCTGTTCTTTAAAGGAGAGGCGAGTCATGCACCAGATTCTAGCAATCCAGACGTCAAAGTTCAAACTTTGTACTTGACTGATCAATTGTGAACTGACTAGTATTTGCATAAACAAAGCAGTTCATTAGGAGTCAGCACGTGGAACGCATTGCCGTCATCGGCTCGGGCATCACCGGCCTAGCCGCCGCCCGCAGCCTGAGCCAGGCCCTGGGCCCCGGCTCGGTCAGCCTGTTCGAGGCCGAGGGGCGCCCAGGCGGCCACGCCCATACCGTCGACATTGAGCTCGAGGGCATCTCCCACGGCGTGGACACGGGCTTTCTGGTCTTCAATGACCGCACCTACCCGCGCCTGATCCAGCTCTTCAAGGAGCTGGGCGTGGAGTCCACCGATGCCGACATGTCCTTCTCCGTCCAGGCCCCGGGCCTGGAGTGGTGCGGCAGCGATCTCAACAGCGTATTCGCC
This sequence comes from Roseateles sp., assembly GCF_046300915.1. Classification (GTDB taxonomy): domain Bacteria; phylum Pseudomonadota; class Gammaproteobacteria; order Burkholderiales; family Burkholderiaceae_C; genus Kinneretia. The sequence goes on along the minus strand of NZ_JBKCLH010000092.1, from coordinate 5,076 downwards.
CAGCGCAGCAATCTGCTGCGCCCCGGCTTCTGGCGCATGCTCAGCGAGATTCTGCGCTTCAACCGGCTGTGCACCGAGCTGGCCCAGCGCGGTGAAGAGGCTGCCTTGTCCGAGTCCGTGGAGCACTTTCTGGACCGCAATGGATTCGGCACGCGCTTTCGCGAGGGCTATCTGCTGCCCATGGTCGCCTGCATCTGGTCCTGCCCCACGGGCCAGATGCTGGAGTTCCCCATCGCCACGCTCATCCGCTTCTGCCACAACCACGGCCTGCTGAGCATCAACGATCGCCCACAGTGGCGCAGTCTGCGTGGCGGCTCGCGCGAATATGTGCGGCGCATCGTGGCCGGACTGGGCGATGTTCGACTGGGTCAGGCCGTGCATGGCGTGCGCCGCGACGCGGCCGGCGCCACCGTGCTCACCGGTCGCGGCGTGGAGCATTTCTCCCGGGTCGTGATGGCCTGCCACAGCGACCAGGCTCTGCGTCTGCTGGGCGACGATGCCACGGCCGAGGAGCGTCGCCTGCTGGGCGCCATCCGCTACCAGCCCAACCGCGCCGTGCTGCATACCGATGTCGAGTTGCTGCCGCGCCGGCGTCTGGCTTGGGCGGCCTGGAACTACGAGTCCTCGCTACCGCCCGGCAGCGGTGGCCATGGCCCGCGTGAGGACGGCTCGGTCTGCCTGCACTACCTGCTCAACCGCCTGCAGGTGCTGCCCTGGAGCCAGCCCGTCATCGTCTCGCTCAACCCCCTGCGCGAGCCCGATGGTGCCAAGGTGCTGCGCGAGTTCGAGTACGCCCACCCGATCTTCGATCTGGCGGCGATCCAGGCCCAGGGGCAGCTGCCCCACATCCAGGGCAAGCGCCATACCTGGTTCTGCGGCGCCTGGGCCGGCTATGGCTTCCACGAGGACGGCTTGGCCTCGGGCCAGGATGCGGCCCAGTCCCTGCTGAAAAGCCTCAGGGCCGAGGAACTGGCGGCATGAATCCGAGCACGCCGACCGCGATGGCACCGGCCAACTCAGCGCCCGACTCCGCGGGGCGGTCCGAGCGCGCCCTGCTGGGTTTCGGCCAGGTCTGGCACAAGCGGCTGCGCCCCGCGGGGCACGAGTTTCGGCATGACAGCTACTTCCTCATGCTGCCGCTTCGCAGCCTGCGGCGAGAACCCGAGCCCTGGCTGCGGCGCAATCGCTGGGGCCTGCTCAGCTTTCACGACCATGATCATGGCGAGGGCGGATCCGATGCGCTGGCCTGGTTCGAGCAGCTGCTCGCCCGCGAGAACATCCACGATGCCGATGGCGAGATCTGGCTGCAGACCTATCCGCGCATTCTGGGCCACACCTTCAAGCCGGTCAGCTTCTGGTGGGCGATGCGGGCCGACGGCTCGCCCGCCGCCCTGCTGGCCGAGGTGAACAACACCTTCGGCGACCGTCACTGCTACCTCCTCAGCGGCCCGGAGCTGCGCCTGGGCGCTGAGCTGAGCGCAGCCAAGCTGCTGCATGTCTCGCCCTTCTGTGCCCTTGAAGGGCGCTACCGCTTCCGCTTTCATCTCAGGCGTGACGATGCGGGATCACCGCGCCACGCCCTGGTCCGTGTCGACCACGACGATGCCCAAGGCGCACTGCTGCAAACCAGCCTGGGCGGCACCCTGCAAGCCTTGAAGGCCAGCAGCGTGCTGCGGGCCTTCTTCGGCATGCCCCTGCTCACCCTGGGTGTTGTGCTGCGCATTCACTGGCACGCGCTGCGCCTGTGGCTCAAGCGTGTGCCCTTTCATCGCCGCCCCGCGGCCCCAGAAAACTTCCTGAGCCGATGAACACCACCACTGCCAGCACCCTCTCCCTCCCCTCGGCGCTGCCAGGCACCGCCCGGCGCGTGCTGAGCCTGCTCGCGCGCATGAGTCACGGGCAGCTCGACCTGAAGCTGCCCGACGGCCAGCAGCTCAGCTTGGGACAAGGGCCTCTGCATGCCAGCCTGCATCTGCACGACTGGCGGGTCTTCTCCCTGGCACTGAAGAGCGGCGACATCGGATTTGCCGAGGCCTATATCCAGGGCCTGTGGGACAGCCCCGATCTGGCCGCCCTGCTCAAGCTGCTGCTGGCCGAGCGCGAGGCCCTGGAGCGTGTGGTCTACGGCGCCTGGTGGGGGCGCCTGGTCTACCTGTTGCGCCATGCCCTCAACCGCAACACGCGCAGCGGCAGCGCCCGCAACATCCACGCCCATTACGACCTGGGCAATGCCTTTTACGCCGAGTGGCTGGACCCCAGCATGAGCTACTCCAGCGCCTGGTTCGAAGGCCGGCCCGAGGGTGACTTGCAGCAGGCCCAGCAGGCCAAGATCCGCCGCGCGCTGGACGAGGCGGGCGTGCAGGCTGGCAGCCGCGTGCTGGAGCTGGGCTGTGGCTGGGGCAGTTTGGCCATGGCGGCGGCACAGGGTCGGGGCGCCCAGGTCACCGGCATCACCCTCTCGCACGAGCAGCTGGCCTGGGGCCGCGAGCGAGTGGCCCAAGCGGGTCTTGAAACTCAGATCGATCTGCGCCTGCAGGACTACCGTGAGCTGAGCGAATCCCAGCCTGCCGGTCAGTATGACGCCATCGTCTCCATCGAGATGTTCGAAGCCGTGGGTCGCGAGTACTGGGACAGCTACTTCCGCACTCTGCGGCATTGCCTCAAGCCCGGCGGGCGCGCCTGCATCCAGACCATCACGATCCGCGATGCATTGTTCGAGCGCTATGTACGCTCGACCGACTTCATCCAGCAGTACATCTTCCCCGGCGGGCTGCTGCCCAGCATCTCGGCCTTCGAGGAACTGGCGCAGCGTCACGGGCTGGTGCTGGAGCGCCAGCTGGCCTTCGGCCGCGACTATGCCGAGACCCTCAGGCGCTGGCATGTGCGATTCAACGAGCGCGAGGCCGTGCTGCGCGAGCAGGGCTTCGATCGCCGCTTCATGCGCACCTGGCGCTTCTATCTGGCTTATTGCGAGGCCGGCTTCGCCCAGGGTGATACCGATGTGGTGCAGTTCACGCTGCGCCGCCCCCAGGAAGCGGCCTGAGGCTGCCGCAGACGAGGACAGATGATCATGAAGCGCCGCGCCCTCCTGCTGCTGGCCGCCGGCATGCCGGCTCTGCCGCTGGCCGTCCGCGCTCAGGCCCAGATGCGGCCTGCGCCGCCGCCTGAAGTACGCGAGGCGCTGCCCGACGTGCGCCTGGTGGGGGCGGGCGAGTTTCGCTTCTTCGGCCTCTCGGTGTATGAGGCGCGGCTCTGGGCGCCGCCTGGGCCTCTGGATCCGGACTATCTGCGCCAGCCGCTGGCCCTGGAGCTGCGCTATGCGCGCACACTCAAAGGCGAGTCGATCGCGGAACGATCCGTCGACGAGATGCGCCGCGCCGGTCCGCTGGACGAAGGGCGCGCGAGCGAATGGCTGGCCCTGATGCGTCGCGCCTTTCCGGACGTGAGCGCGGGTGAGCGCCTCACCGGCCTGTCCGAGCCCTCGGGCCGCGTGCGCTTTCTGCACAACGGCCGGCCCACCGCCGAGACGCAGGATGCCGAGTTCGCACGCCGCTTCTTCGGCATCTGGCTGGCCCCCTCCACCAGCGCTCCGGCCCTGCGCCGCCAGCTGCTGGGCCCGGAGCTGCGCACGTGAACGCCGCGGACGCGGCCCTGCCCCCGCGCGCCGGTCTGGCCTATGGAGCCCTGGGCCTGCCCCTGGCCTTCCTGGCCCTGCCGCTCTATGTGAGCCTGCCCCAGCACTACGCCCAGAACCACGGCGTGCCCCTGGCCCTGCTGGGCCTGGTACTGCTGCTCACCCGTTCGGCCGACGCCCTGCTCGACCCCTTGATCGGCCAGGGCGTGGACCGGCTCTTCGGCCGCTCCCTGGGCGCCGTGCGCGGCCTGGCCCTGCTGGCCGGCCTGGTGCTGGGCCTGGGCTTTGCTGCCCTCTTCTTCCCGCCCTGGCCCGACTACGCGAGCTCACCCGCGCCCCTGCTGGCCTGGCTGGTGGCGAGTCTGGTGTTCACCTATCTGGCCTTCAGCGCCCTGAGCGTGCTGCATCAGGCCTGGGGCACCCGCCTGGGCGGTGACGCGCCGCAGCGCGCTCGGGTGGTGGCCTGGCGCGAGGGCTTCGGCCTCGTGGGCGTCTTGCTGGCCAGCGTGCTGCCGACCTTGGTGGGGCTGCCCTGGAGCACCAGCGTCTTGCTGCTGACGCTGGCGCTGGGCCTCGCCATGCTGCTGCGAGCGGCACCACGGCCGGCCAGAGTCGCCGGCTCGGACGACGCCCTGGCCGGTGCCTGGCGCGCTCCGCTGGGCAACAAGCCTTTTCGCGGCTTGCTGGCCGTCTTCATGGCCAATGGCATCGCCAGCGCCGTTCCGGCAACGCTGCTGGTGTTCTTCGTGCAGGACCGGCTGCAGGACACGGCCGGCTTGCCCCTCTATCTGTTTGCCTACTTTCTGGCCGCCGCCCTCTCGGTACCGCTGTGGCTGCGTCTGGTCGGCAGCCTGGGCCTGAGCCATGCCTGGCTGCTTGGCATGGGCCTGGCGGTGCTCGCCTTTGCGGGCGCCTTGGCCTTGCCGGCAGGCGCGCGCGGCGGATTTCTGGCGGTCTGCCTGGCCAGCGGCGTGGCCCTGGGGGCCGATCTGGCCCTGCCCGGCGCCCTGCTGACCGGCCTGGTCCAGCGGGCCGGTCATGGCGCGCTATCCGGCGCCTACGCCGGCTGGTGGACGGCCGCCAGCAAGCTCAATCTCGGCCTGGCCGCAGGCGCGGCCCTGCCCCTGCTGGCCCTGGCGGGCTACACCCCCGGCGCTCGCGCGCCCGAGGCGCTGCAGGCCCTGGGACTGGCCTATGTGGCCCTGCCCTGCGCGCTCAAGCTCTTGGCCGCCGCCCTGCTCTGGCGCTGGGCACGCAGCCCCGGCGCCGAACCCTGATTCCCTGCTGCCCCACGAGAACTGTCATGTCCCCAACCACCCGACGCCAACTTTTGCTGCTGGGCAGCGGTGCCACCGCCGGCGCCTTGCTCAGCGGCTGCTCCAGCGGCCCCAGCCTCGCCGACCACCGCGGCCAGACCCCGGTCCTCGACCTGCGCCGCTTCT
>NZ_JBKCLH010000091.1:0-2890 GCF_046300915.1 Roseateles sp. | reverse complement strand
CCCTTGGGCGCCTCAGCGCCTTCGGCGGTTTTGTCAATGAGGCGATCTGAATCTTGCATGTGCTGGAGCCGGGTCAGTAACAAAGAGAGAAGCGAAGGGCCCACCTAAAATCGCAAGGCTGGGCAACCCGCAAGGGTAGCGCAGGCGCCGTTCGATTGCTCGAACGCTCTTGCCACCGTCATGTCAGGAAAGCCGTCCATGTCCTTGTTTGCCGCCGTCGAAATGGCCCCCCGCGACCCCATCCTGGGCCTCAACGAGCAATTCAACGCCGACACCAACCCCGCAAAGGTCAATCTGGGCGTCGGCGTCTACTACGACGAGAACGGCAAGCTGCCCCTGCTGAAGTGCGTGGCCCAGGCCGAAGCCCAGATGCAGGCCGATCCCAAGGCCCGCGGCTACCTGCCCATCGACGGCATCGCCGCCTACGACAAGGCCGTGCAGGAGCTGGTCTTCGGCGCCGGCAGCGCCGTGCTGGCCGCCAAGCGCGTGGCCACGGTGCAGGCCCTGGGCGGCACCGGCGGCCTGAAGATCGGCGCCGACTTCCTCAAGCGCCTGAACCCGGGCGCCAAGGTGCTGATCTCCGACCCGAGCTGGGAAAACCACCGCGCCCTGTTCACCAACGCCGGCTTCCCGGTCGAGAACTACCCCTACTACGACGCTGCCGCCCGCGGCATCAATTTCGAGGGCATGCTGGCCGCACTGAACGCAGCCCCCGCCGGCACCGTGGTCGTGCTGCATGCCTGCTGCCACAACCCCACCGGCTATGACCTCACGCCGGCCCAGTGGGCTCAGGTGGTGGACGCCGTCAAGGCGCGCGGCCTGGTGGCCTTCCTGGACATGGCCTACCAGGGCTTTGGCGAGGGCATCGCCGAAGACGGCGCCGTGATCCAGCAGTTCCTGGCCAGCGGCCTGGACTTCTTCGTCTCCACCAGCTTCTCCAAGAGCTTCTCGCTCTATGGCGAGCGCGTGGGCGCCCTCTCGGTGGTCTGCGCCACGGCCGAGGAAAGCACCAAGGTGCTGAGCCAGCTGAAGATCGTCATCCGCACCAACTACTCCAACCCGCCCACCCATGGCGCCCAGGTCGTGGCCACCGTGCTGTCCACCCCCGCCCTGCGCCAGCTCTGGGAGGACGAGCTGGCCGGCATGCGTCTGCGCATCCGCGCCATGCGTGAGGCCCTGGTCCAGGCCCTGCGGGCCGCCGGCGTCACCCAGGACCTGAGCTTCGTCACCCGCCAGAAGGGCATGTTCAGCTACTCGGGGCTGAGCGCCGCCCAGATGCAGCGCCTGCGCAGCGAGTTCGGCGTCTACGGCGTGGACTCCGGCCGCATCTGCGTGGCTGCGCTGAACGAAAAGAACCTGCCGGCTGTCGCCCAGGCGATGGCGACCGTGCTCAAGAGCTGAGAAGCTGGGCAGAACGCGCATTCCTGCCGGCTTTGGCCCGCCGCCAGCCCGGTGTAATGTTGCGCTGCAACATTTCTGGCACCATTACCGGGTTGCGAGATCCTGCCCGCAATCCGGTTCACGGCCACCAGCCATCCCTTAGCGAGGTCCCTCCATGCTGTATCAGCTCTACGAAACCCAGCGAGCCCTGCTGAGCCCCTTTGCGGAGTTCGCCAGCGCTTCGGCCAAGCTCTACAGCCACCCGCTCTCGCCCTTCACCCATCTGCCCCTGTCACAGCGGGTGTCGGCGGGCTTGGACCTGATGCACCGCCTGGCCAAGGAGTATGAGAAGCCGGCCTTCAACATCCACAGTGTGGAGGTCGACGGCGTGGACGTGGCCGTGCAGGAACTGGTGCCGCTAGAAATGCCTTTCTGCCGTCTGCTGCGCTTCAAGCGCTACACCGATGACCCGGCCGTGCTTGCCAAGATGAAGGACCAGCCCACGGTGCTGGTGGTGGCGCCGCTCTCGGGCCACCACAGCACCCTGCTGCGCGACACCGTGCGCCAGTTGCTGAAGGATCACAAGGTCTTCATCACCGACTGGACCGATGCCCGCTTCGTGCCGCTGGAGGTGGGCCCCTTCCATCTGGATAACTACATCGCCTATGTGCAGGACTTCATCCGCCATATCGGTGCGGCCGACTGCCACGTGATCTCGGTCTGCCAGCCCACGGTACCGGTGCTGGCCGCCATCTCCCTGATGGCCAGCCGCGGCGAAGCCACACCGCGCTCCATGACCATGATGGGCGGCCCCATCGACGCCCGCAGAAGCCCGACGGCCGTCAACAACCTGGCCATGAACCGCAGCTTCAGCTGGTTCGAGAACAACGTCATCTACCGCGTGCCGCCCAACTACCCGGGCGCCGGTCGCGCGGTCTACCCGGGCTTTATGCAGCACACGGGCTTCGTGGCCATGAACCCGGACCGGCATCTGAGCTCGCACTACGACTACTTCCTGGACCTGGTGCGCGGCGACGATGACAGTGCCGAGTCCCACCGCCAGTTCTACGATGAGTACAACGCCGTGCTGGACATGCCGGCCGAGTACTACCTGGACACCATCAAGACCGTGTTCCAGGACTTTGCGCTGGTCAACGGAACCTGGAACGTCAAGGGTCAGCTGGTTCGCCCACAGGACATCCAAGGCACAGCCCTATTGACCGTGGAAGGCGAGTTGGACGACATCTCTGGCGCCGGACAGACCCGTGCCGCCCATGCGCTGTGCTCCGGCATCGCGCCCGAGCATCAGTACCACTACGATGCCGTCGGCGCCGGGCATTACGGCATCTTCTCCGGCCGCCGCTGGCGCGAGAAGGTCTACCCGGAAGTGCGCGATTTCATCGCCAAGTACGACCACGGTGAAGCAGCGGCCGAGGCCGAGGCGCAAGCCACCGTCAGCAAGGCACGCAAAGGCCGCGCCAAGACTTGAAGCGCTCGACTGAAGCCATGC